>JADFIF010000033.1 GCA_022566795.1 Chloroflexota bacterium
GCCATGCGTGGCCTACCCAAAACCCTTGCTCGGGCCACACTCGCCGGAAATCTGTGGTGACTGGCGGCCGAAGACCGGCCATGCGTGGCCTACCCAAAACCCTTGCTCGGGCCAGACTCGCCGGAAAGCGACGGCTGCTGGCGGCCGAAGACCGGCCATGCGTGGCCTACCCAAAACCCTTGCTTGGGCCAGACTCGCCGGAAATCGACGGCTGCTGGCGGCCGAAGACCGGCCATGCGTAGCCTACCCAAAACTACCTGGATCTGAGCTGTGGGAAGAGCACGACCTCCCGGATGTTGCGATGCCCTGAGAGCAGCATTGTCAGGCGGTCCACGCCTATGCCCAGGCCTCCCGTTGGCGGCATGCCGTGCTCGATGGCGATGAGGAAATCCTCGTCGAGGCGGTCCTTCTCCTCGTCCTTGAACACGGAGCGAAGCGCCTCTTGCTCCTCGAAGCGCCGCCGCTGGTCGACGGGGTCGTTGAGCTCGCTGAAGGCGTTGCATAACTCCATGCCGGCGACGAACCCCTCGAAACGCTCCACCAATCGGTCGTCGTCCTTGCGCCTTTTGGCGAGAGGCGACATCTCAACGGGGTAGTCCAGGAGAAAGCATGGCTGGGTCAGGGTCGGCTCGACCTTCGACGAGATGAGCTTGTCGAGCAGGCCGCCCCAGCTTGCCTGCTGACGCACATCGATCCCGACCTCATGCATCGCGGACTTGAGTGACTCGATATCGGGATGCTGGAGGAAATCGATGCCGCTACGCTTCTTGATCTCCTCGCGGAGGCTAAGCCGCGGCCAGGGAGGCGTAAAGTCGATTTCCTGGCCCCCGAAGTTGACGACCGCGGCGCCAAGGACGTCGATGGCCACCGTCGATACGAGCTCCTCAACCATCCGCATGACGTCTGTGTAGTCGACGAACGACTCGTAGCTCTCCATCATCGTGTATTCGGGGTTATGGTGAAGGTCTACGCCCTCGTTTCGGAAGGCCTTGCCGATCTCGTAGACCTTCTCCAGGCCTCCCACGATGAGCCTCTTGAGGTAGAGCTCGGTGGCGATTCGCAGGAATAGATCGCGGTTCAGCGCGCTGTAGTGCGTGCTGAAGGGGTGGGCCATGCCGCCGGCAGCCACCGGTACGAGCACCGGAGTCTCGACCTCCATGAAGCCGCGAGCGTCCATGAAGCGCCGCATGGAGCGGACGATGTTGCTCCGAAGGACGGCGATCCGTCGCGCCTCGTCGTTGGCGATAAGGTCGAGGTACCGCTGCCTGTAGCGGGCCTCGGTGTCGGTCAGGCCGTGCCACTTCTCCGGCAGGGGCCGGATAGACTTGCACAGGAGGGTGAGGTGATGGACTTCGAGGGTGATCTCGCCGGCCCGTGTGCGGAAGATCGGCCCATCAACGCCTAGCCAGTCGCCCAGGTCCAAATCCCGGAGCATCTCATACGCCTCGCCCAGCACATTTTGGCGGAACATTACCTGAAGCCGGCCTGATCCATCCAGTAGGTCGCAGAAGGTCGCCTTGCCCATGCCGCGGAATGCGACAATGCGTCCTGCGGCCGATACCGCTTCGACGCGGGCTTCCGCTCCGTCTTTCTGTTCCGCAGTCTCGAACTGGGCTATCGCCTGCTTGGCGGTATGAGTTCGATCAAATCTGTGCGGATATGGCTCTGTGCCGCGAGCTCTTAGCCTCTCCAGCTTTTCGAGCCTGGCCCTGATCAACTCGTTTTCCGGCGCAACCACAGCGCGTTTCTCCTGAAACTCCATCAAGCGCCGCCCTTGCTATCGGGAGGCGTGTTCTCCGAGGGTCCGTGTGGGACCGCTATCCACCGAACTAGGACGATGCCCTAGTGTCCCACGATTACAGGACGTTGAGAAGTCCTACAGTCGAGAGGCAGAGGCTAGCTGACACGTAGGCGCAAAGGGAGCAGCTCGCGCGCGGCGCAGTAGTGCGGACAACCGCGCTTGGCCGACCGGAAGGTTGTTTACTTGAGCCGCGTGATCCTGAGCTTCGTCACACCGGCTGGCGTCTCCACGTCGACCTTGTCGCCGACTTTGTGGCCCAGAAGCGCTCGCCCGACTGGAGACTCGACGGAGATCTTGCCCTCTAGGGGCGCCGTCTCGGCGCTGCCTACGACTGTATAGTTGCGCTTTTCGCCCCTGTCGGTGACTACGGTGACTGATGAACCAAATTCGACCTTATTGGTCTTCTTTTTGCGCGCGGGGGCTACTGTGGCGTTGAAGAGAATGGTCTCGAGTTCGCGGATGCGTCCCTCGATGAAGGCCTGCTCGTTCTTGGCCTCGTCATATTCCGCGTTATCGACCGTGCCACCGGTTTCGCTCGCCTTGTGGATTCGCGCGGCCACCTCTTGGCGCCGGACGGACGTCAGCGTAGCCAACTCTTCCTGTAGTTGGATCAGTCCTTCAGCGGTTAAATAGGTCTCACGCTGAGTTGTCATGGGGGAAGGCTCCGAAACCAAAAAAAACCGAGAGCTTGCCGCGAAGGCGCGGCTCCTCTCTCAGTCTACCAGACACATTATACTAGAAGAATATGGGGGTTGTAAATGTCCGGGTGCGCGGCCTTGCCGATGGAGCCACAACTTGGGTTGAATAGGCGGGTACAGCCGCCGAGTCGCCGCAGCCTCACGAATGCGCACGGATGTACCGAACCGAAACTGATAAGTTCCCAAAAAAAGTGCAGGATTGCCCTTTCACGGACCGCTCGACCATGCTAGCATTTTGCCTCACGGTGCTGGGAGCCGACGCATTGGTGGCGGCTGAAGGATGGCCCAGCGGTGGCGCGCAGGCGTCCGTGAGCCGATGACCACTCGGATTACCGGAGGATCTCATCGCGGCCGGAGGCTTCGAGTGCCGAAGGGCACTGGGTTGAGGCCCACCACGGAGCGAGTGCGAGGGGCGATATTCTCGGTGCTTGGCGCGGGTGCCGTCGAGGGCGAGCGAGTCTTGGACCTGTTCGCTGGCACCGGAGCCCTGGGAATCGAAGCGCTCAGCAGAGGAGCCAGCGGAGCGGACTTCGTGGAGGCGAATGGGAGGCTTGCTCAACAACTTCAGAAAAACCTTGCCGAGCTGGCCCTATCGGACCGATGTAGAGTTCACTGGAGGACTGTAGCGCGAGCGATCACGACCCTCGAAGGCCCGTACGGGCTCGTCTTCGCAGACCCTCCGTACGGCTCGGTGGATTTGGATGTGTTGATGGGGTCATTGAACGAGCTGAGCTTAGTGAGGCGCGGTGGCCTGGTGGTTGTGGAGCATCGCTCCACCGAGCCGATGGCCGACGCTTACGGCAGGCTTGTCCAGACCCACGACCGCCGTTACGGGGATACGTCGGTCTGCATTTATTCGAGCGGAGGCCCAGTTGACGAAGGCGATCTACCCGGGTAGCTTCGACCCCGTTCACAATGGGCATGTCGACATCGCCGAGAGAGCCGCCAAACTTTTCGATGAGCTGATCATTGGTGTCTACGAAGACTCTCCGAAGGCGCTTACCTTTTCGACCGAGGAGAGGGTCGAGCTGTTCCGGAAGTCGGTCGAGCATCTCGGTAACGTGACTGTGACGTCTTTTCGGGGCCTCGTGCCGAACGTGGCGCGGGATAAGGGAGCGAAGTTCATCGTCAGGGGGCTCCGCGCCGGATTTGATTTCGAGCTAGAGTTCGAGATGGCGCTCATGTGGCGGAGTCTCGCCCCGGACATCGACGTCGTCTGCATGATGAGCGCCCTCGAGTACCAGTTTGTCTTTTCGAGTCGAATCAAAGAAGTGGAGAGGTTGGGGGGTAATATCGAAGCCCTTGTGCCGCCCCAGGTCGCGGCCGCATTGAAAGCGAAGTCCAGTTCATCCGGATAGATGCTGGTTGTTCAAAAGGAAGGGGGAACCATAAGTGGATCTTACGCACGTCGTTGACGAGTTGCAGGCACTTGCCACCTCGGGGTCGAAGGTGCCTGGCTTCGGAAAAAAGGTGATGGTGGATATCAAGCGCATCGAGGCCATCGCTGAGAAGTTGCGCAACTCCCTTCCGGCGCACATTCAGGAGGCTAACGAGGTTCTGCGGCAGAAAGAGAGCATGATCAACCAAGCCTACCTCGAGTCGCAGCGCGTCAAAGGCTCGGCCGAGCAGGAGGCCTCCGCCATCACCGAGGCCGCTAGGCGAGAGCACGAGTCCAAGGTCGCCGATTCGGAGATCACGCTTGCGGCGGAGGCGAAAGCGCAAGAGATAAAGGAAGAGGCGGCCATCGAGGCGCAACAGATCGTGCAAGATGCCCAACGAAAGGCGCACCGGATCGTCAACGAGGCCGAGGAGACGGCCAGCGGTCGCAGGGATGGAGCCGACCAGTACTCCCGCGAGGTCCTGTTCAACCTCGAAGAGCGTCTCTCCGACGTCCTAGGGCAGGTGCGGCGAGGCCTAGACTCCCTGGTCCTGGAGTCAGAGCGTCAGCGTAAGGACAACCACGTTCCCGTCTAGACGCGACGACACGATCATCTCGACAAAACGGGCCGGTGCTCCGCTGGCTTGAATTGCGATCAACGGGGGAGTCTGTCGCGCAATGCCGTTGCGCGACAGACTCCCCTCCTCGTGTATCTAGCCCTTCCGCGCGTTGATGGACATGCTGTGGACGCGAGAGCTCCAGCTTGCCTCCGACTCGTATGCGCCATTGGAGCTGAACTCGATCTCGGTGAATCCGGCTTTTTGAAGGCGCTCCACCCACGTGCTCTTTAGCTCCGCTCCGGATAGGCATGAGACCCAGTTCGCGGGGTCCGAGACCACCTCCGCGGGCAACTCCTCGACCAGGACCATGTCCGAGACCGCAAATCGACCGCCGGACTTCAGGATTCGGAATGCCTCATTGAAGACAGCTTCCTTGTCCGGCGCCAGGTTTATCACGCAGTTGGAGATGATGACGTCGACCGAGTCGCTCTGAATGGGTGTGCTCTCCATTTCGGTCAGATGGAACTCGACGTTCGCCAGATCGAGCTTCCGCGCATTCTCTTTGGCCAGGTCTACCATGTCAGGCGTCATGTCGATGCCGATGACCCTGCCCTGGGGTCCGACGGCCCGAGCCGCCAGGAAGCAGTCGATGCCGCCCCCGCTGCCGAAATCCACGACCGTCTCGCCTGGTTTGAGCGAGGCCAACGCCGTAGGGTTTCCGCAGCCGGCTGAAGCGGCTAACGCCCCGTCTGGCAGCCCCTGGACCTCGTCCGCCGTATAGAGAGGTGTCTCCGCACATTCACACCCCGTACCGCTGGCCACCTCTGCGTATCGCTCCCTCACGATTTCCTTGATTTTCTGGTCCTTCGTCGTAGCCAAGTATCGCCTCCTGTCTTCCGGTTATTCGCCCGACTGTTGATCAGTCTGCCAGTGCCTGCGCCAGATCGTCGATGAGGTCGCTGGCGTCCTCGATTCCAACCGACAAGCGGAGGAGGTTCTGAGGGGTCTGCGTGCCTGGCCCCTCAATCGACGCTCGATGCTCGATCAGGCTTTCGGTACCGCCGAGGCTCGTGGCGCGAGTAAACACCTTGACCTTTGCTGCCACCTTCATCGCAGAGTTGCGGCCGCCCTTGAGCTGGAAAGACAACATGCCGCCGAAACCGCTCATCTGTCGGGCCGCGAGGTCGTGTCCCGCATGGTCTGGCAGCCCGGGATAGTGGACCGCGTCGACGCTCAGATGATCCGACAGATAGGCTGCAACCTGTGCGGCGTTTTCCGAGTGGGCCCGCATGCGCAGGGCAAGAGTCTGCACGCCTCTCAGCACGAGCCAGCAGTCGAAGGGCGAGGGCACCGCGCCGTATGCGGTCTGAACGCGCCGGACCCGCCCGAAGAAATCGTCTTCAACGCGAGCCAGTACGGCGCCCCCAAGGACGTCTCCGTGTCCGCCAAGGTACTTTGTCGTGGCATGGACGGTGAGGTCGGCGCCCAGCTCGAGAGGACGCTGCAATACCGGCGTCGCCCAGGTGTTGTCGGACACGCATAAGGCGCCGGCCTGGTGGGCGATCGCGGACACGCCGCCAATGTCGGTGACCTTCAGCAGTGGGTTCGACGGCGTCTCAATCCAGATGAGCCTTGTACTGGGCTGGATAGCGTCACGAACCTCAGCAAGGTCGGTCATGTCCACGAAGGTGGACTCCAGGCTCCACCTGGCGAAAACATCGCGCAGCAGGCCGGCGGTCCCGTGGTAGACGTCTCTGGGCGCGATGACGTGGTCACCCGCCGCCAGGGACTGGAAAACGCTGGCCGTTGCCGCGGAGCCGGACGAGAAGGCCGCGGCCGCGGCGGCCCCCTCCAGCTGCCTCAGGCAAGATTCCAGCGCCTCCCGCGTAGGGTTGCCGCTTCGAGTGTAGATGTACCCCTTCGGATAGCTCCCGTCGACTCCGCGCTCGAAGGTCGTCGACAGGTGAATCGGACGCGTCAGCGCCCCGGTCTCCGGGTCGGGCTCGCTTCCGGCATGGACCGCCAACGTGTCGATCTTCATGTGAGGCTCCACTGACGTTCCTCTACTTGACGCCCGAGGCGACGAATATGCTGACGCTGGCCGACTCGGCCCCACTCGCGGATTCCGCGCAGCAGCTTTCTCGTACGTCCTCCACCGAAACGCCGCTGAGCCCGGCCTCTCGGAACCACCTCTCGATGTCGCTCCGCTCGAAACCCATCCACCGGTCGTGGTGCTCCTCGCGGAGAAACTCGAAGTCGTGGGCGTCCAGGTCGGTGATGACCAGGCGGCCGCCGGGCCTGAGGGTCCTGGCCATCTCCTTGACGGCCTCTCCGGGCGCCGGCACGTGATGGAGGTACATGTTGGCGAAGGCGCACATGCCGAATCACTCCTCAGTCGCTGACTTCTCTACCGGTTCTCGTCCGTACGAGGGCAGTCCACCGCCGGGCTCACACCCAGGCCTTCGGAGGGGAGGTCCGCGCCGGCGTCTCTAACCGACCGCGCCAGGTACGGCAGCACGCCCGCCCAAGCCTGGGCCGCTACCCGCAAGGCCTCGCTTCCCTTGGATGTCAGGTGGCATACCTTGCGGGCCCTTCCGCCGTGGATCTCGTCTACGCACTCGATAAATCCGCCGTTCGCGAGCTCCTTGATGGTCGGGTAGATCATGCCGTCGGTGGGCTTCGACCACCCCTCGCAGCACGTCTCGATGCGCTTCGCGATGTCGTATCCGTGCATCGGCTGTTTCGAGAGCATGTCCAGCAAGAAGTATCGGGAGACGCTCTTCTTGATCAGGTGCTCCCAGTACGCCGTCGAGAGCATCTCTTGGCGCTCGATGGTAACCATACCTACGCCTCCCATATATACGTCAGATAGATATAAGCGGGCGACGCTCATCGCGTTACGAGTAATCTCGCCCATTACCTACGGGCCAAGGATATCAATGTACAAGAGGTATCTTAGTCGGTGCCCAGAGTCGTGTCAAGCGTCCAGTCTATGTCGCGCGGCGGTCCCAGGATCTGCCTCGATCTTAGGCCCACCTCCAAGCAAGGTGGGGTCGAACGTGGGGGCTAGCCACAGTATGACTTGCGTACCTCCTCGGGTATTCGAGTGGGGACTGGCCACAGTATGAATTGCGTACCTCCTTGGGTTTTCGAGTGGGGACTCCATATTACGTTTGTAGGCCCAACCGTAGGCGGTGGCTCACGCCGTTGTCGGAAGGTTGTCAGGGCGCCTGTCCCGGTCGATGCACCTGCCAGAAAAGGTGGTCTCAGCCTCATGGTTACCACATCGAGAGCGAAGACTCTAGAGCTGCTGGAGTCGTATCGGATCACAGGAGACCTTGAGGCCCGCGAGCGGCTCGTGGCAAACTACGTCCCTCTGGTCCGTCGGCTGTGCCGTCGATTCTTGACCTCTCGAGAGCCACAGGAGGACCTGTTCCAGACGGGCATGATAGGGCTGCTTAACGCGATCACCAAGTTCGACCCAGAGCGGGGGACCAGCTTCTCCTCGCTGGCGATTCCGGAGATTCTGGGCGCCATACTAAACCACCTGCGAGATCACGGCAGTCTCATCAAGGTGCCACGGGCTCTCAGGCGAAATAAGCTCGCGATCGACAAAGTGGCGGGGGTGATGGCGCCGTCTCTGGGCCGCTGGCCGACTGCCAGCGAGCTTGCCGAGGCCTGCGAGTTAACCGAGCGCGAGATCCACGATGCCTCCGAGCTTGGAAGAATCGGAGACCCACGGTCTCTCGATGAGAACCTTGAAAACGAGGACTTCGAGGGCAACGCAACGCTGTCGGAGTACGTCGGCAGCGAGGATGTCGAGTTCGACCTTTCTCTGGACCGGCTGATACTGGCCACCGCCCTCGATACGCTGCCAGCGAGAGAGAAGACGATACTACAGCTGCGGTTCTACAAGCAGCTCTCGCAGAGGCAGATCGCGGAGCGAATTCATATCTCTCAAATGCATGTTTCGAGATTGGAGCGGGGGGCATTGCGCAAGCTGCACACGACGCTGCTGCGAAGCTCGGTCAGAGCGGCTCCCACCGTCGACCTGACTATGGTCCTGGCCGTCTGAGGGAGCCACACAGCCCGGCCGGTGTGGATTGTGTAGGCTCCTCCCCGAACCTCGGGCGGGACGCTACCCTGAGGCCGGCACGCCGCGCTCCTCGAGGTACTGGTGAAGCTGGATAAGCGTCTGGCTGTTCTCTTCCAGGGTGAACCCGTCGACCTTGTACTCCGGCTTGTTGCTCATGCCGTCTACAGCGCCCTGATCGACGGTGCGCTTGATAAGGTCTTGGTCCGCCTCGACCGAGGGTAGGAGGTTTTCGCCGCGCCGCTCTGATAGGGCGGCCACCAGCCCGTAGCCTCCCCAGTTGGACACGCTGCTGGTGATTAGCCTGGTCGTCTGCGTTACGCACGGAATCTTGACCAACGAGGGAATCGTCGGGATGATTGAGGCCAGGTTGCCCATCCCAATCTCGTTGCCGCCGTCCCCGATGCCCACCGAAGGTATCGGATCGTCGAAGAGGTAGTCGACCCTGGCGTTGTAGGGCGAGATGTCCTGCCCGTGCATGTTCCTGTACAGGCCTTCGCTGGTCAGGCCGCACCGCTCGATGGAGATGATCACCGAAGGGTTCAGCTCTGTTAGAAGACTTCCAGCGAAGCTCCTGCTCTCCGTATCGCCGGTAATTGGAAAGTCTACGACCCGGGCGTCGGAGCCGGCCACGCCGCTCATGAGCGGCGCCGTGTAACGGTCGGTGACGTAGACGACCTGGTAGCCGATGGATTGCAGCGCGTTGCCGATGACTATGGCGCCAGGCGGGCCGTCGGTCTCGGCCGCCTCGGCCGCCAGGATGTAGAAGCCCGTCACGATGATGGCAGTGCCGGGATTTTGCAGGATGAGCTCTGCCGCCTGCCCGCAGAAGTCGTCCGGCAGATGCGGCCTGAGCGCCGATATGCCCCTGCGGTCGCGATCGAGGATGATGTCTTCGATTGACATGCGCGGGCTCCTCGTGGCCGGCGAGCTAGAAGACCGCCAGGTCTTCGTCGCGGACGTCGGTGATGAACATGTGGCCGGGCGAGTGCGTAATCATGAACGAAGGTTTGGAGCTCATGGCGACCGCCTGAGGGGTCACGCCGCAGGCCCAGAACACCGGCACCTCGCCATCCCTGATCTCCGCCGGGTCGCCCAGGTCTGGCCTGTTGATGTCCTCAATGCCTATGGCCTCGGGGTCGCCGATATGCACGGGGGCGCCGTGTACGGCCGGGAACCTCGATGTCACCTGGATGGCGCGGACCACCTTCTCCTGCGGTATGGGCCTCATCGACACGACCAGGGGCCCGGAGAAGACGCCGGCCGGCGTCGTGGGGACGTTCGTGATGAACATCGGAACGGTGGTATCACATTCGATGTGGCGCATCGGCAGCCCCGCGCGCATCAGCGCCGTCTCGAAGGAGAAGCTGCATCCCAGCAAGAACGACACGAGGTCGTCGCGCCAGAACTCCGCGACGTCAGGCGTCTCCGCCACCATCTCTCCGTGCTGGTACACGCGGTACTTTGGCGTATCGAACCGCAGGTCCGCCCCAGGCGCCATCTGCTTGGGCTCCGTGGAGCCCCCCTCGACGACCTCCAGCAGCGGACACGGCTTGGGGTTTCGCTGGCAGAAGAGCAGGAAGTCGAACGCCAGGTCCGCCGGCAGTATCGCGAGGTTCGCCTGCACGTGGCCGGGAGCCATGCCGCCGGTCTGCCGCTCCAGCTCCCCCTTGCGGATCAGCTCGCGGAGGTCTTTTGGCTTCGTGGGAAGTGTTGTGGTCTGCAATTGGAGCCCCCGATGAGGTTATGAGCTGCGATCTTCCCGATTGTCCCAGGCTTGAAACCGAGGACGCGCGGCAGGGCTAGCGTATTACGCGACCGCGATGTAGTCAAGGCGGAGAGAGGGGGCTGGGCGCCGCCGGCGCCGACCATATGGGCAGGGGACCCGCCAACCGGCGCACGAGGTATACAGAACCTGCGGCCGGGAGTGTCTCGTACCGGAGGAGCGTTCAGTCTGCCTCAGGGGTGAACAGCTGCGTAACGGATGGGTCCTCGTAGTAGGAGGGCGACTTCCCGTAGATTTTTGCCAGCACTTGAAGCTCTAGGAAGTCGACGCGGCGCTCGCGCGTTTCGACCTTGGAGATGAACGACTGTGGCCGGCCCAGCATCCGGGCTACCTCCGCCTGAGTCAGCCCCGCTTCCATCCTCGTTTCCTTTAGCTTAAGTCGAAGTCGTTCGTATGCGGGCACGTATTTACGTCTCGACTGCACGTAGCCTCCCTGGGTCGAAATCTCTGCTCCGGATTACCGGCACCTCTTATTATGAGGGAACGTCCAGGGTAGCGCAAATAAGGATTTGACCAAGGTCCACCAGTGATATTTTGGCGCACCCATCATGGTGGGCTCTCGCGCTGACGGTGCTCTCGTCGGGACCAGTATCAACGTTGCGCCGCCCGGCCAAACGACCAGTCATGGGCTTCTTTTCCTAAGCGTATCAGAGTGAACAGGTCGTCGTGGTCGTCGGGCATTGCGTTTCATAACGCAATAGCGGCGACAGTGCGTTGATTCAAGATGCCGTAGACGACGCAGGCGCACCATTGGGCAGATGTCGACCGACGGGAGGCGGGAAGCGGCAGACTGCTGATCTCCGCGCCGAGATGCGGATTCGCAGCCTCAGCCACGCAGCGCCACGAACAGCCCGTCGCACTCGGGCGCGATAAGGCTCGAGAGCTTTTGTTTGCTTAGTGGCCGTTCCACCGCGGCGTAGGCGCCAGCGTTGAGAGCGAGTCGAATGTCCTCCCCACCGGCGTGCCGCGTGATCATGATGACGGTCGTCGTTCGGGAAGCATTCTTGACCGCCCGCAACGTTCGGCGCCAGCTCAAATCGGGCAAGGTCGCGTTCAGCAACGCCACGTCGTAAAGGTGGTTTCCAATGGTCTCCTCGACGCGGTCGGGCTCTTGGATCCGGGTGACCTCGAAGCCTAGGCGCTCAAGGAGCGATTCGAGCTCCGATGTCAAGTCGGCGTCGTCCTCTAGGATCAGGGCCTGCCTTTTTCGGGGCATCTCGTCACTCCGTACGCTGGTTGATGGACGGCTCCTCGGATAGCTGCTCGATGTGGTCGTAGAGCCCCGCGCCGCCGATGCCGGGCATTTTTCATGTCAAGGATGATCAGTGGAGGCGGGATTTGACCGAGAGCTGGGGGGAGACGAGGGTAACGATCAGCGACAGTGGCGGTGATGTTCTGGGCGCCAGGATATCGATGGAGGAGGTAGCTGAAGGGGCCATGTTGGCGCTGGCGGAGTCCTCTTTCTTGTCGATGGTGTCGGCGGTAGGGCCGACCTGGTAGTCGCTAGAGGAGGTAGCGACGGCGGTCCGAAGGGGCTCACCGAAGGGCGGGAGAGTATCTGGCGAGCCTTCGCCGACGGCAGAGCCCTTCAGCTCGGCAGGGTCACTCGCCTCGCCGAGGCCGGCTTGAATCGTCTCCTTCCCCTTGTCGGCGGAGAAGATGCCGGTGGAGAGGACGGTGAAGGAGTAGATGGAGGCGATCACCACGAAGGCCATGAGAATGATGGCAGTCTCCATTCCGGTAACGCCCCGCTGGCGTTGGAAAACTGCAGCCGGCCTTGGAAACCACAAGATGAGGGGTTTCGAACAACTTGACTTGCCTGCAGGATGTGTGCAAATGTGAGTTCTAGGCGCATTGTGGTACGGTTCCGGCAACCCCGGAGATGGTTTCATCGGAGTCTACTCCTGTTTATACAATAACCACTCTTAGCCGTAGCGGATGGCAGTGGGGACAGACCATGCCCTAGGGAGGCTGACCGATCCAAGGACCCACGAGGTCCAACCGAACGATGGCCACCACAGCCGGTGCCGGTGCCGACCGGGCCGTGATATCAGCTTATCCTCAGGGCATCGGCGGAGACACCAAGTGGGTACCCAATCGAGGCGGTCCAATGCATACATGTCCCCAAAGGTTCGCATCCAGTGAGTAGCGGTGCTCGCACCCAGGGCGACTCGCAGCTCATTCGCGACCTTGTTCCTGAGCGGGATGTAGTGCCTCACCGCGACGGGTGGCAGTCTGGGCAACGTAATGGTTCATCGAGCGTATTGGGCCATTGGGGCGGGGAATAGCTGGGGAGACACAGTGGAACATGGACCCATCCGAACACGCGCCGATCAAGGTAATGATCGTGGACGACCAGGAGGTCATCCGCGAGGCATTCGGGATGCTCCTGTCCAGTGACCCGACCGTCGACCTCGTGGGTGCTTTGGCAGATGGCGAGATCGCGGTGCGGATGGTCCCGGTCCTGGACCCGGATGTCGTTATCATGGACGTGAAGATGCCGGGCCTCAACGGCATCGCTGCCGCCAAGCAGATACGTGAGAATCACCCGGAAGTCGGCATCATACTGCTGTCTGCCTACGACGACCCAGAGTACATCAGAGAGTTTCTCAAGGACGATCCCAGAGGAAAGTCGTACCTGCTCAAGCACACGCTGGGGACCCTGGACGAGCTCAGCCGGACGATTCACGACGTTGCCGCGGGCCGCACGGTGCTCGACCCCATCATGGTCGAAAAGCTGACCTCTCAGAACGGGATTGCCGAGAGCTCACCACTCCGGGCCCTGACACGGAGAGAGCTCGAAGTGCTGTCTCTCATGGCCAAAGCCTGCACGAACAGCACCATCGCAAGCATTCTGTACATTCAACCCAGGACGGTGGAGCACCACATCAACAGTATCTTCAGCAAGCTCGGCATCTCGCCGGAGAATGGCCAGCATGCCCGGGTCCAGGCCGTCCTTGGCTTCCTGAAAGCCACCGGCCAGGCGCGCCACGAGATGCCGGTCTAACCTCTTCGGCCCCCGGGCCGTCCGTTCTTGCCGCGACACCCCGGTAGCAGTCCGGCCCGTCCACGCTGGCACATCTCGGGGGCAGTGTGCCGGCCAGCGGGCTGCAGAAGTTGATGCCCGCTCTCACTACCTCATCGCCGAGACGTCGGCTCTCCCCTTAACTCGCGGGGCGCTGAAAAACTCCTTCGACGATGCCTCTGGCGCCCTTTCGGGTGAGGAAGGGGAAGAAATTGTATCTGAGGGATACCCTCAGACTCCTGGCAATCCCGACGCATCGGGACTGCACTCCCCATTTTTCATCAGCCTGCTAGTCCAGGGCTTGCTTGCATAAGTCTTGATACATCGCCACCCTCGAAAGGCTCCGAGGGGCTTGTCCCGTCGGGCACCCGGGGTTCCAAGGGGGCTTGGCCTGGCGGGGCCTGGGAGCCCGCCCTGAGCAAAGCCTGTGGTGAGCCCTGTCCTCGAGCGCAGCGAAGGACTGTCGAACCATCGAAGGGGTGTCCCCCAGACCCTAAACCTCACGGGCACGTGGAGGGAAAAAGTACGTATCGCTCTCTTGCTGACTAGGGAACTATCTCAAAATCCCGTCTGGGGAGTCCAGATCCCGACAAGTCGGGACTGGCAAGGGGTCTGGGGGATGTGCCCCCCAGGAGCCAAGACCCCTGTGGGCGGGCAGGAACCAGGCTTTAGCCTTTTTGAGATAGTTTCTCTCAGTACCAGCGAATGTCATGAGCACACGGCCGCGCGTGTTTGGACCCTGCCTGCCGAGGGTTACGTCTCTTAGAGGGATCTCCGCTGGTCAAAGAGGGCGGGCGCGCCAAAACAGAGAGCGCTCGCGGCACGACGGGGGAGGAACGGCACTTGACGATGGTGTACTTCAAATCTTGTACGCGCTGCTCGGGCGACAGGGTCCTGGACCAAGACATCTACGGCTGGTACATGCTGTGCCTTGCCTGTGGCTACGTGACCTATCCGGAGCTGAGGACTCGGGAGCCGCGGCGGCGGCTTTCGAGAGCCCACGTGCCGCGCGACATCGCGTTCGAGCGGGGCGGGGAGACCTCAGCCCTGCCGGGTCTCCCACGCGAAGGGGCCTGGTCAACTCGGTGAGGCTCTCGAGGGAGGGCCGTGAAAGCGGGTGGCGCGGCGCGGCCTAGGAGCTGTGTCCTTGCTCCTTCGCCTTTTCTTGCAGCGCGTAGAGCTCGGTGATGGCTTCCAGTGGTGTCATAGAGGCGACATCCAGCTTCATTAGCTCCTCGAGCGCCACGGGCGTTGTTCCCAGGAGTCGTAGCTGAGTCGCGGGTGGCGCACCTTTCGCTGGTCGTCGGGAAGCCTTACGGCCTCCGTCGGAGCTCCCGTCTTCGAGCTCAGCCAGGACCTCCCACGCCCTGTTGATCACACTCCCCGGCATTCCGGCCAGCCGGGCCACGTGCACTCCGTAGCTCTTGTCCGCTCCGCCCGGAACGATTCGGCGCAAGAACACGACCTCGCCCTTCTCTTCGGAGACGGCGACGTTGTAGTTTCTGACCCTGGGCAGGAGCCTGGCGAGCTGAGTCAGCTCGTGGTAGTGGGTCGCGAACAGGGTCTTGCAGCCGAGCCGCGGATGGTTGTGGATGTACTCCGCCACGGCCCGCGCGATGGCCAGCCCATCATAGGTGCTCGTGCCACGGCCGATCTCGTCGAGAACTATGAGCGAGCGCCGCGTCGCGTGGTTGAGGATGGACGCCGTCTCCAGCATCTCTACCATGAACGTGGACTGACCTAACGCCATGTCGTCCTGGAGCCCGACGCGGGTGAAAATACGGTCCACCAGGCCGATGGTGGCGGCTTCCGCCGGGACGAAGCTGCCGATCTGCGCCATGAGCACTATGATGGCCCCCTGCCTTATGTAGGTGGACTTGCCCGACATGTTTGGCCCCGTCAGGATCACAAGCTGCTCGTCCTCGCAGGACAGCCGCATGTCATTTGCGACGAAGGCGCCGGCAGGCAGCATTCGCTCCACCACAGGGTGCCGCCCCTGCCGTATGTCTACCAGGGTGCCCTGGCTCAGCTTCGGGCGCACGTAGCCATATCGGGAGGCGACATCGGCCAGCGAGCAGAAGGTATCGATGTGGGCGATGGCGTCGGCAATGACCATGATGGATGGGGCGAACTCGGCCACCTGAGCGCAGACCTGGCGAAATAGCGAGGCCTCCATCTCCTGAAGCCGGTCCTGGGCCTTGAGTATGCGAGACTCGTGCTCCTTCATCTCTGGCGTGATGTACCGCTCCCCGCCGACGAGGGTCTGCCGCCTGACGTAGTCGTCCGGCACGCGCGTAAGATGGGCTTTGCTGACCTCGATGTAGTAGCCGAACACGCGGTTGTAGCCGACTTTCAGCGACCTGATGCCGGTGCGCTCCCGCTCCTTCGCCTCGAGGCCTGCGATGTAGGCCTGAGCCTTTGTAGAGGTGTTCCTGATCTCGTCGAGCTCTGGCGAGAATCCGGCCCGGATGACGTTGCCGTCGCCGACACTCAGGGGTGGGTCTTCGTTTATCGCCCGTTTGATCAGATCTACCACCTCGGTCGGGTCCGCCATGTCGTTTACAACCCACCCGACCTGCGCAGCGTCCTCGTCCTCCTGGAGAATCGCCTTGATGACCGGCCCGGCCTCAAGACTTCTGGCGAGGCCTATGAGGTCACGCGGGCTCGCGGTGCCGCCGCGCACGCGGTTGGTGAGCCGCTCCATGTCCGAGATCGGCTCCAGCATCGCGACCACGCGGTCCCGGCGCAGGTTGCTTCGGTGGAACCAGGTCAGCGCCTCCTGACGCTTGAGTAGGCTCTCGAGGTCGAGCAGCGGCTGACCGAGCCATCGCCGGAGCAGCCGTCCGCCCATCGACGTCTTCGTCCGGTCCAGGACCGACAGGAGCGACGCGTCGGTGGCGCCCCAGCGCCCGCCCTCGAACAGCTCGAGGTTGCGGCGGGTCTGAGGATCGAGCGCCATGTACTCCGAGGTCGAGTATGTCCTCAGCGATACGATCTGACTCAAAGCGGCCTTCTGATTGCGGCCCAGGTAGTCGACGATGGCCCCCGCCGCGCGGACCGCCAGCGGCAGCCGGTCGCATCCGAACGCCTCGAGCGAGGCGACGCCGAAGTGGCGCTGGAGCTCCTCGGTCGCCCAGTCGAGAACGAAGGCGTCGGGCTCCAGCGAGGTCACCGCGGCGCCGCGGTCGACGGCCAAGCCATCGTAGCCTTCCGGCACCAGGACCTCGGATGGCGCGAGGCGGCTCAGCTCCACCGCCAGGTCGGAGACCGGAATCTGGCTGGTCGCGAACTCGCTGGTGGTGATGTCGACGTAAGCGACCCCGGCCTCGTCTCCGTCCACCACCACGGAGGCGAGGTAGTTGTTGGCCTTTTGCTCCAAGAGCGAGTCCTCGATCACCGTTCCGGGCGATACGACGCGGACGACCTCTCGGTCCACGATGCCCTTTGACGTGGCCGGGTCGCTCGTCTGCTCGCAAATGGCGACCCGAAATCCCTTTCGGATCAGCTTGGCCAGGTATGGCTCCAGAGCGTGGTACGGTATGCCCGCCAGAGGGATCTTCTTGCCGCGCCCCATCCCCCGCGAGGTGAGCGCAATCTCCAGCTCGCGAGAGATCGTTCGGGCGTCGTCGTCGAAGGTCTCGTAGAAATCGCCCATGCGAAAGAAGAGGATCTCGTCCTCGTGCTCCTTCTTGATGCGCAGGTACTGGCGGCGGGCAGGGGTCGTCATTTTCGCTTCGCGGGATCGCCCTGGTTGTGGTACGTCGCGGGACTGCGGCGGCCGCAGTCTTTTTCACGAGACTGCCGCGGCTGCGTCAAAGGTATTCTAAGGGAGGAGCCACGAGACGGGAAGGCTCGATCTACTTGGCCAGCCTCGAATCAAGTTGAATCGTTGGCTCGCCAACTCGAAGATAAGGGCATGACAGCCGGCCGAGCCGGCGCAAAATCTATTGCTGAGTTGCAGAGGAGGAGATGCCGATGAGCGAGAAGCGGCGGGCGTTCAGCTATCGCTGGGGCAGCGGGTACGTGGCGGAGCAGGCGCAGGTGGAGGGGCAGCACCACGTCCCCACGCTACAGCTGCTGCGGTATACAGACGGCGAGGCTGCGGGACAGGTGAGCCTGCGGTTCTGCCACTACGGACACAATGGCAGGTTCCAGAGATCGCCTCTTCTGATGTCACCCGAGGAGATCGACATGATGGGCGAGGCCCTGAGGCAGACGCCGGAGCTGAGGGCGCTGCTTCAGAGACTGGTCGGCGCGAGCTGACACGGCTTTGTTTTGCGGGCTGAAGAAATGGGGAGTGCAAAGGGGCTCAGCCCTTCTGCCGGGAGTCTGAGGGTGTCCCTCAGATACAAACTTTCCCCCTTTCCTCACTCGAAAGGGCGCCAGAGAGCCTGCCCTGAGCATCGTCGAAGGGGATGGTCGAAAGAGTTTTTTAGCCCCCTGCTAGGCAGGCGCGCGGCGATCAAGCCCGTTGGCGCGCATCGTGCAAGGGGATGCGCTACCGACGGCTTGACGGTAGCCGCGCGTCAGTCTTCCTTCCAGAAGCGCTCTTCCTTGAATGGGAAGCCCTCGGGGAGCACACGCTGCTTCACATCCTCGATCATGCCGGGGTGGCCGCAGGCGTAGACCATCGTGTTCTCGGGTTTCAGGCCCTTCGCTTCGATGTAGCGCTCGACGATGCTGTTCACCCGTCCCCTTTCGCCCTTCCAGCCTAGGTTTGCCGCCTCGTCGGGACGGCTGACCGTGGGAACGAAGGTAATCAGATCGGGGTGATTGCGAGATAGCTTGCGGAACTCCTTGTCGTAGGCGAACTCGTTTTGGTAGCTGGCGCCTTCGAGCACGTGGAAGTGGTGGCCCTGGCGGTTATGATGCAGGTAGTCGCGCACGAAGCTGACGTACGGCACGACGCCGGTGACGGTGGCGACCAGCAGCTGGTTCGGCGACGCCGGGTCCATCGTGAAGAGGCCCTTCGCTCTCGGGCGGATGGTAATCGAATCGCCGCGTTTGAGCCGCCAGATTCTCGGCGTGAGCTCACCCTCCGGCACGAGCTCGAAAAACAGTTCCAAGGCGTCTTCATGGGGCGCCGAGACGATTGAGTAGGCGCGCTCGATGCCGTCGATACCCAGGGTGCAGTACTGCCCTGCCTTGAAACTGTATCCCGAGGGCTTCTCGATCCACATCAGCATCAGGTCCGGGGTCAGGTCCTTCCTTTTCAAGACCTTTACCTGCCCGAGCTTGGGCCTTGCCCTGTCTCTCAGAGTCGCCAAGTTCCACCGTCCTCTCTCTCTACCAGGATGACACGCGAGGCCGCCTCATGGAAGGGAGGAACACCGTAGCGGCGGGTGCGGGCCACAATCCTCACGCTTCCCTCACACTCGCAGGCTATCCTCAGGAGCCCCACGAGGTAAAGCGCCGAGCGTTCACGCTGACGGTGGAAACTCCGACGTCGCCGTGCGGGACTGGAGACAATGCGTCGGCCCAAATCCAGGGGCGCCGGGACCGGTTAATCGGCTGCGGCATCCGCAACCTTCTCAAGGCGTATCGGCACCAGTGGCAGAGCCGGCGTCTTGAGCATCGGGTCCGGCGCGTCGCTGCTCTCGAGGTCTGTGATGAGCTCGCCAAACAGCGTGGTGGTCGAAACGAGGCCGCGGTGAGGGCCGGTGAGTTTGGCGACGCCGCCGATGCGACCGCGGGCCGACACCGCGTCGACCCAGTCTCCCTCGGCCACGGAGAGCTCGCGGGCGTCGTCCTCGTGAAGCTCCATGATCTCTTTACGGACCAGCGTGTTGCGCCCATTCACATTGACGACGCTTACCTCTCTTTCGGGCTGATGGAGGACGCGTCCATGGGCAAGTAGGAAAGGATAATCGCCGTCGTTGCGTTCCGGCGCCTCGTCCGGCTTCAATGTGGCCAGATGAGCCTTCCTGCCGTTGAACCCCTCTGCATAGAGGACCCCGGTGTCTGTCATGTCGATGGCCCTGCAAGGCCACTGCAGCCCTTGATCCTCCAGCCGCTCGAAGGTCATCCCACCGTAGATACTCACCAGGCTATTGATCTCGTCGAACACCGCCTGTGCGCCTGTGAAGTCGAAGCCCTCGGCACCCATGAGGCTGGCGAGCTGGCAGATGATCTGCCAGTCGGGCCGCTGCCCATCGCGGGGCGCGAGGGCTGGCCGCAAGAGTTGGACCCGCCGTTCGAGGTTGGTGTACGTGCCGTCTCTCTCTGCGAAAGTTGTCGAGGGTAGGACCACGTCGGCGACCGCCGTCAACTCGCTGGGGAAGGCGTCGTGAACGATCAGAAACTCAAGCTCCCTGATCGCATCCAGAAAGTCTTGAAGCTCGCCATTGGTAAAGTTGGGGCTGTCGCCTACCACCTGGAGCGCTTTGATCTGACCCCTTCGAATGGCGCCGCTCAGCTCTCGGATGCCAACGCCCTCCGCCGTGGGTATGGGCGCTCCCCATGCGGCCTGCAGACGCTCTCGCGCCTGCTCGTTGGAGATACGACGGTGGCCGGGCAGGCGGGCGGGCGAGCATCCCACGTCCTTGGACCCCTGCTCGTTGGCGCCGGTGAACAGGGGATATAGTCCAGTCGAGGGCTTGCCGAGATTTCCCGTGACCAGGGTGAGGTTCACGAGTGCGCGGACGCAGTCGGCCCGCCGCTCTGGGCTCAGCGTCTCCAGCGCGTAAAGAGTGGCCGCGGAGGGCGCTGAGGCGAAGCTGCGAGCGGCGGCCTGAATCTCCGCCAGCGGTACCGATGTCGTACGCTCGACCTTGATAAGGTCGTAAGACCACAGGGCGTTTCGGAGATCGTCGAGACCGTCGCAGGCGTCCGCCAGAAAGTTGTGGTCGTCCAAGGATTCGTCGATGATCACCCTGATCATTCCGCCAATGAGCGTAGACTCGGTACCGGGCCTGGGCCGCAGCCAGAGCGTCGCGGACCGAGTGAGCTCTGTCTCGCGTTGGTCGATGACGATCAGGGATGCGCCGCCCTTGACGGCCTTCTTGATGGGCACCGCAACGACGTTCTGCTCTTCGCTCATGTTGCTCGATACGACCAGGAAGCAGGCTGTGTTCTCCAGCTCCCATATCGAGTTGGTAGCGGCCGGAGTGCCGAGCATCTCAGATAGAGTCGAGGTCAGCTCTGGCCGTGTGTTCGAGGCGATGTCCACACTATTGGTCCGCATGACGGCCCGCGCGAACTTCTGGGCGATGTAGTTGTCCTCGTTGGACCCGCGGGGCGATGCGACCAGGGCGAACTGCCCGTCCTTGTACTGGCTCAACCGGTCGGCGGCGACGCGTAGCGCCTCTTCCCACGACGTCTCCTGCAGTTCAGGAACGCCCGTCTGTCGTATCAGCGGCGTCGTCAGCCGCTTCTTGCTGTTGACGAAGTCCAGGCCGAACTTGCCCTTGAAACAGGCCTGGCCTCGATTCGCCTCGGCGTGCCGATCGGGAATCGCCCTGATGACGCGCCCTCTCTTGCTGATTTCGAGCTGCAGCTGGCAACCGACCGGACAGTGAGGGCAGGTTGTGGTAACCGTCTGCACCGCCTTTTCCCACTTGTACTGCCGCTCGACCAGCGCGCCCGTGGGGCAGACGTCTATGCACGCGCCGCAGAACTCGCACCCCGATTCGAGGAGCGATGTGCCGTGAGACGTCCCGATCAGAGTCCGGCCGGACCTATCAATCAGCGCCAGGGCGTCGTCGCCGCGCACCTCGTCGCATACGCGCACGCATCGGACGCAGACGATGCAGAGGTTCATGTCCATTTCCCAGAAGGGATCGTCGACCTTGAGCGGAAGGTGGCGGTTGTTGTAGCGCAGCGGGGTATCCATGTCCATCTCGAGATACCGCACCGTGTCCTTTAGCTCGCACCGCTCGTTCTTCGGGCAGGTGACGCATCGGTCGTTGACGGACACGTGTCTCAGGCAGATGTCCGAGGGGCCGCAAAGCTCGACGCGATGGCAGGTGAGGCAGCCGTGGGGGTGCTCGGAGAGGAGCAGGTCCATGATGCCCCGGCGGAGCTCGACGATCTCCGAGACGTTCGTCTGCACCCTCATCCCCTCGGAGACGGGCGTGGTGCAG
>JADFIF010000034.1 GCA_022566795.1 Chloroflexota bacterium
GTTAGGCCCGGCGAGCCTTGGCCTAGCCACGCTGCCCTTCGGGGACCGGCCACGAACGTGGGGCACCGACTTTCCCACCCATCCGCCCCAGAGGTTGTCTGCGGGGGACACCCCCGCGCCCCCGCGAAGGGCGCTGCCCTTCGGACCCTTGGAGCGGCGCACGAGGCGCTAGGCCCGGCGAGTGTTGGCCTAGCCACGCTGCCCTTCGGGGACCGGCCACGAACGCGGGCACTGACTTTCCGGCCCGACTGACGCAAGCGTTGTCCGCAGGGGCGCACCCCACGCTCCCGCGAAGGGCGCTGCCCTTCGAACCCATCGATGCGTGGCACGAGGCGCTGGGCGTGGCCAATAAACCCAGAGCATTGACACGGTGGCTCATGATTCATAGCATGGCCCCAATCATCTCTGTGAGGTCGAATACCGATGGATGAAAAGCTGGCTTTCGCTCCCGCGTCGGAGCTCAGAACCCTGATCGCCACGAAGCAGGTCTCGCCGGTGGAGCTCACCGAGCTCTACTTCGAGCGAATCGACAGGCTGGACTCCAAGCTCAATGCGTACCTAACGCTCACCCGCGACGAGGCGATGGAGTCGGCGCGGGCGGCGGAGCAGGCGGTTGTTCGAGGTGACGAGCTCGGCCCGCTCCACGGACTGCCGATCTCGATCAAGGACCTGGAGATGACCAAGGGCATTCGAACGACCGGCGGCTCGCTGGCGTTCAAGGACCGAGTGCCCGCGGAGGACTCTATCGTCGTGGAGCGGGTTCGGAAGGCCGGCGCCGTGGTCCTTGGCAAGACGAACACGCCCGAGTTCGGACTTCTAGGCGAGACGCGCAACCGGCTCGGCGACGACTGCCGCAACCCCTGGAACGTCGAGCGCACGTCGGGCGGCTCCAGCGGCGGCGCCGGCGCCGCGGTCGTTTCGGGCCTGTGCTCGCTGGCTACGGGCAGCGACGGCGGCGGGTCGGTCCGCATCCCCGCTAGCTTCTGCGGCGTCTACGGCATCAAGCCCACACAGGGCCGCGTGCCCCGCTACTCCGGGACGTCCGCCCCGATCGTCGCGAACCAGACGAGTCAGTCTGGCCCCATGACCAGGACCGTTGAGGACTCGGCCCTCTTGTTGCAGGTGCTGGCGGGCCACGACTCGAGAGACCCGAGCTCTCTGCGGGATTCGCCTCCGGACTTCATGGCTGCGATGGACCGCGATATCAAGGGGCTTCGCATTGCGTGGAGCTTGGATTACGGGTACGCGGCGGTCGACCAGGAGGTGGCGGCCGTCAGCTCCAGGGCGGCGCAGCTTTTCGCCGAATTGGGGTGCTCGGTCGGCGAGGCGCCCCTGAGTCTCGATGACCCCTTCGACGCCTTCTGGACGATCTTCAGCACGAACGCTTACGCCTCGTACGGTGGACTTCTGGAGAGCCATGCGGACGACCTAACCGACTACGCGCGGGAGTGCATCGAGAACGGCGCCGGGGTCACCGGCGCGGAGTACGCCGGAGCCGTCGGACACATCGACAGGCTGAAGGCACAGTTTGCCGACCTCTTCGACGACTACGACCTGCTGCTTTCGCCCACGATGGCCGTTCCGGCGTTCCCTTGCGGGAAGAATCCATCACGAATCGATGGCAAGGACGTCCACCCTTTCTGGGGCTATCTGCCCTTCACCTTCCCGATCAATCTGATCGGCCACCCTGCCGCCAGCGTTCCCTGCGGCTTCTCGGGCGATGGTCTGCCCATAGGGCTGCACATCGTCGGCCGGAGGGGGGATGAAGAGACCGTCATTGCGGCCTCGGCCGCCTTCGAGCGAGCGCAGCCCTGGAACGACCTCAGGCCACCGGTGTCCTGAGGGTTTTTCGGGCCGCCGCCGGGACAGGCATGGGCCTGCGCTTTGGCGAGTTGGGCTCAGTCGAAGACGGTGGTCGTGCTGCCCGCGCTCAGAAGAGAGATGTGCGCGAAGCTGGACTCTGGCGTGGCGCCGTGCCAGTGCTTCTCGCCCGCGGGTATCCACGCGGTGTCGCCCTGGCCGACCCGCACCTCTTCGCTCTCAGACGCAACGATGCCCGAACCCTCGGTCACGTAGAGCACCTGGTCGCTGGTGTGGGCATGGAACTTGTTGCGAGCTCCAGCCTCGAAGCTGACGATCGAGAAGTTGAAGTACTCGTTCATGTCTTTGCCGACGATGGCCTGGCCGGTGACCCTGCCTCCGAAGAAGATCGGGGCGTTGGTGCGGTCCTCTTTCGGCGGGTCGTCCTTGCGAATGATCTTCATGGCTCTCCTTGGTCCGGGTTCGGGGTTAGGGCGAATTGGCGTTGGGCGAATGTGACGAATCGCGCCCAGGATAATAGCGGCCAAGAGCGCAGTCAAACGCAAGAGCAATCCTCACGTGTCGCCTGCCACTTCAGTCTGGCCGATTGGTCCGAGCATCACCCGCGCGAGCCGGCCTTGAAGGAAGGCCGCGCCATTCATCAGGTGTAGCGCGATGAAGGCCAGCGGGATGCCGGCGAGCGTGAGTAACAGGGCCTCCCACACCACATCGACCTGCCAGGTTCCAAGGTCGATCCCGTCGTCAACCCAGTAGTAGAACGGGGCGCCCAGGAGCGCACCCGTGACAGAGACCAGCACCACCACCATGACGAATGAGCCAATCCCGAGAGGGAACTTCAGGAACAAGTAAAGCATGCCAGTCCAGGTCAATCGATTAGTCAGATGCGACTTGAAGCGTCGCCAGGCTGCAATATACAGGCGCTCCAATGCACTGAGGTTTTCGTCTGTAATAGCCGTGGGCGTTCCTATCGTGCGAGGTATGTCTTCCTTGAGCAGAGCCGTCGCCAGAATGCGCTCAAATTCACGTATCGCCCAAGACACCGTGAAGACGAGCGCCAGTATGGGAACACCTACCCAGATGATGATCAGGCCGGCGCCCAGTGAAATGCCCGTAACAAGAAACACAAAGTAGGCGATACCCAACGGAAATGCCAGGAGCAGATAGAAGATGTTGATGTAGCTTTGGGGTTCGGTGATGACGCCAAAGAACCGCTTAGATGTGCTCATCGATTGGCCTCCGAAGCTCATTATCAACCCGCGGCGGCTTCCTCCTGGCTGTGGGTCAACGCGTCAGCGTGCCGCCACGACGCACTCGCGGCAGACCGACTCGGGAATTAAGCCCCAGCGCATCAGATATCCGAAGACGAAACACCCTGCGCAGAACCCGAGGCCGGCCTCCAAGACGGCGAACAGCGTCAGCACGCCAAGCACCGCATTGGCGGCGATGGTCGAGCCAACCACCAGGTAGAGCACGAGCGCCGTTGTCGAAAAGGCCAGTCCGACGGTCTGGGCGAAGCGCTTTGGCGGTCCCGGAACCAGACGCTCCCGGATACCGGACCGGGGCGCCAGCACGCGGGTGGCGAGCAGTCCCATGGGGCTCAGCGTCGGCCCCGTGGCGACCCGCGCCAGGAAGCCGTATGCCAGCAGCACGTACAGCCAGCTCTGGCCGCTGAAAATCGTCGCCAGCGCGAGCAGCACAACCATGCCGGCGACCATCCGCGCGGCGACTTCGTTGACGGGGTTGGGAAAGGCGAAGACCGATCTGACAACCTCAGTCCAGGGCCATGGGTTATTTTGACTTCTACTTGTAGTTGCCATCTGTACCTCTCGGAAGACAGTGCGTCTTCCAACAAAAAAACCCCCGCCGGAAATTGGGCGAGGGTTGGTGTCTTCACAGCGCAGGTAGTGAGACGCGGCGGCTTGCTAGCGCGTTGTGTGCCCTCCGTTGATGGTCGTACACTCGCAAGTGCGGAGCGTGCTCATAGCAATAGGAGTATAGCCGCGGGCTCAGGCCGTGTCAAAGACCGGGTCCGGCCTGCGGGCCCCGTGACTCGTGGTAGCGCTGCACCGTCTCCTCGGTGATGGGGTAGTACTTGCCCGGGGCGACCTTCTCCTGCTCGATCAGGCCCTTGACGTACTCCTCGACGGCCTCATGCTCCTCCACCCAGTCGATAATCTCTTCAGCCGCCTGCTTGGGCACAACGACCACGCCATCGTCGTCGCCGACGACCAGGTCGCCGGGACGAACGGCGACGCCGCCGCACTGGATGGTGACGTTGTCCTCGTAGGGGTCGACCTCTCCGGCGCCTCCCATGGGGGTCCGGTCGCCGGCGAACACTGTCAGGCCGTACCCTCGCACGATGTCCAGGTCACGAATGCCACCGTCGCACACGACGCCCTCGGCGCCGACCATCTTTAGCTGAAGCAGCTTCACGTCGCCGCCGATGGCCGCATACTGGCGACCCATCGTATCGCAGACCAGAGCGTCGCCCGGCCCGCACGAGCCCATCGCCCGGTACTCAGGTGAGTCTTCGCCGCGATGCACCTCGGCCATTATGTCCGGGCGCGGCGGGATGAACCGCAGTGTCCTGGCTCGGGCGACCAGCATCTTGCCCGGCGTGAAGGCCCGAACGCCTCTCATGAAGCAGGGCTCGTACCCCAGATGCCTGACTCCCCCATATACCGTCGCCACCGTGACCTTGCGGTAGCGGTCCAACAGCGCTTGAGAGACTTCGTGAGAGATCATGTTGTTGCTCCTCCATCAGAGTAGTCGCTCCGCTTTCTTGGGAGTGACCTCGAAGGGTTTTAAACGCCACCGCACACCGTCGCCACCGCGACCCTGCGATACGTTTCGAGAAGCGCCTCGCCGGTCTCTCCGTCCGCTATCGTGCGCCGCCTGTGACTCCCGTGTGGCGCCCCGAACTCGGACCCCGGGGTTGCGCCGGAATTCTACCACAAGCGTGGCGGGGAAGAGGGGCACCCACTGGCCCGGGCGGCTGATGTACAATGGGCCTCCACGGGTACCCTGGAGGCGCGAAAAGGGGAGGTGCGGAATGAAGATCACGGACGTCAAGCCGATCCTGACGAGGCCGAGCGACCACCACGACCGTGCGGGCCGGACGTGGGCGTTCGTCCAGGTGGAGACCGACGAAGGCATCAGCGGCATCGGAGAGGCGACCAACTATCCCGGTGGCGGAAGCCTGATCGTCGGCAACACGGTGAATCAGGTAAGGGAGGCGCTGATAGGCGAAAACCCCTTCGACACCGAGCGCATCTGGCACAAGATCTACCGGCGATACACATACCTGGGCAGCCGCGGCCTCGTCACGGCCGTGATCAGCGGAGTAGACATCGCGCTGTGGGACATCAAGGGCAAGGCCCTGGGCAAGCCCGTCTACGATCTCCTCGGAGGACGGATGCGCGACAGCATCACCATGTACGCCAATGGTTGGTTCACCGGATGCAAGAGCCCGGAGGATTTTGCGCTGGCGGCCAGGGAAACCGTCGCCAAGGGGTTCTCCGCGCTCAAGTTCGATCCCTTTGCCCATGAGATGGGGCCGTACCACACGGGGTACGTCAGCGGGACCATCTCGGCGGAGGGCGAGGACCTCGGCATATCCCACGTGGCCGCCGTGCGGGATGCGGTGGGGCCGACCATCGAGATTCTCATAGATGCCCACGGGCACTACAACGTCCCTACCGCCATCCGAATCGGCAACCGCCTGGCCGAGCACAAAGTCACTTGGTACGAGGAGCCGGTGCCGCCCGAGAGCCCCGAGGCGCTGCGTCAGGTCCGCGAGAGCGTGTCGACGCCGATTTGCGTGGGAGAGCGCCTCTTCACCCGGTACGACTTCGTGCCGATATTCGAGAACCGGCTAGCCGACTACGTCATGCCAGACGTCGTCTGGACCGGCGGCATCACGGAGATTCGCAAGATCGCGTCGATGGCGGAGGCATACTACATTCCCATCAGCCCTCATAACGCCATGGGCGCCATCCAGGTGCTCGCCGGAGCTCACGCGATGATGGGCGTGCCAAACTTCTACCGGCTGGAGTTTAGCCTGGCGTCGCTGGAGGCCCACAACTCCGTGCTGACCACTCCGCTGGACATCCGCGGCGGAGACCTCCATCTATCGGATAGGCCGGGCCTGGGTGTCGAGCTGGACATGGATTTCATACGTGCGCACCCAGACCCCGAATGGGAGTAGCAGTGGCGAAAGTTGGGCAAGCCAGTGGCTGTAGGGCCTTTTCAAAGTGCGTCGCGCGGGACAAGTATGTCATGTTTGAGCGGATCGAAGCATCTCTTCCTGCCGGGCATTGAGACTCTTCGCTTCGCTCAAGAGTGACAATCAAAAGGCCCTGCTATCAGCTGCGGGAGGCTGGCCGAATAGAATCGGTTGGCGATACAATATCGCGTATATATGAAAATCCTCGTCACATCCGCAGCAACCCGCCTGTCCGAAGCCCTCGCCGCGTCTTTGGCGGCCAGTCACGAGGTCCTGCAAACAGATCGAACGCCGCTGTCGGGGACGGGACGAACCTTCGTGCAGTCTGGCCTCGGTCACGACCCCTCCACCAACGACCTCGTGCGAGGGGTGGATGCCATCGTCCATTCCGGCGAGGCTGACTCCACGGCCAGCGTCTCGGACCAGCTCGACTTCGCCATGCGCTGCACCTACAACCTGCTGTGGGCCGCCGCCGAAGAGCGCGTCCCGCGGTTCGTCTTCCTGAGCTCGCTTCGGCTCATGGCTCAGTATGACGAGGAGCTCGCCGTCACGGAGCGCTGGCGCACGGTGCCGTCGACCGAGGCCATCGACCTCTGCCACCACCTGGGCGAGTACACGTGTCGGGAGTTCGCGCGCGAGGGCAAGATCGACGTCGTATGCCTACGCCTGGGACAGCTTGCCTTCGATTCGGACGCGCCTCCGGCCTCCGCCGATGAGCTCCGCATCGAAGATGCTGTCCAGGCCGTTGGCCGCGCGGTCACCGCCGACCTGCCGCCCGACTCGACCAGCTCGCGGCAGCGCTGGACCGTGCTCCATATCCAGTCGGCCGTCCCCAGAGCCCGCTACCTGACGGCAGCCGCGGAGCGGGCAATCGGCTATAAACCCATCGGCGTCTGAGAGAGCCTCTATGAAAGTTCTGGTCCTAGGAGCGAACGGGCAGCTAGGTCCGCACGTCGTCAAGGCGCTGGAAGGCGAGCACGAGCTGCACCTAACCGATATCAACGACCTCGCGGGAAGCCCTCTGGACGGCACATCGCACGAGTACGTGAAGGTCGACGTGTCGAATCTCGAGCAGGTCGTCTCGGCGGCCGAAAGCATGGACGCCATCGTCAACCTCTCGGTCCTGCGTCCTCACCGACAAGTCGCCTTCGACGTCAACGCCCGAGGCTGCTACAACACGATGACTGCCGCTGTCGAGCACGGCATCCGAAGGGTAGTAAACACCGGGCCCCACTACACGGTAGCCGGGCCCAGCTACGAGGGGTTCGACTACGACCTGGCGCCGGATATTCCGCCTCAGCCCGGGACGCACCTCTACGGCCTGACCAAGTCCCTGGGTCAGGAGATATGCCGCGTTTTCACGCAGAACCACGACGTCTACGTGATTACGCTGCTGTTTTACAACTTCAGGTACCCCGACGACCACTCGGCGGACGGCCAGGACTTCACCCCCTTCACCGTGACGTGGAGCGATGCTGGGGAGGCCTTTCGGCCAGCGCTGACCGTCGACCTCGAATCGCTGGCCTCACGGTGCGAGATATTCAACATCTTTGCCGACATCCCGCACAGCAAGTTCTCCAACGAGAAGGCCAAGCGGGTGCTCGGCTGGCGCCCCACGAATCGGCTCGAACAGTTCTGGAAAAAGGCGCGCGAGTAGCCGGGCGGCTGCTGCGTTCATGGGCTGAACGCTAAGAAACTATCTCAAAAAGGCAGAGGCCTTATTCCCACCCACCCGCCCACAGGGTCTTTGGCTTCTGGGGGCACATCCCCCAGACCCCTTGCCAGAGGGGCAGCCCCTCTGGACTCCCCGGGCGGAATTTTGAGATAGTTACTGGCAAGGCAGGGCGCGTCCAACGACGCAGGGAGAGGAAAGCTTCGTATGGCGAGCGATAGAGGATTTTTCCTAGAGCAGGGCGATTCGACGGTACCACCCACGGGCAGGCCCGTCGTCTACGCGACCCAGGGCATCATATCCAGCGGCCACTACCTGACGTCGATGGCCGGCATGAGAATGCTGCTTTCGGGGGGCAACGCCTTCGACGCGGTCGTCGCCGCGACCTTTGCCGCCGCTGTCGTTGAGCCCATCGCCTCATACTCGCTTGCCGCCGAAGGCGTCTTCATGCTTTACGACGCCGGCAGCGGCGACCTGCTGTCGCTCAGCGGCCAGGGTGGAAGCCCCGCCAAGGCGACGGTTGAGTTTTACAAGAAGCAGGGACTTGACCAGATACCGACCGGCCCCGGACCGCTGGCGCACCTATCCTTCACGGTGCCGGGCGTAGTCGACGCGCTGGTCTCGCTGTTGGAGCGCTACGGCACCAAGACCCTGGGCGAGGTTTTGGGTCCCTCCATCGCCTACGCGGAAAGCGGCATCCCCAACTACGAGTATATGATCCATCGGCTGGGGGCGTCGCCATCCAGGGAGCAGTTCGCCCTGTATCCGCCCGGCGGCACCGACATCTTCTACCCAGGCGGCGAGGTCCCGAGGCCCGGCTCCATGCTGGTGCAATCAGGCCTGGCCAATACGCTGAAGCAGATGGTAGCCGCCGAAACCGCGGCCTCAGGAGACCGCGTTGCCGCGCTGCAAGCCGCCCGCGACGCCTTCTACCGGGGCGACATCGCCCGGACAATCGTAGAGCGCGCGCGGCGGGTGGGAGGTGTCCTCGCCCTGGACGACCTGGCGGACTACCACTCCAAGTACGAGAGTCCGGTCAGCTCTAGCTTCATGGGCCACGACATCCACGGGCAGTCGACGTGGACCCAGGGCCCGGTCCTGATGGAGACGCTCAACATGCTCGAGCGGTTCGATCTGCGCGGCATGGGCCACAACACGCCGCAGTACGTCCACACCGTGGTGGAGGCCATCAAACTGGCCCTGGCCGACCGGGAGGCGTTCTACGGCGACCCTGACTTCAGCGCGGTGCCGATAGACGGGCTGCTGTCCAAGGAGTACGCGGCCGTCAGGGCCCATCTCATCGACCCCGCCAAGGCCTGCCCCGAGCTGCCGCGCCCCGGAGACCCGTGGCGCTTTTCCGCTGCCACCGGCACGACGCCGGCGCCGATGGCTGTCGCCGGGTCCGATGGCGATGCATCGAGCGACGCCTCGGGCACTACCCACATCAGCGTCCTCGATCGCGACGGCAACATGGTCTGCGCCACGCCCAGCGGCGGTGGATTCTCCAGGTCGGCGTTCTTCCCGGAGCTCGGCTTTGCCCTCAGCACCCGCATCGAGATGTTCAACCTCGAGGATGAGCACCCCAACCGGCTCGAGGCCAACAAGCGCCCTCGCACCACGCTGATCAACTACATCGTCTCCAAGGGCGGGACCCCCGTGATGACTTTCGGCTGTCCAGGCGGAGACTCCCAGGCGCAGGCCAACGTTCAGCTTATGCTGAACACCCTCGTCTTCGGGATGAATCCGCAGGAGGCCATCGAGGCGCCCCGGTTCTCGACCCAGAGCGTGCGCAACTCATTCCACCCCCACACCTACTATCCCGGCCAGCTGACGGTGGAGAACCCCCTTGCGGCACAGACCACCGACGCCCTGACGGCACTCGGCCACAAGGTCGTTCCCGTGGCGGTGTGCGGGATGGGCGCCACCGTGGCCCGCCGGGACCCCGACACGGGAGTGCTCAGCACGGGGGCCGACCCACGACGGGCTTGCTACGCGATGGGGTGGTAGCGATATCGGGCGAACGCAGGGGCGACTCGGCAAGCCGCCTCTACCACCGGTCGCTCCCTATCGCGCCGGAGTCGTCGGTCAGCTGGAGCGGCGTCGAAACCCCGGTATCATCAGGAACTCGTGGACCGCGGCTCCCAGCGGCCCGCCGATCAGCGGTCCGACGATGTACACCCAGAAACCAGACGATGGCCCAGGAATCGCCACCGACCCCCAACCCGCGAAATAGGCGACAACGCGCGGACCAAAGTCTCGGGCCGGGTTCCAACCACCCTGTGTCAGTGGGGCGAACACGCTGATCAGGACCGCCACGGTAAAGCCGATGAGCACGGGCGTCAGGTTTCTGGTCGGGATGACGGCGTTGCGTCGGTCGGTCAGCGCGAATATGATCAGCACGAGAATGGCGGTGCCGAACCCCTCGACGAAGGCGGCGCCAACCGGGGAGATCAGGTTCTGCGCCGCCTCGCCGGTGCCGATGATGTCAGGGTTCGGGAAGTACTCGCCGAACACCATCCCCGAAAGCTCGCTACCCGCCTCCCCACGGACGATGCCGTTCATGCGCTCGAAGCGCGCTATCAAGGGCCCGAAGACTCCTAGGACGGCGAGGCCCGCGAGGACACCTCCGGCGAGCTGCGCCGCCCAGTAGGCAAGAAGCCTCCTGGGCGAGAAGCTCCGCCGGCGAAACAGCGCGAAGGCCAAGCTCACGGCAGGGTTCAGGTGCGCTCCCGATATCGCGGACGTCGTGTAGATCGCCAACGCGACGCCGAACGCCCAGACCACGGCCACCTGCCACAGACCGATATGAGCGTCTGTGAGCACAGCCGAAGCGACGACTCCCGTTCCGAAGAGAACGAGGAGGAAGGTCCCCACCAGCTCACCGAAGCACGCTCTGATCAGCTGCACTTTCACTCCACCGAGAAGCTACAAAATGGGGCCGCCATTGGAATCCGCGCACCGCCCCCCAGCCCCTTCGGCTGCGGCCTCAGGGTGACAAGTCATCAGTGCCGTATATTTGTAGGGGCCTACCCCTACACGACACGACCTTATCCAGGGCGAGAGAACCGCTCGTAAATTGCGACGTTTTCAACCAGAATTGGTATAAGAACCAGACGCTCGCATCCCCACAGACGCCATAAACGCCCCGGTGGCGGCCGGGGCGTTGTGGATTGCGGAACCCCAGAGCGATCAGATTGCGTACGAGTCGATCAGCTCCTGGACCGACCGGGGTTTGGCCTTCTTGGTCATCTCGGCCACGCGCTCCTCGAACGGGGTGCGGCTGTCATCCTGGTAGATGATGCCCAGCGGCACGCCCCAGGAAGTAGTAATCTTGCGGGCGGACTCCTTGTCGCTGGGGTCGTGGTCCTCCGGAATGTCCCACGCGAGGGGCTCGATGCCCTTCTTGGGGTTGCCCTTGAGCGCCTCGAAGGTGTTGTTGTACTCGGTGCAGGGCGACTGGACGTGTACGATCGCAAACCCCGGATGCTCCATCCCCAAGTAGATCAGCTGGGAGAGGTCCTTGACCTTGGTTGAAAGGCCCGACGCCAAAAAGGAAGCGCCTACCGTTAGGAAGAAGTTGAGGGCGTTGATCCCGTCCTCCGCCTTTCCGTAGGGTGTGGAGCTGGTGATGGTCCCCTCATCGGTCGTGGGTGAGCTCTGGCCCTTCGTCAGGCCATAAACGGCGTTGTCCATAATGACAGCGCAGACGTTGAGATTGCGCTGGGCCTGGGGGGCGATGTGCTCCATGCCGATGCTTAGGAAGTCGCCGTCGCCGGCGACGATGATGACGTTGAGGTCAGGGCGCCCCATCTTGATGCCCAACGAGATCGGCAGTGTCCGTCCGTGGAGACCGTGGATGCCGTAAGTTTGCGGGCCCTCCAGAAGATGCACCATATTGCCAGAGCAGCCGATGCCGGCGACCACTACGTTGTTCTCCGCGGGCATCTCAGTCTCGATGATCCGCCGCTCGATCGCGCTCTCCAGGGCTCTCCGAACGCCGAAGTCGCCGCACCCCGGGCACCATTTGAAGTCGTACTCTTGGTTTTTTTGGGTCATGGCCTGAGCCCTCTTCTCCTTGCTGATCGACGGAGCCTTGCCGCCAGATGTCCGCTCCCAATTATAGCCCTACGGCGACTCCCCGCTTCTGCCTGGCCCCTACCCTCTCGGTGATGCGCGCGACTAGGTCACTCACCTTGAAGGGCAGGCCGGTGTACTGGGTTATGGACTCCGCGCGCACGCCTTGTGAGCGAAGTATCGATGAGAACTGGCCGAGGTAGTTAAGCTCAGGGACCAGCACAAGCTCTTGCTGCTTGAGATGCTCCAGCAGCTTCGGAGGCAGCGGGTTGAGGTACATCGTGTAGAACCAGGCGAGGTCGGCTCCGGCATCCCTGAGCTGCCTGTATGCCTCGACGCCGGGTCCCTTGGACCCGCCCCATGGCATGAGCGCGACCGAAGCCCCTGCATTCTCCGTCTCGAAGGTGCCGTCGGTCAGCAGCTCTAGTTTGCTGAACCGGCGCTCTGTCATCTGGATGTGACGGCTGGCGAGGTGGGTGGTGTCTCCCATGCCGTCGTGCTCGCTGGCGTTGGCCACGTAGGCGCCTGGACTTCCCGGAATCGGCATGGGAGAGAGCTCCCAGCCGTCGTATCGTTGGTAGCCGTTAGCGCCCGAGAAGACCTTGCGACTCTCGACCGAGATCTTGCTCAAGTCGGGCTTCGGGATGTTCTGCTGGCGCTCGGAGAGCGAGTGCTCGCTCAGCAGGATAACCGGGCCCTGATACCTCTCGGCCCAGTTGAAGGCGCTGACGGCCGCATAGAAGCACTCCTCGACGGTGCCAGGCGCGATTATGGGCAGCGAGACATCGCCGTGGGCGGGGTGCATGGCGGAGAAGAGGTCTGACTGCTCGGTCTTGGTCGGGAGGCCTGTGGCGGGGCCACCTCGCTGGACGTCGGCGATGACGAGCGGTATCTCGGCCATCCAGGCCAGTCCCAGGCCTTCGCCCATCAGTGTGAAGCCGGGCCCGGCGGTCGCGCTCATCGCCTTCGCGCCGCTGTAGCCTGCTCCGGCCACAGCGGTTATCGCCTCGATCTCGGAGCTCACCTGGTAGACGAACTTGCCTTCGCCCACTAGGTTTCGCTCCATCCAGACAAGGATGCTGGTGGCTGGGGAGATGGGGTAGCCGACGTAGAAGTTCAGCCCCGCGGCGACGGCGCCCAGCGCGATGGCTTCGTTGCCGTTGAGCAGGACCTGCTCGTAATCAGGCTTGACCGGGTCCTCCAGCTGACCCAGGCTAAATCCACTGCTTGCGGCCTCAGCCCTTCCAAGCGTCAGCGCCTCGATGTTGGCGGCGATGATCTGCTCGTCACCGGCGCGGCCACGGCTGAACCGCTTGGTCACGAACTCTTCGAGGATCGTCTGCGGCATATTGACCAGCCCGCCCAGAGCGCCCATGACCACCATGTTGGCGGCACGAGCGTTGCCGGTCGACTTGGCGAGTTCGTCGAAGGGGACGCCGAGGCTCTTGCCATCGTCTTCGAGCTGGAACACTCCGGAGTCGTAGATGATCACTCCGGTCTCTTTGACCTCGTCCTTGTGGGCCTCGTAGGCCTCTCTGTTAAAGACCACGAGCACGTCGAGCTCATCGCCTCTGCTGAGGACCTCCGAGGTCGAGATGCGCGCCTGCATCCAGGTCGGGCCGCCTCTGATCTGCGAAGGGAATGTGGCGAAGGTCTGACTGTGGTATCCAACCTGATTGTGGGCTGCGGCGAAGCCGAGGGCCGCGGTCAGGAATCCTTGGCCGCCCTCTCCCGCGAACCTCACGACGAAGTCATTCTTCTTCAAGCAACTCCTCCGTGGGTTGGCGTTGGGTTGGGCGGTGGCCCGGGCGGTTGAGGGTGCGATGTCACCCAACTTATCCAAGATAATCGATGCGGATAGCGTTCAAGCGGGTGATCGCAGGCCGGGGGTCAACGGGCCCGATGTTCAGATCGCTAGGATGGGCGCCAACCAGCGGTTTCGTTACGATTTTCTCAGGTTCTCCGGTTGGACCGACTGCGCCGAGCCCGAATAACAGCGCCTCGCCAGATAGGTGGTAACTCTCAATATATCAGGTGCGGAAATGCAGTGTCAATTTTGTGACAGCCCGCACATAGTCGCCGAGAGTGGCCCGCACAGCAGTGCGAAGGTGGGGACGGGAAGGCCTCGGGAATCGACTCGCCGTGGGCAGTACCGGAGGCATCGGACTGTCGCGTTACTCCTCTACCACCATGTTGAACGCAAAAGGGCACACGACGAGGAAGACCGCGTCGAACGCCGCCAGCAACGGAATCCAGCGCACAAGATCGCTCCCCCCTTCTCCTCGGATCACCACGCCGGTAGCTTCGACGGCGCCGACGATGACCGGGATCACGACCGGCAGGAACAGGAGGGGCAGCATTACCTCCCGCGAGCGCGTGTTGACCGCCATCGCCGAAAAGACCGTCCCAACGGTCGCGATTCCCAGCGTTGCCAATAGGGCCACCGGTATCAGCTCAGGCACAACAGTCAAAGACAGGTTGAACATCACGGCGAATATGGGGTACGTGATCGCCTCCACCACGGACATGAAGACGAAGATGCCCAGCATCTTGCCGAAGAAGATCGCGTCGCGACCCACAGGCGTCAGCAGGAGGCCCTGGAGGTTTCCGTGCTCCTTCTCCAGAGCGAAAGACCGCGTCAGGCCCAGCACTCCGCCAAAGATGAACGCTACCCACAAGATGCCCGGCGCGACCACCGCGACCCGTTGGGGAGTCGGGTCGATGGCGAAGTTGAAGATGACGATTACCAGCAGGGAGAAGAGCAGGACAGACACGACGATGTCCTTGGTCCTAAGCTCGAGGACGACGTCCTTCCAGAGCAGCGCCAGCACCGGCGACAGAAACGACCTCACGTGGGGTTCGCCCCGGTGTACCGCCCGACGTATTCAAAGTAGGCGTCGCGGACCGTCGACGCGCCGTCCACCTCCAGCGTGCCCTCGTAGGCGATGCGTCCGCCCACGAGGATCGCGGTCCGGTGACCCAGCGCCAGCCCTCGTTCGAGGTTGTGAGTCGTCATCAGCACGGTGTGTGCGCGGCCGAAGCCGTTGGACACGATATCCTCGAGGATCGCCAGGGCCTCCTGATCGAGGCCGCTTTCAGGCTCGTCCATCAGCAGGATATAGGGATCGGGCAGGAGCGCTTTGGCTATGCTGAACCGCTTCTTCAGGCCGTGAGACAGGGTCCCGACCCTCTGATGCAGCCGGGCGGCGACACCCATGCGCTCGGCGACGGCTTCTATCCTCTCGCCGTGACGGTCCAGCCCGAACATCCTCGCGGTGAACCTGAGGTTCTCGTAGGCGGTGAGGTCGTCGTACATCAGGGGGTCGTGAGTGACGACGCCGATGAGCCGCCGAACGCCCTGGCCCGATCGTGCGACGTCGAGGCCGGCGATGTGTATATCGCCCGAGTCCGGCTTGGTAAGCGTGGCCAGAATCTTGATCAGGGTTGTCTTGCCGGACCCGTTGGGACCCAGGACCGTCAGCACCTCATTCCACCGGATCTGCAGGTCGAGATTCCGTAAGACCGGCGTCCGGCCGAAGGACTTGGTCAGCCCCTTGATCTCGATTGCCGGCGCTCGAGGCCTCACCTCGCTTGGCGCGGCAGGAGATTCCGTAAAGGTGCTCACATCCAGTTCCAGCAGCGGGAGACGACGGCACTTCCCTTTTCACGGATGAGACGTGCCTGTAGTATAAAGGAAACTACAGCCGCGGACGGGCCAGCGGGAGGTGCCGAATGGCCTCCATACAGGACCTACAGGAGCAGTACGAGAGCCTGACCGCGCGGTTCGAGGCGCGAACGGAGGCGGTGATCGACGCAAGCTGTTTGATGGCGTTCGATTACGACTACCCCGGTCAGGACGCCGAGGTCGTCATCGACAGCGACGAGTTCACGGCGGTGTGTCCGTGGACGGGCCTGCCCGATTTCGGCACGCTGGTCGTCAGCTACGTGCCGCGCAGGTCGTGCATCGAGCTCAAGTCGCTGAAGTACTACCTATTGTCCTACACCGGGGTAGGTATCGTTCAAGAACACGCCGCCAACCGCCTTCTCAACGACCTGGCCGGCGTCTGCCAACCGCTGCGCATGACGGTCACGCTGGACTATAAGATACGGGGCGGCCTGCATACGACGGTAACGACGCGGTACGAGAGGCCGTGAATGCCGCAGCAAGGGGCGGAGTCGACGGGACCGGCTTGCCGACGCGACCGTGACCAGCTACGGCGTAACGCTGCTGTCCGGTGGCCTCGACTCGACGACGGTTACGGCCTACGCGAAGGACCGGGTCGACCACCTGACGGCGCTGACGTTTTTCTACGGCCAGACGCACAGCAAAGAGGTCGACTGCGCCCGCCGCGTGGCAGAGCTTCTGGGCGTCGAGCACAAGCTCCTGGACATCTCCTTCCTGGGTGAAGTGGCGTGGTACTCGGCGCTGACGAACCCCGAGCTCTTTCCGATCCCGCACGACCGGGCGGCGGAGGAGATCGGGTTCGGTATTCCGATTACCTACGTGCCGCTGCGCAACACGATGTTTCTGAGCATGGCGGCGGCGCTGCTGGAGAGCGAGGTGCTGCACGCCATCGAGGTCGGAGGTGTCAGGCCGGAGAGTGTCCAGGCTCGCGTCTACATGGCCCCCAATGCCATCGACTACAGCGGCTATCCAGACTGCCGGCCCGAGTTCTTCGCGAAGATGAAGCAGACGCTCGAGTTCGGGAGCAAGCTCTGGACGCAGTACGAGGTTGCCATCGACATCGAGACGCCGATTATAGAGCTGTCAAAGGCGGAGATCGCTGAGCTTGGCGTCCGGCTGAAGGCCCCGCTGGAGGATACGTGGAGCTGCTACGAAGGGGGCGAGGTCCCGTGCGGAGGGTGCGATAGCTGTATCCTGCGGGCCAAGGGCTTCGACGAGGCCGGAATCGCGGACCCGCTGCTGGTCCGTTTGGGGAAGGCGTAGAGGCTCCGCCGTGCTAAAAGTCAGCCGTCAGCCATCTGGCGAGCCCGAGATTTTTTACTCGCTGCAGGGCGAAGGCGTCACCGCGGGCACGCCCACGGTGTTCCTGCGGCTGGCCAACTGCAACCTGAGCTGCTCGTGGTGCGACACGAAGTACACGTGGGACTGGCAATCCTACGACTACCGGCGCGAGGTTATGGAGCTGTCCGACGACGACGTGCGCGAGCGCATTCTGGCGTTCGAGTGTCCGCACCTGGTCATTACCGGCGGCGAGCCCCTCATGCAGCAACGGGCTCTGGGAAGCATCGTGTCAGCGCTCGCGAGCCAGGGCTTTTTCTGCGAGGTCGAGACGAACGGGACGCTGGAGCCAACGCTTCAGATGACAAAGGCGATCGCGCAGTGGAACGTCTCGCCAAAGCTGACGAATTCCGCCAACGAGGCTTCACGGCGAGAGGTCCCTCACGCTCTGCGGGCGTTTCGTGACCTCGACAACGCCTACTTCAAGTTCGTGGTGGCGGAGCCCGCAGACGTCGACGAGGTCTGCCAGCTAATCGAGCGCCACAACCTCCCGTCATGCCGGGTGCTGCTCATGCCGGAGGGCACGACGTCGCGAGCCGTCTTGGAGCGGGGGAGGTGGGTCGCGCAGGCATGCGCGGACCGAGGCTTCCGTTTCACCACCCGCCATCACATCCTGCTGTGGGGCGACCAGCGCGGGCGGTAGGCCGTTTGCTTGGCACCCTTCCACGGCAAGCGGTCGCGGCTGACGGGCGCCTCTGGATGGACTCTCGGGAATGGGATAGACTGTGCGCTGCCGTTGGATTCCTTCGCCAAGTCGGGTCCGCGCAGTAGCTCCAACGAACAGACCCTGGATCAAAAAGGAGGAGAGAAGGCCATGACCAAATACGCCAGATACGAGGCCCACGGCGAGACCGCCTACGGAGTGGTCGAGGGCGACACGGTCAGGCAGCTAACGGGCCCGCCGTACGAGGTTCACGAGGTGACGGACCATATCCACGCCCTCTCGGACGTAAAGCTGCTGTCACCCGTGGTTCCGAGCAAGGTCGTCGCCATCGGGCTCAACTACAAGAGCCACCTGGGAGACCGCGCGACACCTAAGGTGCCCGAGCCCTTCTTCAAGACGCCCTCGTCGGTCATCGGGCCTGGCGAGTCGGTGGTGATTCCGCGAGACGCTATAGCTGAGGGCGTGAAGGTGCAGCCAGAGGCTGAGCTCTCGCTCGTCATAGGCAAGCGGTGCAAAGGGGCGACAAAGGCCAACGCACTTAGCTACGTCCTGGGCTACACCTGCGGCAACGACATCAGCGCCCGGGACTGGCAGGGAAACGACCTGCAGTGGTGGCGGGCAAAGTCGAGCGACACGTTTACGCCCCTCGGCCCGTTCATCGTCACCGACCTGGACCCGGGAAATCTGCACCTCATAGGGCGGATCAACGGAAAGGTGGTGCAGGACCAGGTGACGTCGGACCTGCTTTACGACGTGCCTACCATCATCGAGTTCGTCAGCCGCGTGATGACCCTCGAGCCTGGCGACGTCATCATGACGGGGACGCCGGGGGCACCCGGGGACATCCACGAAGGCGACGTCATGGAGATCGAGGTCGAGGGCATCGGCGTGCTGCGCAACCCGGTGACGACGGAGTAGTTTTTTTGTGTAGTCCTCGCGGCGCTGTTGCCGTGCTGACGGGAGTCCTCACGGGGCTGTCGCCGTGCTGAGGGACTCGCTTGAACGGGGAGGCGGCGCCTCTCGACCACCCGCGGCTCCCCACCCTGCATGAAGTGGAGTGCTACGGGGCCGGCGTCCTTCGCGATGCTCCAGCCGCTCCTAGCACTCCACACCTGATGCTACTGCCCGCTTCGCGACGCTCAGTCGAACAGGCCGCCGATGCTGAGCCAGTAGAAGACGATGTAAGACCCCGCGACAACCATCAGCCAGGAGCCGACGGGCGCTATGTAGGGCATGGCCCTGCGTAGCGCCCCCACCATCGCCGTCTTGAACAGCGCCATCCCCACCGTGAGGGCGATGATCACCATCCCCATGCCGAGGGCGTAGAGCACGAACTGGGCGAAGGACGTCGCAATGCTCGACACCGCGAACGACGTGCCGATGACCGCCAGGAATATTGGCAACGTGCAGCTCAACGACGCGGTGCCGTAGCTCAGGCCGAACAGGAAGTACCCTTTGACGTTGACCTGACTCGGGTCTCCCATGCGTGCCGCCGCCTGTGCCGCAATGGCCGTGTAAAGCTTTCCCCCCCCGAGGAGCCATGCGCCAACGATTGCCAAGACGATCCCTATGGAGAGACCGAGCCACGGGAGGACGCTGGCGACGAGGGAGCGAGCGCCCAGGCCTATGATCGCCCCGGCTACTCCAAAGAGCACGACGAATCCACCGGTCACAGCTCCGCCGACGACAAGGGCGTGCAGGACCTGTTTCGCGCGGTGCTTCTGCATGGACTCGTCATTCGATCCCAGGTAGAGGCCCATGTAGGCTGGAAGCATTGCGAAGCCGCACGGGTTGAATGCTGCCGCCGCACCGGCGGCGAAGGCAAAGCCTATTGGGGCCAAAAATCCCAGGCCGCCAGCCGATCTCCCCGAGAGGGTCTCGACGAAGGTGTTAACGCCGTCTATGCCGGTCGCGTCCCTGACCAGCAGCGCTCCGACGACCGCGATCGTCAGAGAGGCGCCAGCCACGAACACCGGAAATACCACACTCCTGAGGAGCCGAGCTGCTCCGAACGGCTGTGTGATTGTGCTCGCTTTCAATTCGACCTCCCAGTCCGCAACCGCACAAGGTAAACTAGATCTTCGAGCTCGGTCGATGCCTTGTTGGGAGAAGCGGGCCACGACCGAGTTGACGGTTTCTTGTTCTCTCTAACTTGGATGCTCTTTCATTGAGATACGATGTTGAGCCCACCTGGGTTCCGTAGGGCCCATCATTGACAGAAAAACCCTTTGTCCTGCCACTGAAAATCCGTTTTCCTGCTTTGTGTCGAATAAAACATGCTATCCGTTGACATCCCGCCAGTGTGTTGCTACAGTATTGTACGGTATGGCGAACACAAAAATCGTAGCTCTTTGCAGGTGTAACAGCGGCCTTTAGGGCCAGTGACACCGGCACGCCGAGAATCACTGCGCCCCGCCGAGAGGTTTAGATAGGCGGGGCTTTTGTTTTGAGGCGAAATCGCCTTCGCCGAGGCAGTTGTCCCTGAGAGAGGAAGGAGCCCAGCGGGAATGACCCAGACACAGTGGAAGCCACGCACCCAAGACATCATAGAGGTGCTGCCGGAGGAGATCGCCGACTTCGAGCGAGAGGTCAAGCGGTTTCAGGCCGGGGAGTGGGACCCGAACGACTTCATGGCCTTTAGGCTGCGCCAAGGCGTCTACGGACAGCGCCAGTCGGATACGCAGATGATACGTGTGAAGGCTCCGTTCGGCCGCCTAACAGCCGACCAGCTTGACGCATTCGGCGATGTGGCCGAGCAGTTCAGTCCATTGAACAGGGGCCACGTCACGACGCGAGAGAACATCCAGTTCCACCACATGAAGCTGGAGGAGGCCGCCGACGTATTGCGCATCTTGGGGGATGCGGGGCTGTCGACGCGGGAGGCGTGCGGCAACACGGTCCGTAACGTAACGGGCTGCCCCATGGCGGGCGTTTGCGCCGACGAGCTCTTCGACGTGACGCCGTATGCGGCCGCGTACTCGAGATACTTCGTGCGGCACCCGTTCACCCAGGCACTGCCGCGAAAGATCAAGACAGCGTTCTCCGGCTGCGAACGCGACTGCGCCATCACGGCAATCCACGACGTGGGCTTCATCCCCAAGATCGTGGACGGCCGGCTTGGGTTCAAGATGCTCGCCGGCGGCGGGACGTCTATCATGCCCCGAATCGCGCCGACGTTGTACGAGTTCGTGCCGTTCGACGAGTACCTCAAGGTTACGGAGGCCCTGCTCCGCATCTTCCACCGCTCCGACGAGCTACGGAAGAACCGCATGAAGGCTCGCGTCAAGTTCCTCATCGCCCGCATCGGCATCGATGAGTTCCGGCTGATGGTGGAAGAAGAGCTCAAGGAGGAGTGGGCCCAGAGGTCTTTCGACCCGGCATCTCTGCTTTTCATCGAGGATGAGTCTCAGGACGCTCCAGCCCTCGACGGCGCGTACGCCAGCTT
>JADFIF010000035.1:0-9706 GCA_022566795.1 Chloroflexota bacterium
GTGTATGGCCCCACCGGGGACTAAGCTCAGATCGTCGCGGCCTTCACGGTAGATAATATGGAAATCGAGCTGGAAGGGAGGATGAGACGTCTGAGCGAACAAACTGACTATGTTCTTATGCTGGTTCCTTACTAGTTCGCGGACCAGTTCTGTGTCCCGGTGAGGAATGAGAATCCAGTAGTCAACCAGTCTTTCCTCGCCGAAGGAAACGTAAAGGGAGACGACTCCTGGGTTAGAGTACACCGTCGTCCGAATAAGGCTCAGCCATCCGGCGTTGTCGTTGTCCGACACGCTAGAACGCTCAGGCCAGTAGCGACTCGACTCCGCTCCTGCGGCGGTCTCGCTGGCGTGTATTTCCCACGGCCGAACGCTGTCTGTCTCGATCATAACCATTCAAGTTCGCTCCTGAGCCTACCTGGCCGCCGGCGGCCCCGCTGTCCCTTCGGAGGGCCTCACAACCAGAACATTTGACGATCTAACCGAGTATACTGGGGTTCCTTCTCCGTCGATCTCCCTTGGAATCTTGAGAATGTCCCTCACCACCAGTCGTATTCGGATTTCCGTTCCATCGTGAAGCTGGTACCTGTTCCAATCTTCACTGACTATAGTGAAGCTGACATCATCCGCGTCAACTTGTTTCCCCTTGTACGGCACTTTTGGCATTAGTTCTGTGCCTCCCTCAAGACTCGGGTGCGCGGCTCCCTCGGTAGGTGGCCATGTCGGTCTTCTCACCGACGCCTGGCGCTACCTCCGCCACTCGCTTTTGCCTCGTAAACGCCAACTCGCCCACTGAAACATCCGGTCGCCGGCTGTCTAGAAAGAAATTTCAGATGGCGGGTGTTTGACCGTGAGCCCCACTGTGAAACAACCCATTCCGTCCCTGCAGTTCCATCACCCCTGGGCTGCGCCTCGACCAGGGCTTGAATCGTATCAGTTGTGATCCCCGGCCTGGAATGACGTGGAGGTCGCCATTATCACGGTACTTTAGACCTAGCGGCGACCCTATGATGCGCTTGAGTAGTGAACATACCGGTGGACATAAGGTGACCGGATGGTGAAAAACCGCCATCCGGCGCTAGTATGCTGGAGTCGCGGGGTTGATGTCAACATGATCTCAGAGCTCCCTATCCGAGTTTCTTTTCGCTTATAGACTAGCGCATAGCTAGCATCGTATGGGTTTGGGAAGGGAGTGGGGATCTCGTGATATTTCGCGTAGTTGGGCATTTACTCCAGACTTTCACCCTATCGGCGGCGGTATAGGACCCTTACTACGGACGTGCGTCGATTGTAGAAGTGCTGCCGCTCCGGCGTGCGTTCAGTAGTTCTAACGATTCTCTTATGCGCTTGGTTAGGGAGTAAGATCGGCACAGCTCTGTATTGGCTGCGGATGACGTTGTAGAGTGACCGCTCTGGCAGATCCTGTGTTCGTTAGCCCCTAACAGCGACTCCACGCTTCCCGTCCAGCCGCCAAACAAGCGGTGCATTGTGTTGACGAGTCCTTGGTGCCGTTTCCGTCGTACTCCGCATCGAGTGACAGGGGCCTCCCGTAGTTTCCCACTTCGAAGGTGTCGTAGACCTCGGCCTCGCTGATCTCGGTGGCCTCGGCAATCTCGGAGAATGTGGGGCTGCGGCCAAGGATGTGTCCGAGACTCTCCACCGCGCGTTGCACCGCCAACTTGTGTTCTTGTATCTTTCTGGGGACCTTGACCGCCCACCCATGGTCGCGGAGGTGATTCTTGACCTCGCCCACTATGACGGGCACGGCATAGGTGATGAAGCTGACGCCTCGGTCCGGGTCGAACTTCTTGGTCGCCTTGATCAGGCCTATGCATCCGACCTGCACCAAGTCCTCTTGCGCCTCTCCGCAGTCGCGAAACCTGCGGCATAATCTGTGTACGAGGGGGATGTGATTTGCTACGAGACGATCGCGGTCTTCGGCCGTAAACGCGACCTTCGGGCCGGTGCTGATGACCCCGTCCGCTAGGCTGTCGGCGTGGTTGCACGCCCCACCGTGGCTGGGTCGCTCGACATCGGCGCTTGGGCGCCCATGCGTCGCACCGTTGCGGCGTGCGTTCGCGCTGAACTGTACATCGAGGCGGGTTTTTACAACCGCTCTTTCACTCTGACCCATTGGCCCCCTCCAGACTACCGCGTGAGGAAAACGGGCTTGACTGCCCCAACCCGTGGTTGGCTTCTGGCCGTCCTCCTCAGGCGGTCCATCCGCCTAGGTTGACTCGCGAACCGACCTGTACTTCACCATATGGACCGTGCCGTCGGTGTCGAACTCGACGCTGTCCATCAGACTGTCGAGAAGCGCCCGACCCTCATCCTGGTCCTGGGCGACGAGATCGCGGACCACGTTCACCGCCGCGCCGACTCGAACCCCAAGACCATCCGGTCGAATTTCGAAGCGAAACGAAATATCGCCAGGCTCGTCTGCGCTCTCATGCTCGGCCAGATGCGTGGCCAGCTCGAAGATCTCGGAGAGCGCGACTCGGAGCTGCATCACTTCGTCGTAGGTGAAATCAAGGGTTCCGGCAATGACGCCGACAGTCGCGCGGATAACATTGAGGTACTCCAACTTCAGCGGCAGGCGAAGCTCTATCATGTCCTGCGTCGGGTCCGGTGTCATAAATCGCCCCAATAGGGTGGGCATCCATTGCCGCTTTCACGGTTTACTCCCCCGTTGCGCGAGACCTTTTTAACCCACCCTGTCCGTCCCTACACTTGCCCACGGGGAGCTTGGACGGGATTATACTCCCCGAGCCGAAGCCCTTCATAGGTATTCATGTGGAGGATGAGTGGCATTCCAAACCGTACACCACCCAGGTCGCTATACGGGTAACCGAAGTAACCGCAGGGTAACGATTGAATAACTATTGGGTCACTGAACGGAGCGGACAAATCGCGTAAGGAGGGCGCCGCAGGTCGCAGTTTTGCAGAGGCGGTGACCGCCAGCTTCGCCCCCGGCCTCGTGGCCGCGGGGTGCGGCTAACGCAGAAAGAGAAGGAAGCGGATAGGGGCAGCGCTCAGCTCGGGCGAGCGAAGCTGTAGCCTATGCCCCGGTGCGTTTTGATGACACCATCTGTTGAGGCATGGTCGCCGAGCTTTTGCCGAAGGCGGCGAACACACATCTTGATAGCGGAGCCCTGGAGGAACTCGGTGCCCCAGACCTTCTCCGCCAGGGTAGCGTGAGATATGACACGTCCCTCGTTACGGGCCAGGTAAGACAGGAACCGCCATTCGGTCGGCGTCAGGTTGACCTCGTGGCCTTCGATCAGCAGCCGACGGCCCGGGAGATCAATCGACAGGCCGCGGCCGTTGACGATCCCCTCGTCTCCTTTCAGCTGGGGCATGTGAGAGCGACGGAGTACGGCCTTGGCCCTGGCCATGAGCTCCGTATGAGAGAAGGGTTTTACCAGGTAGTCGTCGGCCCCCATCTCGAGGCATGTAACTCTCACGGTCTCCTCGCCGTGCCCCGTGACGACGATTACCGGCACGTCGGAATACTTGCGTATCTCTTGGAGAACGACCAGCCCGTCCATGTCGGGTAGGGTAATGTCGAGGATGACGATGTCGGGCGAGACCGATTCGATCAGGCCTATCGCGTCGCCGCCATACATGCTTGACACGACGGTCGCGTCCGGCCACCGTATGGTGAAGCAGATCCGGATAATGTCGACGACTTCCGGTACATCTTCAATGACCACAACTCTCATGTCTGCTCCACGCACCCCTTCTAGGTGGCGTCCGTCACTGCGGATCATGGGCACACCCCAAGTTTTAAGACGCCGCGCCCAACGAATCAGTTAAACGCCCTTTGGACTTGTGAAACCCCGCCTTCTCGTGAAACCTCGCCATGAGTTAAGATGAGGCCCATCTCACGCGGCAAGGGGGAAATAGTGCCGCTCAAGACAGCAGCGATAGGAAAAACCGGGCTGCGGGTTACGACGCTCGGACTGGGTGGCGCTCCGCTCGGTGGCAACTTCGCCCATGTCACCGAGGACGCGGCCCTGCGAACGGTGGGCAGGGCGCTGGACCTGGGGATGCGTTACTTTCGACACGGCTCCGCTCTACGGACACGGGAAGAGCGAGGGACTGTTCGGCCGCGGGCTCGCCCGAGCACAACGCGACACGTTCGTCCTTTCGTCCAAGGTGGGTCGGGTGCTGAATCCTACGACCGCGAACGTGGACGCCGGAACGTGGATCGACCCTCTGCCCTATGAGGTGGTGTTCGACTTCAGCCGAGATGGGGTGATGCGCTCGCTGGAGGATAGCCTCCGACGCCTCGACATGGACCGCATCGACATCGCGCTGATCCACGACCCCGACGATCACCACGACCAGGCGATATCGGAGGCGTTTCCAGCCCTGGCCGATTTGCGCTCCCAGGGCGTGGTAGGCGCCATCGGCGCGGGGATGAACCAGTGGGAGGCGCTGGCCCGGTTCGCGGTGGAGGGCGACTTCGACTGCTTTTTGCTCGCCGGCCGCTATACGCTGCTCGATCAGAGCGCCCTCGCCGAGTTCCTGCCACTGTGCGAGGAAAGGGGAATTAGCGTGATCTTGGGCGGCCCCTACAACTCGGGGATTTTGGCGTCGGACCTCTCGGGGACTGCAACATACTTCTATGCGGCGACTCCGCCCGAGGTGCTTCATCGCGCCCGCGAGATCAAGACTGTGTGCGACAGACACGAAGTGCCCCTCAAGGCCGCCGCGCTGCAGTTCGGCCTCGCACACCCCGCAGTCGCGGCCACGATCCCAGGGGCACAATCGGTGGCCGAGGTGGAGGAGAACGTCGCCATGGTCCAGCTCCCGATACCGGGCGCCCTCTGGGACGAGCTGCGCGGCCAGCACCTAATCCCCGCAGAGGCGCCAACGCCGTCCACCGCACACTAACAGACTGGCGAAAAATGGGGAGTGCAGTCCCGATCCGTCGGGATTGCCGGGAGTCTGAGAGCCTGCCCTGAGCACGCCTAAGGGGTGTCCCTCAGATAAACATTCCTTCCCTTTCCAACCCGAAAGGGCGCCAGAGAGCCTGCCCTGAGCATCGTCGAAGGCGATGGTCGAAAGAGTTTTTCAGCACCCTGCTGGATCAATGGAACGGAGCTAGGAGGCGCCCATGAAGTCGTACGCGATGGCCCTCGACCTCAAGGAAGGCCCTGGCGTCGTCGAAGAGTACACCCGCTATCACCGCGAGGTGTGGCCGGATGTGCTCACCGGACTTCGGGGCCTGGGGATTGTCAAGATGAAGATATTCCTCCACGGCCGAAGACTCTTCATGTACCTCGAGACTCCTGACGACTTCGATCTCGCTCGCGATTTTCCGCAGTACATGGAGTCCGGCCTGGCCAAGGAGTGGGACGAGCTCATGAGAGGCTTCCAAGAGCCGGTCCCCGAGGCCTCAGCGGGCGAGTGGTGGGCCGCCATGGAGGAGGTTTTTGACCTGTACGCGTAGCTCTGGCGCGACAAGGGGCAGCTGATGGCCTCCACTTCTCCCTCCCTCACCAAGCCGCCAACGGTCGACAGCCACCACCACTTCTGGAATCTCGAGCAGTTTGACTACGAGTGGATGCCCTCGGAGCCGAGCGTTCTCAGGCGCAGCTACCTTCCGAGGGACCTGGGGCCGGTCCTGGAGCGGAACGGCGTCGAGCGGACGAGGGTTATGGGACGGAACGCCGCCGAGTTCTACCCGCTGATCAGGCCCGCGCTTCTCCCCTGTGCTAACATGGCGTTGGCGTAACATGAGCACAGTCTACATCAGCCATAGTGTCAGCCCATGGGAGTTGGCCCAGGTCTATGTGCTCGCGCGAGAAACCGAGCGCCAGGGCCTTCAGTCGTTTATTCCCGACCGTACGTGGGTTCCTGCCAACGGCGTTCCACCGAGTCTAACAGGCATAGTGGCCCAAGCAGAGCTAATGTTGCTTTTTGCGACACTCAGCGGGAACCACCTAGAGTGGGTCAATCAGGAACTGCGTGCCGCTCAGGGAAAGCCAGTGGTGGCCGTGGCCGAGCGCGGAATAGAGTTAACCGGTATAGACGATCGGAACATCGTCGAGTTCGACCGCTCAGAAGATGTAGCTGGTGCCGTGGGTAAAGCTGCGGCCCGAGTAGGAGCCCTCAGCCTTCAGCGGCGGAACAAGAACCTGGTCACGGGGCTGCTTGTGGGTGGCTTGGTATTGCTCTTGCTTCGCGGACTTCCGGAGGACGGAGGGCGACAATGACATTGGCCGCCGGTCCGATATATATAGACGGGAAAGAGGAGAAGGCGTTTCGCGATGCGATCGAGGCAGCATCTCGGACCCTCTTGCCGCGCCTAGAATTGGATGACATCGCTGACTACTACGGGTCGACTCGTGCCGTTGACCTAAGAGTGTTGGATTTCTTGACTCGATATTCATATCTGATCGACACGCTCCTCGAGGCACGACCTCACATAAGCCGCATCTTCCCGACCGCAGAGGTTTACCTGGAAGTTCATGAGGACCCAGAGGGAGGGTTTGAGGAGCTGTTTGGCGTCATCTCGGTCGACGCCTCGCCCGAAGACGCCATCCGACGACTCGATCGGTTCGATGACCTGTGGTTTTCAAGAGTTGCAAGGGGCACTGAGAGCCGCCTGAATTTCACGGTGGACATTCGTAACGTTGAATCGCTTTGATTGGTTAGAGTACCTCGATGTCGCTGACCTTCTGTTGACCCATCCGAGCGAGGGTTTCTGGCGGTCGGCGACAAGCCGAGCCTACTACGGGGTCTACTGTCGACTGAGAGAAATCGTCGAACGGCGCATCGGACGCCGACTAACCGGGCCGGAGAGTCATCGAGAAGTCATGAACCACTTGCGGCAGGATCGCAGGTCGACCGTTTCACGAATGGGCCAACGCCTGGACCGCCTGCGTAGAGAACGGAACGTGGCAGATTACGAACCCGCGCCGTTCACCGTAGACCGCGCCGACAAGTCTCTTATAATGGCCCGTCAGATCAGAGACTCTCTCGACCTGGTTGGGGAACCGTAAGACGACCCCTCCTACGTTGACCTCACGCTCTGGCGAGCTTGACGATCCTTCCGCCAACGAGCCGCTCGACGATATCCAGGTTGCCATGGGCGTCTGCGGCGACGCCATGCGGACCGTCGAATCTGCCCGGATGATCACCTGGCGGCCTCCAGAGTCGGCGCGCGAGCGGAGGGCCCGCCTAGGTCTGCCGGCGGCCAGTGGCCTCGTGGACCCGACGCACGCTGTCTTGCATGGCCCGTAGAAGTATCGCCGGCGGAGGCGGTGCCACGTGCGAGTAGCCGACGCCGAGCTTGACGAGCTCCTGCGGCGTTAGCGGAAAGGCGGCGTGGTTCATCGGGAACTGGAGCTTGGCCTTCCCTGCCCTCTTCACGTCGGACGCAATCTCCTCCACCTTCGCCCTCAGCCGAGGGTCCTTGGGATCGCTCACACCGAGCGTCTGCGACAGGTCGGTCGGGCCGATGGCCACCAGGTCGATGCCCTCCAGCCCGGCGATCTGCTCGACCTGGTCGATGGCGCGCTCGTCCTCGGCCATCACCGATAGCACAATCTGCTCGTTCGACTGGCGCACATGCTCCGGCCACGGCACCGTGCCGAATCGGGCGGCGCGAGTGCCAGCGGCGCCCCCACGCTCGCCGAGTGGCGCGTAGCGTACGGCCGCCACCGCCCGTTTGGCCCCCTCGACGCCATCGACGTGGGGCACGACGATGCCCTCGGCACCCATATCCAGGATGCGCAGGATGAGCTTGGCGTCGTTGTCGGGGACTCGAACTATCGACGTCGCGCCTACCAGGTCGGCCGCGCGGATCATCTCGCCGACCAGGGCAAGGTCGAACGAGGTATGCTCCATGTCTATGAACGCGGCATCGAACCCGGCCAGGCCGATGATCTCCACGACCTGCGGGTCCGCCAACGAGACGTAGCCGCCGATGGCCAGCTGGCCCTGTCCCATGACCTTTTTGACCCTGTTTTCTCTCATGATGAAACTCCTTGTCCGATGGGGAGACCCGCACGATCCACTCTCGCGCCGCATCCTACGAGATGCGCACACTCTTGAGCAACGTTCCGCTGGAAGGTTAACATCGGTCTGATTTCCCAGTCAACATAGCGGCGGAGAGGCTTGCCGACTCAGGCGGCATCGGCTGGCGAAGGCGGCGCGAGCTTCGGTGGCGGAAGGCCCCGGAGGTGACGTACCGGCGAGGCCGCCAGCCACAGTGCGCCGAACAGACCGGCGCTCGCCCCGACGACAAGCGCCAGCCGCAGGCCGACGATCTCGCCGAGAAGCCCGGCCACGAGGGACCCGGCCGGCATGGCGCCGAGCTCGATCATTCGGAGGTTGGCGTTGACCCGGCCGAGGATTCGCTCCGGCGTGATGGCCTGGCGAAGGCTCATCTGGTTGATTTCGGGTCTTCGACAATAGGACTCCCCGGTGGGATAATGGAGCCAGCCGAGGCGGCGGTAATACGAACGAAAACCGTGGAGGACGCCATGACTCTCTCAGCCGAAAAGTGCGTGGCCTGCAGGCGGGACTCCCCGCTGGTGGCCGAGGAGGAGCTGCCCGAGCTGCACCGGCAGGTGTCGGACTGGGAGCTGACGGAGGTGGAGGGCATCAAACGGCTCGCGCGGACGTACAGGTTCCGCGACTTCGCCGTGGCCCTCGATTTCACGCGTGAGGTCGGGGAGGCAGCCGAGGCGGAGGGCCATCACCCCAAGCTGACCACCGAGTGGGGAAGGGTCCGAGTCGAGTGGTGGACCCATAAGATCAAAGGGTTGCACCGGAACGACTTCATCATGGCGGCCAAGACGGATGGGCTCTACGCCGGTAGCTCCGGCACAGACTGACGCGCCGTGGCTGTCTCGTTCAGGGATGCTCCGGGCTGAATCCCCGATCTGCGTTGGCAATCTCTGCCGGCACTGTATTCTAAAGCCGTGATGATGGTGGTGGGCCTCCCTGACGAGGGTCACACCACGGAGTCCAGGACAGGACCAAACCAGCCTGGACCCCTTTCGTGGTGCTCGCCGTCTTTAGAGCTTGCGCCCTGCAAGAGGCGACCCCATTACTCGGGAGTGCTTCTATGACATCACTGTCGCTTCCGACGTATATGACGATCAGCTTGCCAGCCTTGCAGAAATGCGACGGTGTCGATGCGCTCTTTGGGCCGATTTCAAAGCCTCAGTTACCGCTGGCCGTCCAACGCACCCACTGTGCCGGGGACTCGAAGATTTGGCCATCCTCCGGATTCACCGTTCTTTGTGCCGGCGTGAAGGTATAAACCGCGTTTGCATCGCCAGTTACCGTTGACCGGTAAAACGGCAGTCCCGCAATGCTGCCAGCGGGCCCTTGTGTCGTGGTGCCCACAACTTCTAGTTTGGCGACGTTGACATCTACCCCGTCGATCACGAATGCGGTAGGTTCGCCTGGAGCTACTCTGAGGGAACTACTATCGGTGTAGTTCACTCCGTCGATAAAAAGGATTGCCCGGGGCGATCCTGCTGCAACCGGTCCACCGTGGGAAACGATGGGGCTCGATCGTGGGTTTGATACCGTCGGGGCGGGCGCACCTGGTCCCCGCTGGATCGTAGGAGCCTCGGTCGATAGTCGCACCTCAGCCAGCCCACCGCTACCTTTGATTCCAGTGACGGTGATTTGGTGGTTAGTCCACCTGACCGTCTGTATCTCGCTCGAACTCTGAGGGGTT
>JADFIF010000035.1:9805-19377 GCA_022566795.1 Chloroflexota bacterium
GCTGGATCGTAGGAGCCTCGGTCGATAGTCGCACCTCAGCCAGCCCACCGCTACCTTTGATTCCAGTGACGGTGATTTGGTGGTTAGTCCACCTGACCGTCTGTATCTCGCTCGAACTCTGAGGGGTTGAAGTATCTGGCACGGAACTCGCATCAAACCCCAGCAGATCGATTCGGTCGCCTCCACACTGGGGCGGGAAGGACTCAAGCAGTCCACTGCACAGTCGGGTGTTACCTTCCCTTTCGACAATCAAGAATCCGCTGACCGTGACTTCCGATCCTTCGGCCGCCTCCAGGGCCTGGTGGATCTCCATAGTGGTGGATGGAACCTGATCGGGGCACTGCGACACACCCGCGCCCCCCGCGAATTGGCGTCCCATGGTCTCCTGGAGTACGTTGATAACATCGCTGTCGCACCCGACGTATATGGCTATCAGCTTGCCCGCCTTGTAGAAATGCGGCGGCGCGACCCATGTGACCATCGTCGAGACACCCATCCCCGTTTCGGAGTCGACTCTGCTGATTGAGCTGCCGCCTGCTGAAACGCCTTCGGCTGCGGCATCGGCTTCTTCCGCACTGGCGAATTCGAACGTCTGGACGTCCTCGCCGTTCACGGTCAGCCACTGCCCCTGCGGTGCGAAGAAAGGCTGTGACACAATGCCCGCGGGCTCAGTCACTACTCCCGCTGCTCTGAGATTGTCCACCAGACTTATGTAGTCGTTGACCGGTCCACCGTGGGAAACTATCGGCGTAGTTGGCGGGTTTGATGCCGTCGGGGTTGTCCCGCCGACTACGGGCGGAGCCTGGATCGGCACCTCATCGCTGAGGGAAGGCAGTCCAGCTCCATTTCCACACGCCGCTACGACGGCCATCAGCACCGCAACACCAAGGATCGCTGCGAGACCTTTCATCCTGCCCATTTCGTGTTCCTCCTGATTTCTGTTCTTCATTGTGACTCGCTCAGCGCTGTCCAGTCCTTTGCCGCTCATAGTTAAAGACGACATGCGTCCCTCTATTGTTCCAAGGACTGCATATGTAAGCCCACCGTTTGGGACGGCAGGAGGTGAAGCCCAGCGCTCCCAAATCCGCGATTCTGATGCCGCTGAGTGGTTGTCTCCACCGGCCTCTCCGCGCTAACATGCCAGGGGGCCAACACAATCCCAGCCGGACGCCACGCGACGATTTTCGCGCCCCGGGTGACGGTTCAAACTCTCGACCGCGTCTGTACCTGACTGCGACAGCTTCAGAGGTTTCTATTGCACGACGTCATCGTGGTGGGCGCCGGTCCAGCCGGCAACATCGCCGCACTCCAGCTGGCTGGCCAAGGCCACAGGGTTGCCGTGGTCGATGGGCGAACCGAGATCGGAGACAAGCTCTGTACGGGCATCATCGGCGCCGAGTGCGCGCGCCGCTTTCCGCCTGACGAATCCGACATCTACGCCTATGCCAGATCGGCCACGGTCATCGCACCTTCAGGCGCCGAGTACCGCGTGGCCCGCGACGAGACTCAGGCCTATGTGATTGACCGGGTCGCCTACGTTCGACGGCTGGCGGAGCGCGCGATGGACGCCGGGGCGGAGTACCGGCTCGGACAACGCGTCGTGGGTATCGAGATAGACAACCGGGGCGCCGCTGTCCGAACGACGTTCGAGGACGCTCCCGCAACGATCTCCGCGCGGCTGATCATCCTTGGCAGCGGGTTTGGATCCTCCTTACTGGCCATGGCCGGGTTGCGGAGCCAGGGTAGTCGCGAGCACATGGCTGGCACTCAGGCTGTCGTGGACCTGCGCCGCCCCACCGACACCGTGGTGTACCTGGGCGAGAAGGTCGCGCCGGGCTCCTTTGCCTGGCTGGTGCCGACGTCGCAGACCCAGGGGCTGGCGGGTATGGCCGGTAGAGGGCCGCAGAACGGCCGCTTCGACAAGTTCCTCGCAACGCTTAGAGACGATGGCAGGATCTGCGGACCGGCGTACGAGCCGCGGCGCTGGGGGATCCCACTGAAGCCTGTCCAGAAGTCGTACGGCCCGCGAGTAATGGCCGTCGGAGACGCGGCGGGACTGGTCAAGCCTACCAGTGGCGGCGGTATCTACTACGCCCTGCTCTCTGGAGAGATCGCCGCCAACGTGGCTCACGACGCCCTAATGGCCGGCGATTTCTCCGCGAAGCGGCTCAGCCACTACGAACGAGGATGGAAGGCGATCTTCGGCAGTGAGCTCCGCATCGGCTACTACACGCGGATGCTGTATGAGACTCTCGGAGACCGGCAGATCGAGCGCCTGCTGAAAACATTCCTGTCGCCTCACGTGCAGGACGAGCTGATCAACGTTCGAGATTTCTCGTTCGACTGGCATAGCAAGATCATCCTGCGCGCGATACGCCACGGCGAGCTGCGAAGCCTCGTGACCTCGTTCGGGCCCGCAGTCGCGCCGTTCCTCTCAAGGCTCACCGGAATGAGTCCTCGCGCGGAGAACGACATCGAGCTTTTTGACTCGCCCCCAAAGCCAGCCAATCGAGCGTAGAAAGCATCTTCGCCAAACGCCTTGAACCCACCCACCGGTAGGTTGAGTCGTCGGGCGAACATCCCTTCGGCAGACCCAGGGCAGGCTCCCCAGACCCCTGCCGGAGAGGGCACCCCTCGGGACTCCCCCAACGGTGGCCCTCGCCGACAACGCCCAATCACCAACGAAGCGCGTCGAGGGTTGTTCGCGTTCAGCTTCCGGCTAGGAAGTCTAGGAGCACCGCCATACGAACATAAAGGGCATTCTCAGCCTGCCGGTAGAACGCCAGGCGGCTATCCTGAACCTCGACGGTGAAGTCTCCACTCCGCTGCATGGGGTCGAGAATAAGGCAGTGGGGCCTGAGCCGCGCCATGAACTCCTCGTCGATGCGCAGGTTGAAGGAGCCACGCGCCCTCAAGAGCTGGACGTGGGCCAGGGTGCGAGGACCGTTGAGGTACACTGCGTCCACGTCCGCCAGCGCGTCGAGAGACTTCTCGGTGGTGAGTTGAACCCCTTTCGACTCGCAGTAGGCGACTACCTCCGGGTCGACCTGACCGCTGAAAGGCACCAGCGTGACACCGACCCCTTCGAAGTGGGCCAGGCCTTTTAGGAGCGCGCTGACGTTCCTATGTTCCAAGCGGCCCACGATGGCAACGCGCTTGTTGTCGACGCCGTGTAGCTCCCGATGCAGCGTGTAGAGGTCGGCCAGTGCCTGTGTCGGGTGGTCGTCGGCGCTGCCGCCGTTGATTACGGGCATTGCGTCGGTAAGGGCCGCCCGCTGGACAACGTCGGCGTCGCTGCTGCGGAGCACTACCAGGTCGACGTGGAGACTGGCGAGAATGCTGATGATGTTGTCGACGAAACTCGAGGTTGTGACGGGGAAGAACTGCGACGCATCCTCCGTGTGGTACGCGTCGCCGCCAAGGAGTCCAATTGCCCGCTCGAACGACGTACGCGTCAGGAAGCTCGGCTCGTAGAAAAGGCAGTACAGCGCCTTGCCGTTGAGCGTCTGCGGCGGCTCCTCCTCTCGGAGCTTGTCACAGAGTGGAAACAGCTCCGACTCTATCCACCGCCGATCGAGATTTGACGTGCTTATAAGATGCTTGAAGGTGGACATCGATAGCTCCGTGGGGACGTTGGACGTTGGGCAGGGCTAGCAAGCGCTGCCGGTCCTTCGGCGCGCGCCGAGGAACGCCATCGGGCCCTATCGAGTGTACATGACGAGCCGGGGGAGCCGCTACATCCAACGACGCAGACTCTATGTTTGCTGGGGGACCCCGGTTCGGGCGATGGTCTCCTGCCCGGCGACGCTGGGAGCCACACCGCCCTTGGCTCCGCAAGGGTCTATCAGCACCCTGAGATCCGGTGCAAACTAGGGGTCAGCCGGTCACGGCGGCGCCGTGTGTCGGCCTAGGCGACGGGGCCACGGACACGGGTTTGAGGAAGAATGCCAGCGCGGCAATCGAGTATATGGGATACACGATGGCCTCGAGGACGGACGGGTTGCCGTTGTACCCGAGGATTCCCTTCAACAGACTGCCGGCGGTCCCCTTCTCGTTCAGGATCCCGTTCATGTCCCAAGCCTGGCCCCCAAGGACCGTCAGGTAGCCCGCCTCCTGGAATTCGTGGATGCCGTGAACCAGGAGCCCCGCCGCGAAGAAGATGAGCAAGACGCCGGTGACATTGAAAAAGGTCTTCAGATTGATGCCGCGACTGCCCTGATATACGGCCCTGCCGATGGCCAGGGCAATGAGCAGACCTAGTAGACCGCCGATGGTTGTGGCGGCCGGAGTAGCCGTCTTCGACGCACTGAACAGGAAGAGCGCGGTCTCGAGCCCCTCCCTGACGACGATGACGAACGCGAGGGAGGCCAGCGCAATCCCTGAGCCGCGTGCGATGGCACGCCCCACCCTTAATTCGACGTCCCGTCGCATGCGCCGCCCCTGTCCTTTCATCCACATGATCATCCAGGTCAGGACCGCGGCGGCGACGAACATCGCACCGCCTTCGAACACCTCTTCGGCTTTGCCAGACAGGCCGCTCCCCACTCCGAAGAGGACTGCCCCCACGACGACGCTGCTGGCGATCGCCAAGCCGACGCCGTACCACACCGGCCTAAAGAGGTCTCCGCGGCGTGCCTCGCGCAAGTATGCGAGCACGATGACGACGAGGAGCGACATCTCCAAACCCTCTCTCAGTGTTATGAGCAGCGCCTGGGTCATCCAATCCTCCGCGTTTGCCACACTTAGTCTAGCACTTAGTATGTGCTAAGTGAAATCCGATGTCAACCTTAACTTTCGCTCTAACCCCATACGATGTGGCACGGTTCGTCGAGGCTAAGTTGAGGCCCTCTGGTTGCGCCACAGTTCCCGCGAGACTAGAATACGTCTCGCGCGGACGGGGCGGCGCGCCGCAGTGCTCGCCCGCAGGCATGATCCAGCCGGGGAGGCTCAATTTGCTAGACCAGTTCAAGGTCAAGGAGGCGGACGCGGTACGCGTCGACGAGTCGCCGCTCCGCGACACCGTCCGACAGATATTCTCCAAGATGGGAGTGCCGGACTCTGACTGCGAGGTTGCCACCGACGTTCTCGTCACAGCCGACATCCGCGGCGTGGACACGCACGGAGTATCGAACATGCTCCGCGCGTACGTGAACGGGTACGGCAAGGGCGAGCTCAACCCCCGGCCCAACTGGAGAATCATCCGCGAAACTCCTGCTACCGCCACCGTAGACTCAGACCGCGGCCTGGGGATTGTCGTCGTGCCTAAGGCGATGGAGATCGCCATCGACAAGGCCAAGAAGGTCGGCCTCGGCATGGTGACCATCAACAACGGCCGGCACCTCGGCATGGCCTCCTACCACGCCATGATGGCGCTCGAGCACGACATGATCGGGCTGTGCATGACCTCCTGCCCTCCCAGCGTCCTGCCGACGTTTGGCGCTGAGCCCAGGCTCGGCACGAACCCCATCGCCCTTGCCGCGCCGGCCGACAAGGAGCCTCCATTCGTCTTCGACGCGGCCATGAGCACGGTGGCGGGCAACAAGCTCGGCCTCGCCAGGCGGCTCGGCAACGACCTTCTGCCGGGTTGGGTCGGCGACAGCGACGGCATCCCGATAATGGACGCCGTGGAGCCTCCGATGCCGGACTACGAAGGCAGGGCCTCCTCGCACCTGTTGCCGCTGGGAAGCACCCGCGAGCTGGGGTCCCACAAGGGCTACGGCCTCGCCGGAATCGTCGACATCCTCGGCGGCATGCTCTCCGGCGGCGGCTACGGCGCCAACCCGGGCCGGCCCAACTTCGGCCACTCGGTCGCCGCCTACAGCATCGAGGCGTTCACCGACGTTCGGCAGTTCAAGCGGACGATGGACGAGTGGCTGCAGATGCTCAGGACTACGGCACCGGCCAAGGGCCACGACAGGGTGCTGTATCCCGGGCTCCCGGAGGCCGAGACTGCCGATGACCGGCGCGCCAACGGCATCCCCTTCCACCCGGAGGTCATCGAGTGGTTCAGAGACATCTGCGGCGAGCTGTCGATTCCCTTCACCCTGGCGTAGAGGGATACCGGCCAGGGCGTTCCGCAACGTCGCTGTCCTTCGAGGCCAGATGGCTCAGACTCATCGGCGGCACATCCCCCAAGGGTCACTTCGTGGACGTTCGTTGGTGCTCCCGTGCCAGCTCCCCCGCGCGCCGTAGGCTCTCGCGTTGCTTGGCGTGTCGTCCGAAGGTGAACCAGAATAGCAGCGACACGAGCACAGCGCCTCCGACGATGTTGCCCAGGCTTGCCGGCACGATGACCCACCAGATGGCCTCACCCCATCCGACACCGGAGCCGCCGTGGATCAGGCCAAGCGAAAAGTAGCCCATATTGGCCGGCGAGTGGTGAGCGCCGATGGCGGCGAAGGCGATTATCGGAGGCAGTATGCCGACGACCTTTCCCGAGACGGTCCTTGCGGCCGTCGCCATGAATGCCGCCATGCCCACGAGCCAGTTTCCAACCACAGCCGATAGCACAACGGCGAGCCAGCCCTCGACGCCGAGCTCGCGAAGCTCCAGCTTCTCGCCCATGATCTCGAACAGGCGGAGCGACTGCGGTTCGCCTAGAATGTGCGCGCCCTCCACCATCAATCCTACGACGAGGGCTCCTGTGGCGTTACCCAGGTAGGCGATGAGCCAAAAGCGCCAAGCCCGGCGCATGGCATGGCGGGCTCTGCTGAGAAACAGCTCGGGCAGCAGCACGTTGATCTCGGTGAATAGGGCGGAACCCGACAGGATTACCATCACGAACCCGGCGGAAAACCCCAGGCCCAGGAGTAGCCTGGAGAGGCCGATAGGTTCGACGCCCACGGTCAGCACCACGGACAAGAGGGCGCCGAAAGTGATGAACGAGCCGGCTGCGAAGGCTAGGGCGAACTGCTGAAGTGGGCTTGCGGCTAAGAATGCCTCCGCGTGCTCCAGGAAGCCCAACACCACCTCGTGGGGCAGACGCCGAATCTCCCCGCGGGAGGGCATCACCTCGCCGCAGCCCCCGCACTCCGTCGGTTCGCCCTTGAAGGCCGACCCGCAGGCTTCACAGACACTGAGCGCCATTATCTTGTCCCACCAATCTGACGTAGCTTGTGTGAAGAGACATCCACGCAAGGCCCGGTGCGCTGTCTGCCGCCAAGTGGTGCTCGCTGAGGTTCCCGCGCCGGCAGTTAACCCCGGGGCGGGTTTCAGACCCGCCCTCGACCAGGCCGGGGGCCAGGAAACCTCTGTTTCCGCGACCCCGACTAGTACGGGTACGGCATGGGCCCCACAGGCACCTCGATGAGCGTGGGCGACTCTATGGCCAGCGACTCGCGGAGCGCTGACTCTAGCTCTTGCGGGCCTTCGGCCTTAACTCCCCGGGCGCCGTAGGCCTCCGCCAGCTTCACGAAGTCGGGGTTGTGAAGCTCGGAGCCGATGGTGCGGCCGTCGAAGGTGTTCCTCTGGTCTCGAAGCACATTGCCGAAGGCGTTGTCGTTGAAGACGACGACCACCGCGTTGATACCGTACTGAACGGCGGTTGCAAGCTCCTGGGAGTTGAACAAGAAGCCGCCGTCACCGGACACCGCGACCACTGGTTTGTCGGGCTTTGCTACCTTGGCGCCTAGGGCGACGGGGTACGCGAAACCGAGATTGCCGAAGTACGACGAAGTCATGTAGGTGCGGGGCTTGTACACCGGGTAGTAGGTCCGGCTGTAGTATCCGACCTGAGTCATCCCCGGAACGAGAATTCCGTCGTCCGGGATGGCGGCGCGGATGGCTTTGACGAACGAGCCCAGAGGCTCGGCCTCCGCTGGAGGGCTCATGCGCTCCGAGCGAAGGGCCTCGAGCTCGGTCTCTCGGCTGGCTCTGCGCGGAATCGAAGCCGATATGAGCCTATGTAGTTCTTCGAGCGAGCGGCGGGCGTCGCCCAGCACGCCAAATGTCTTGTCGTAGTTGCGACCGATCTCCTCTTCGTCCACGTCGATCTGGATCACCTGCTGGCCGCTCAGCATGTTCGGGAAGGCCATCCGCGTGCCCACGGCCAGGATGACGTCGTGGTCTTGCAGTCTCTCGCGGAAAGGGTCGTCGCGCAGGCGCAGCGTGCCAATGGACAGGTAGTGCCGGTCCGTGATCGCGCCTTTGCCCTCCGACGTGGCGATCACCGGGGCCTGCAGATGCTCGGCCACGGCGACCAGGGCATCCGACGCCCCGGACGACACGGCTCCACCTCCGACGAAGATGATGGGGTTGCGCGCGTCTGCCAGCAGCCGGGCGGCGTGCTCGATGGCGTCGCGAGCCGCCGGTTGGGCCTCGTGCTTGCCCGGCTCGAGGAGCTCGACGTCGGCCTCGTCCGAAAAGGTCTCCGGCGGTATCTCGATCTCCACCGGCCTGGGTCGCCCCGTCTTGAGGTGGTAGAAGGCCTCGTGCACCGCGGCGGGTATGTCCGTAGCCTCCAGGACCCGGGACGCCCACTTGGTGACCGGCCTTATGATGTCGAGCTGGTCGTTGATCTCGTGCAGGACGCCCCGGTCGACGCCGATGAGGTCCCGCGGAATCTGCCCCGCCACGACGAGGACCGGCGACGACGCGGCATAGGCCGTGCCGATGGCGGCGGAGGCGTTCTGCAGGCCCGGTCCGGGCACCACCAGCGCGGTCCCGATCTCGCCGCTGGCTCTGGCGTATCCGTCGGCCATGTATCCGGCGGCCTGCTCGTGGCGCGTCGTTATGAAGCGAATCTCAGGCTGGCGATGGAGTCCGTCCATCGCGTGGTACATCTGCACGCCGGGCAGCCCGAAGATCACCCGGACGCCCTCTCGATGCAAGGAGGCCGCCAAGGCGTCTCCACCAGTCATTTTGGGCAACCTCGGTCCTTTCCCTCCGAATTATGGAGCCTCGATGAGTGGGTGTTGAGGGGGTGGCTTTGCAGCTTTGGCTCGGCCCCGTCCCGCAGCGGCCATCAATGGGAACGAAGTCTACCGGCTTCCGACGTAGTCTTGCTTGGCCCGCTCCATCGCCTTGGCTCGCTGCTCTTGCAGCTTGCCCTTGATCTCTTCGGACCACGCCTGGGAGGCCTCGAGGCTGGCCAGGGAGCCCTGGAAGTGCGGCATGACGTATCTGGCCACAAGCTCGTAGCTGTGCAGCACCTGCTCGCGCGTCGCCCACTCGGTGGCCTGGATGAGAAATCCGCCGAATCCCCCACTGCTGGCGTCGAGCTCTTTGATCCTGGCGATGAGGTCGTCGGGAGTGCCGACGCACCACCCTCCGCTGTCGACCATGGCGTCGATGATCTTGTCCGCAGGTCCGTCGATGACCGGGTCGTGGCCCAGGGTCCTTTCGAAATACTCGCGCTGGTAGCGACCGGCTCCCGCGCGTGCCTGCTCGATGGCCTCTTTTCGACTCTCCGCCAGATGGACGTGCATTACCACACGCCAGTCTTTACGGTCCATCGTATTTCCGTACTCGGCAGCCGTCTCCTCCGCGATCTTCCAGAACTCGTTGAGGTTAGGGGCGATGCTTCCGCCTCTGATGACACTGACCGAGAGCACCGACAGGCCGTACTTTCCAGC
>JADFIF010000035.1:19476-20726 GCA_022566795.1 Chloroflexota bacterium
CGGTCCATCGTATTTCCGTACTCGGCAGCCGTCTCCTCCGCGATCTTCCAGAACTCGTTGAGGTTAGGGGCGATGCTTCCGCCTCTGATGACACTGACCGAGAGCACCGACAGGCCGTACTTTCCAGCCAGCACCATGCCCGAGGGCGACTGCGCGGCCGCGACGGCGATCGGAAAGTAGGGCTGCGTGTAGGGCCGCAGGTGAATCGCCGCGTCCTTGAGGGTAAACCACTCGGACTCGTAGGTGATGGGCTCGGTCTCGGTGAGGAGGCGAAGGATGATCCCCATCGACTCGTCCATGCGGCGGCGCTGAGTTACCGGGTCGATGCCGAGCATGGTCGCGTCAGTGGACAGCGCGCCGGGCCCGACGCCGAGCATCACTCTGCCCCTTGTGATGTGATCGAGCAGCACCATCCGGTTGGCGACCATGAGCGGGTGATGGTACGGCAGGCTAAGCACGCCGGTGCCTAGCTTGATATGCTTGGTGCGCTCGGCGGCGGCGGCGATGAACAGCTCCGGCGAGGCGATGGTCTCCCAGCCGGCGCTGTGGTGCTCGCCGATCCACGCCTCGTCGAAGTCGAGGTGGTCGAGCCACTGAAGCAGCTCGAAGTCCCGCTCGAGCGACAGGGTGGGATTCTCGCCCAGCCAGTGGAAGGGCGCCATGAAGATGCCGAATTTCATACGTGACGGGAGTGTCATTGCCGGGCCTCTTCCTTCGAGTTGCCAGCGACTCGCCGGTAGGTGGCTGCTTGGCGAGTGCATCACAAGGGCGCGCAGCCGTATCGGGATTCTAGCACGCGCTGAATGGGCCGGGCAACAGCCCGCCGCCGATAGGGTGCGGTTGTGAGCGGTGGAGGAGCTTCCGAGAGCTGTGGTCCCCGTTTGTCGAGAGCCTAACCCTGGCCTTCAGTCCGGGGCTCATCACGGATGCTGAGACCCCTGCGACACTCATGGCCGGTCGCCGCCTGCAGCGGAGTGCGCCGTGAAGGTCGAATGAGGCCGTCATTGCCATCAAGTCGCCTCCTGTGCCGAGTGCCTGACCCACATCCGGGCCAGGTCGAGCGCCGTCATGAACTCGACGCCGGGCAGCTCGCGCATGTGCCGAATGAGTCGTTCGAGCATCCGCAGCCTGCCGGGACGGCCGGTGACGAAGGGGTGCATCGTCAGCACGAAGGAGCGGCCGTAGTGGTACATGCCGTCGAAGGCCGCCGACCACACCTGGTACACCTGCTCGGGGCTTGCCATTAGATT
>JADFIF010000036.1:0-11130 GCA_022566795.1 Chloroflexota bacterium
GTAGACGCCGTGACGCAGGGAATCGACGCCATCGGCGACGTTACGATTCGCATCGAGAGGGACGATCGGGTGTACGTGGGCCGCGGCTCGGATACCGACATTATCGTGGCCAGCGCCAAGGCCTACATGAATGCGCTTAACCGCCTCCTGGCGATGGAGGGGATTGAGCCGAAAACCTCCACATCGTAGAGACCACGGACTGCACCGCCGGCTCTTCTGCGCAGTCTGCCCGCGCTTGCAACTGGCCGGAGGGGCTGGGACAGGGCAGCGGTCCCAACGCGCGGGTAAATAGCAGCGGCGTTGCCACGTCGATTCGCGGTAAGAACTAGAGAGGTCATCAGACGAAATGCCGCCTAAGACGCTGTTCGAGAAGCTTTGGGATTCCCATCTCGTTCACCAGGAGGCCGGGCAGCCGAGTCTGCTGTATGTCGACCTGCACCTCGTGCACGAGGTCACTTCGCCACAGGCCTTCGACGGACTCCGCATGGCCGGCCGCAAGGTACGCAGGACGGACCTTACGATTGCTGTCGCCGACCACAACACGCCAACGTGGGCAATGTCCCTGCCCATCACGGACCCCATCGCCAAGGCGCAGCTCGACGCTCTGTCCCGCAACTGCGAAGAGTTCGGAGTGACCCTATACGACAGGTTCAGTCCGAACCAGGGCATCGTCCACATCATAGGCCCGGAGCAAGGATACACACAGCCTGGCAAGGTCATCGTCTGCGGCGACAGCCATACCTCGACGCACGGAGCTTTTGGCGCGCTGGCCATAGGCATCGGCACGACGCAGGTGGAGCTGGTCCTGGCAACCCAGTGTCTGGTCCAGGCCAGGTTCAAGTCGATGGAGGTCCGCGTCGACGGCCGCCTTCCTCGGGGTGTCACCGCCAAGGACTTGATTCTGGGCGTCATAGGGCAGATCGGCATAGGAGGCGCCACGGGTCATGCCATCGAGTACACGGGACTGGCAGTGCGGGAGCTGTCCATGGAAGGCCGTATGACGGTGTGCAACATGTCCATCGAAGCCGGCGCACGGGCCGGAATGGTCGCGCCGGACGACACTACCTTCGACTATATGCGGGGCCGGCCAAACGTGCCTCAGGGCGACGATTTCGATGCGGCCGTGGAGGAGTGGCGCACTCTCCCCACAGACCCTGGCGCCGAGTACGATACCGTGGTGCGCATCGACGGCGCTGCCCTCGAGCCCTTCGTGACCTGGGGCACCAATCCAGGCATGGTGGTCCCGGTGACGGGGCGGGTGCCCGACCCGGCGTCCTTCGAGGACCCCGGCGATAGAGAGGCGGCGGAGCGCGCTCTGATCTACATGGACCTGGAGCCAGACACGCCGATCGAGGAGGTCCAGATCGACCGCGTTTTCTTGGGCTCGTGCACCAACTCGCGGATCGAAGACCTGCGGGCAGCGTCGGAAGTGGTCAAGGGCCGCAAGGTCGCCGACCGGGTCTACGCGATGGTCGTGCCGGGATCGAACGCCATCAAACGGCAGGCTGAAGACGAGGGTCTGGATGGAATCTTCAAGGACGCAGGCTTCGACTGGAGGGAGGCCGGTTGCTCGATGTGCCTGGGGATGAACCCTGATGTCCTTCAGCCCGGCGAGCGCTGCGCCTCGACGTCTAACCGTAACTTCGAGGGCCGGCAGGGCAAGGGCGGACGGACCCACCTGGTCAGCCCCCAGATGGCCGCGGCCGCAGCCATCGCCGGTCACTTCGTGGATGTGCGGGAGTGGTGATGAAAGGAGGTCAGACCGATCATGGCAGCTAAAGTTCTTCCTCACGAAGCCAGAGTCTATTCCTATGACGATGGCGTCATCCTGGTTAAGCAAACTATGAAGAGGCCCGGCACTGGTAGGTATGTGATAGACACGCTTCCGGACGGGACTCATCGCGAGAGGCACCTTGACCCGGGCGACGACCAGGCGCTGGGTCGGGCCGTCCGACTTGCGGTGAGTGGCAAGCTATAGCAACTCGTTTTGGAGGCGTCAACCGGGACGAAAGTGTCATTCTGGAGCCCGCAGGCGAAGAATCTGGTGTGGGGAACGTGTAGCTCAGATGCAATACGAGGACCAGCCCGCCAATGGAACGTGCCCACTACCCCAGACCATTCGGCTGGCGGCCTCAGGGTGACAGTAATAGCGGCCTCAGAGCCTGCACTGAGCCCTGTCCTCGAGCGCAGCGAAGGATTGCCGAAGTGGTGATAGTAAAATCAGCGCACACGCGGAGGTCTCAGAATTCCTCCTCGCTTCGCTGCTCAGAAGGACAAGGCCGCACTACGTTCCAGGCGCTATGGCCGGGCGAGTAGCAGATCAGAGGTGACTCATCATGGAACCGTTCGTAAGGGTTAGCGGCGTCGTCGCCCCGTTGGACCGCGTCAACGTCGACACCGACCAGATCATCCCCGCCCAGTTCCTTAAGCGCATCGAGAGGACCGGATTCGGGCAGTTCCTCTTCTACACCTGGAGGCTGAACGCCGACGGGTCGCCTAATCCCGACTTCATCCTGAACAAGCCGGGGTACGAGAACACGTCGATTCTGGTGGCGGGGCGAAACTTCGGCGCCGGCTCTTCGCGGGAGCATGCGCCCTGGGCGCTGCTCGACTACGGCATTCGCGCCATCATCGCTCCAAGCTTCGCGGACATCTTCCACAAGAACTGCTTCGAGAACGGCATAGCGCCCATCATCCTGCCCGAGGCTCAGGTCCGGGAGATCATGGAGAAGGCCCAGGCTCAGCCGGGCTACCGCCTCACGGTGGACCTGGAGCACTGCCGCATCACCGAGCCCGACCATGAGGGCCTCAACATCCCCTTCGTCATGCACGACGACCCCGAGACGCACGAGTTCCGCCGCCACGCGCTGCTGAACGGTCAGGACGAGATCGATCTGGTCTTGGCGCAAGAGGACAGGATAGGGGCCTTCGAGGCGAGCCGCGGTCCGTACGGTGGCGTGCTTAGCGTCGGCCGCAACCGGTAGCCCATGCCTTCCCCGGTGGGAGTATGCCCCGTTGCCCAGTCTCGGCAGCACCTTGAGAGGGACTCTAGACAAGCGGCAAACCTTGGCGAGGTTCACCCGCGGGTAAGGCCGGCGCACAGACGCTCCTCATGGGGTGCTCGGAAGGGTCTCCTCCGGCTCAGGGGGCTTTGCACTTAAATGGCCTCCTGCGCATAAAGTGGTTGGTCTGCACGAAAAGCCAGGTGCCCTCGTCGTCCCGATCGTGTGCAGCCACCTTCCGATATATGCACCGCATACTCTGTCCACGCATCAAACGCATGGTCAACCCATCCGTTCACGACGTTGAGTTCGTAATCTAGCATGCATTTCCCAGAGCCTAAGGAGGAACCATTGAGAGCGAGAAGAGCAGGATCCGCCTGGGTGGTCGGCGCCGTAGCACTAGCGTCGGTGGCCGCGGTTGCCTGCGGCAGCTCGACCGCGCCATCACCGACAGCTACCCCGGTCCCCGCTCTCGCGCCGGCGCCGACCGCGGACCCAGCCGCCGCCGTGGGCGAGAAGGAGACGGCCAGGCAGGAGTACGCCGCCGCGGTCCGTGCCATCAGTGAGCGGTCCGATGCGCGAAGAGAGGAAATCTTCGACCCCGTCAATAACGCACCCCCAGGCCCGGCGGGTTTCTTGCCGGTGCTCGCCAAGGCCCTTCCACTGGCTATCGAAGGGGCCCAGGCGGACATTGCCGCACTGGAGGTCCTCGCCGTGCCCGAGGACTACTCGGCAGACCAAGCGCGCGTGCTCTCGTATCTGGGGGACCAGATAGCGCTCTGGCGTCGCGAGCTCGATGCAGCGGAGGCCCGTGACGAGCTCATCTTCCGCGAAGCGTCGGTCGAGTCCGACACGCTCCTACGGAACTTCATGAGCGACCTGTCCCCGTCATTCCGGGAGTTTTTCCTCGTCTCGGAGGAGGCGAGAAGGCTCGGCGAGCTCTTCGGCGGCCTCACCGACGCGGAGTCGGCCTATCTCGACACCCTCAATACGGGGTTCGAGGAGTTCTGGAAGCGTAACGCCGTCTTCGGGCAGACCATGTCACGCCAGTTCGCGGACGCGAGGGCGATGCTGGAAGCCCTGAGAGGCGCGGGCGCGGGCACCGCGTTCGAGGCAGTCCAACAGGTTATCGCTCCGGCCGAGCCGCCGCCGCGCTTCCAGGCCGACCACGAGCTCCTGCTCCGGTTCCTGGATGGCGTCGTGCGCCTGGACCGCGAGGTCGGCAAGGCGGTGGAAGATGTGGACCCGGTGCACTTCGTGGTGTCAAACTTCGAGTTTGGGACGGTCGAAACAAGCGTCCGCGCGGCCCTGGACCTCTCGGCACAGGTGCGCAACATCGCGATGCCGCAGTTAGCCTTTTCCTTCAAGGCGCCGGGACCAGACGTTATTGACGGCGGCTACCGGGAGGCCGTTCACATGACGCTGCGCGAGCTTCGCGTTCGATTCCCTCGTACCGGCCCCGATTACTTGGGATTCAACCTTCTTCCAGAAGATGGGTACCAGGTTGTATCACTGGTCGCGCCGAGCTTCATTGCTGTCATCGAGGACGCGCGAGCGAAGGTCGTTGCGCTGACGCCGCCCGACGAGCTACGCGAGGACCACGACCGCCTGGCGCGCTACTTCGATGAGACCCTTGCCGCGCAGCGGGCGGTCGTCGATACCGCGATGGCGGAAGACCTGAGCGGCCTCCGCGACGGGATAGACCGGACCCGGAACGTCTTCTGCGAGACGGCCCGAGGCTTCTCGGACGCGATGAAGCCGGTCGTCTTCGTGCAGTTCGGTGGCCCGCCTCCCGACCCCAACCTGACCCGCGATTGCGGGCCGGTGGGCCGATAGGCGCTGGAACTGGGTTAGCGATGCGGATGCCAACAGAAGCACCGGGGAGCGGCCAGTTGCACAGAAAGCCCCCTATCTGCGACTACTTCAGGTGCAAAGCTGCCTCGGGTAGAGAATTGAAGGGGGGGGAGCGCATGCCTATCCGAGACGCCCTCGACAAGCTCAGGGTCAGCGCAGTGTCACGTACCGGCGTGGTGGGGCACCGGCGCGGCTCACGGGGAGGCGTGCGGGCGCGGGGACGCTCGGTGAGCTAGCCCGTCGAGCTCTGCTCCGGGAGGGTGGCCATGAGGTCCTCCAGGTCGCCGTTTTCGATGGTCGTTCGCGACCGGCGCCTGACGATGTGTTTCATGCGGCCCTGAAGTGTGGCGACCTCGCGAGTTACGGCGGCCCTGAAGTGCGAGCTGTACTCGCCCATCTTTCTGAATTTCTTGTAGCGCCTCTGAAGCATTCGCCGTCTGGAGCCTGACTGCAACGCGGCCAGCTCCTGCAACAGCGCGCGACGAAGCGCCCTGGAAGCCTCGTCGGGGTTGGTATGCGCGCCGCCGGGCGGCTCGGAGACGACAAGGTCGACGATGCCCCTCTCGCGACAGTCCCTCGCCGTTAGCTTGAGGGACACCGCGGCCTCCTCGGCTCGGGCCTCGTCTTGAAACATGACCTCCGCGGCCTCTTCGGGCGACACGGGCGAGTAGATAGCGTTCTCCATCATCAGGATGCGGTCCGTCACTCCAAGCGCCAGCGCGCCACCGCTCCCCCCCTCGCCTATGACGACGGATATGGTCGGCACCTCGAGGCTTGCGATCATCGACATGGTGCTGGCGATGGCGTTGCCGAGCCCGCGCATCTCAGCGTCGGTGCTCAGGTTGGGGCCCGGTGTGTCGATGAGCGTCACTAGCGGGAGGCTGAACTTCGACGCTAGACGCACCACCCGCTGGGCTTTCCTGAACCCTTCGGGAGAGGTCCTGCCGTCATTGTGGTCGCCGCTGGAGCCGCGGCCGCGCTCCTGGCCGATGATGGTGACCGTCTGTCCACCCAGGTGTCCGAATCCGCATACGATGGACTTGTCGTCGCCGTAGCATCGGTCTCCGTGGAGCTCCACGAAGTTGGTGAATATGCTCTTGATGTAGTCGATTGCCGTGGGTCTCGACTCGTGCCGCGCGAGCTGCACGGAGCTCCACGCCTCTGGGCGCTCGGCCTCGGCTTCCCGGGTCCGTCTCTTGTCGGCCGGAGTGAGATGGTACTGGGGGCCCAGGAGATCGAGCAGTGTGCCGACTATGTTTCTCATCTCCGTTCGATCGACCACCGCGTCTATCATCCCGTTCTTGAGGTGAGCCTCCGCGGTGTGTGCCTCCCTGGGCGACGGACTCCCGCCGGTCTCCTTGATAGCTCTGATCGGCGAATACCCCATGATCGCGTCGGGCTCGGCCAAGACGATGTCGGCGAGGCTTGTGAAGCTAGCGTAAGCCTGTCCGGTGGCGGGATTGGCCAGGATCGAAACGATGGGAAGGCCCTTCTCGTTGATCTTGTTGGCCGCAATGGTCGTCTTGGCCATCTGCATGAGCGAGAGGACACCCTCTTGAATCCGGGCGCCTCCGCTGGTGATGACAGCGACCGTTGGCAGGTTGCGCTTTGCGGCGCGTTCCAGGGCCAGGGCCACCTTTTCACCGACGACGCAGCCTATCGTGGCGCCCATGAAGCCAAAGTCCAGGACGATGAGCATCGCGGGACTGCCACCAATGGTGCACGTTCCGGTGACGGCGGCCTCGGTCAGACCCGTGCGGCGCTGGTCGCGGAAGATGCGCTGCTTGTAGGGAATGCGGGACGAAAACGAAAGGGGGTCGATCGAGACGATGGAGCGGTTGGTCTCTCGAAACGAGCCCGGGTCCGCGAGCGAGTCGATGCGCTCTCGGGCCCTCATGCTGTAGTGGAAACGGCAGAGCGGGCAGACGCGGTACTGCTGGTAGAGCTGTGAGTCGACCAGGCTGGCGCCGTCGATTAGGCACGTCTCCCGGCTAGGGGTCGGCGCGCCGTCGTCTCGACCTCTTCTGACTACCGATCCCAGCAGGGCGGGAATGTTTCGGACCACCTAGAGTCGTCTCACTTGGCCTGGGTTGGGGTGGTTCTCTACGTTTTGGTCATTATAACATCCCGCGACTTGGCGCCATCGCCGGGCCCTACGATGCCCTGTTCCTCGAGCTCGTCTATCAGCCGTGCGGCCCGTGGGTAGCCGATCCGCAGCCGGCGCTGCAGAAGTGACGTAGAGAGCTTGTTGTAGCTCTTCGCCAGAAGAATGGCGTTGTCCATAAGCTCGTCGGCCGACCCTGACGAGGAGTCCGCTGGGTTCCTTGTGTCCCCGCCGGTGCCCGAGGACGCCGGGCGCATGGCGATACGTGGGATGGACGCCCAGGGTGTCGTCTGCCAGAAGCTCACGAGGCTTTCGATCTCGTGGTCCGAGATGAAGACGCCCTGAATGCGCGCCGGCCGGGACGCCTCGAGGGGCAGATACAGCATATCGCCCCTGCCAAGGAGCTTGTCGGCGCCAGCGGTGTCCAGGATAGTGCGGGAGTCGACCTGGGAGGTCACGCCAAAGCTGATCCTGCTCGGGAAGTTGGCCTTGATAAGCCCTGTCACCACGTCGACAGAGGGCCTTTGCGTCGCGATGATGAGGTGTATGCCGGTGGCACGACCAAGCTGCGCCAGCCGGCAGAGGGATTGCTCGATGTCGAAGGCGGCCGACATCATCAGGTCGGCCAGCTCGTCGACGGCGACCACCAGGAGCGGCATCTTCTCGGAAACCTTCCGGTTGTAGGCATCGATGTTTCGGACGCCTACCTCTTCCATGCGCCGATAGCGGTCCAGCATTTCGCCGATGAGACCCTTGAGCAGGCCCACGACCTGGTCTGTCTCTACCACGACCGGGGTCAGCAGGTGTGGGATGCCGTTGTAGGGCGTTAGCTCGACCCGCTTGGGGTCGATGAGCAGCAGTCGCATCTCCGCCGGACTACGCTCCATGATGAGGCAAGAGATGATGGCGTTGATGCAAACGCTTTTGCCGCTCCCCGTAGCTCCGGCGATGAGAAGATGCGGCATCTTGGCGAGGTCTATGACGGCCGTCTCGCCGCCGCTGCCCTTGCCGAGCGCCACCGGCAGGTGCGCCTTGGCGCGCAGCTTGATGAACTCCGGGGACTCCATCACAGCGCGCAAAGTTACGAGACTTGGGTTCGGGTTGGGGACCTCTATGCCGACCAGCGACTTGCCCATCGCCGGCGTCTCGATACGGATGCTAGGTGTCTTGAGGGCCAGCGCAAGGTCCTTCTCTCGCGACAGGATGTTGTCGACCTTGACCCGGGTCTTGGTCTCCTCGCGCGCGATGACCGGCTTGCCAGCCTCGTCGAGCACCGGCCGGCCGTTCTCGTCTTGCTGTTTTACCTGCTTATAGCGCCGTATCCACCCCGGAACGAGCCCGTACATGGTCACGGCGGGCCCTGGCTTGATCTGACCGACGTCGACCTCGACGCCGTACTCGGAGAGAGTCCGGCGGATGGTCTCGGCGGTGGAGCGCATCTCCTCCTCGCTGATCCCGCCCTCGTCGCCGTCCAGGAGCAGATCGGTGGATGGCTTCTTCCAAGTCTCCCCGGCTGCTGAGCCATCGGACTCGCCATCGGAGTCTCCCCAGAATCTGTTGACCTTGGTTGAGGATTCCTCTAGCTCTTCGGTGTCGTCCAGATCATCGTCATCGAAGCCGCCGTCTCCCAGCCCCACCAGTGGCTCCAACGGGGATGGCTCGTCAACGAGAGCTCGGCCGAGCATCTCGACGTCGACCTCCTGCGGCTCGGCGCGTCTCTCCCGCGTGTAGGGCGAAAGCACCTCGGGCGGCATGTTGGGCTCGCCTGAGATGTCGCCTGGCGCGAGTTGGGCTTGCCGGGCTTCCCGGCGGGCGCGATAAAGCTGCACCAGATTCCTGACCCCAAGCGCCGCGAGGACGTACCCGCTGTAGGTCGCCCTCAGTGCGAAGCGGGCGATGTCGGCCGCCAGCGGCGGAGCCGCTACCCACAGCGTCAGCACGAAAATCCCAGCCAGCCGGAACACTCCCAACCATCCTACGGAGCCGACGACGGCTTCTCCGAGCCTCCCCGCCAGCGAAACTTCGCCGTCGAGCGTAAACCAGGCCCACCTTCCGTCGACCGGCTGAAAATAGCTCATCACTCCAAGCCCCAGGGCGACGACGCCAACGGAGGCAAGCCACAGCCGTGGCCGGCCGAATAGGGACCGCCGTTTCACAATGGCCCAGAGGAAGAAGGCTGCCCACAATGCAAGCGGCACGAGACCAAGGCCCAGACGCCCGAGCACCGTCTCGTGGGCTGAGCGGTAAGCGTCGATGAATGCCTGGCGCGACAGGTAGATGGCCACGCTGGCCGCTACGGCCGTCACACCCAGAATCCACACCTTCCCGTACCACGCCGAAAAGAAGGGCGCGAGAGTGCCGCCTGTGCGGGCAGCCGAAGCTCCGGTCGTGCGGTCTTGGTGCTTGGCCGTCATGTAGCCCTCCCCTCCCTAACGTATATCTAAACCAGATAGCGGCGCGTTCAAGCCCCTGTTACGAGGATAGTCGAAGGGATTTGCCCCCCTAGTGAGTCCCATTCCAAAGGGAGAGGAGGTCGTACTACATGCTGCTCGCAGAAAGCGGCTCCCTCACCAGGTGCGGCGGTCTTCACTCAGCCTGGGGCGCGGTCCCCCGCCACCCAGCCCGCTGCGGTCGCGGAAGGGAGGTCTGGCCATAAGTCAGACCTGCTGTACGACCGTCACGACCGTCGGACGCCGCTTCGTCTCTTCGTAAAGGTACTTCGAGACGGAATCCGACACCCTCGCCTGCACGTCCTTCAAGTCTAGGGGCGCTCCCGCTTCGAGGTCTAGCGTGCGGAGAACTACTTTAGAAGTTTTTTCAAAAAGTTCTTGAGAATCCTCTAGCTCGACGAAGCCCGAGGATACGAAGCCCGGGTCCTCCAGGGGATCCCCGCTGGCTCGGCTTAGCGTGATCATCACGGCCACGATTCCGTCCTTGGCGAGGCGCCTACGCTCATTGATGACTGGGCTGTGCATGTGCATGAGCGTATTCCCGTCGATGAAGACGTGTCCCGCTGGGACCTTGCCGGTCACATGGCCCTCGCTCTCGTCGAGCTCAAGCACGTCGCCGTCCTCGAGAACGAAGGTGCGCTCGGCCGGAATCCCCATCGACTGCGCCAGCGCCCTGTGAGCCACCAGGTGGCGGTACTCGCCGTGGACCGGGACGAAAAACCTTGGCTTGATCAGGCTGAGCATCATCTTGAGCTCTTCCTGGCTGCCGTGGCCATGGACGTGTACCAGGGCGATACGGCTGTAGAGGACGTTCGCGCCCTTTCGGTACAGGTTGTCGATGGTTTTCGATACGACCTTCTCGTTACCCGGAATCGGCGACGCCGATATGACGACGGTGTCTCCAGGAACTATCTCGATATCCTGGTGCTCGCCGTTGGCGATGCGAACGAGGGCGGACGTCGGCTCGCCCTGACTACCCGTGGCGACGATGACTACCTGATCATGGGGGAGCTGCCGGGCCTCGTTCATCGATACGATGGTCCCCTGCGGAGCTTCGAGGTAGCCCATGTTGAGGGCCATCTTGACGTTGTTGCTCATGCTGCGTCCGACCACGGTTACCTTGCGCCCGTGTTTCACAGCCGCGTTGACGACCTGCTGGATGCGCGAGATCAGAGAGGCGAAGGTGGCCACCATCACCCTGCCCTCGGCCTCGCCTATAACCCGGTCCAGCGCCTCGCCTACCACCTGCTCGGATGCTGTATAGCCCTCGACCTCGGCGTACGTCGAATCGGAGAACATCAACAGCACCCCATCGGACGTGAGTGCCGCAAGCTCGGCGAAGTCGGTGCGCAGGCCGTCGGCCGGTGTGTGGTCTATCTTGAAGTCGCCGGTGTGGATGACCATGCCCAATGGCGTAGTCAGCGCGATGCCCATCGCGTCCGGAATCGAGTGGCAGACCCGGAAGAACTCGACGCGGAAGCTGCCGACCTTGAAGGGGGCGTGAGGCTCGACGACGTTCAGGCGAGCGTCACGCAGGAGGCCAAACTCGCGGAGCTTAACGGTGATGAGACCGTGGGTGAGCCGTGAGGCGTACACCGGGACGTTTAGCTCGGGCAGAACGTAAGGCAGCGCTCCGATGTGGTCCTCGTGGCCGTGGGTGATCAGGATGGCCCGGACGCGCTCCCGGTTCTCGACGAGGTACGATATGTCGGGGATGCCG
>JADFIF010000036.1:11226-20700 GCA_022566795.1 Chloroflexota bacterium
CGTACACCGGGACGTTTAGCTCGGGCAGAACGTAAGGCAGCGCTCCGATGTGGTCCTCGTGGCCGTGGGTGATCAGGATGGCCCGGACGCGCTCCCGGTTCTCGACGAGGTACGATATGTCGGGGATGCCGAAATCGACCCCGGGCATATCCTCCTCGGGGAAGAGCACTCCGGCGTCGATCACGACAATGTCCTCGCCGTACTCCAGGGCCATCATGTTCTGGCCGATTTCGCCTAGCCCGCCCAGGGGAATGACGCGCAACGGGGTTGTGGGCATTGTCTCCCTATCTGTCGCCATACAGCCTCGGAGAGGTCAGTTGGCGGCGGTTGGTGTTCGTGGTGTCAGCTTTGAAGCGCCCGGCCTCAGTGACTATCTCAAATTCCCGCAAGGGGAGTCCTGAGGGCTGACCCCCCTGTCGAAGACGTGTGTCCCCGAGAGCCAAAGACCCTGAGGGTGGTGGGTGGGAACAAGGAATTTGCCTTTTTGAGATAGCTTCGTTTCGGTGATTCGGAGAATCAGAACATGCTGAGCTGCTCGGCCTTCGCCTCTTGCGCCTCTTCAGGCGCTCCGATGACGTCATCGGCCAGGGCCGGTAGCTTGGCGAAGTCGGCAAGGATGACATCCCGCAGCCTGGGGTTGTGAAGCGCGGCCGCGGGGTGGTACATCGGGAAGATTGTCAGATTCTTCCAGGGACGGGGTTTGCCCCGCGCTTTTCCTATGGACTCCCCGGGGAAGAATTTTCCGAAAGAGAAGCGGCCGAGCGTGACCACGACCTTCGGGGAGATCATCTCCATCTGCGCGTCAAGATAAGGGCGACAGGCGTCTATCTCGCCAGGCAGAGGGTCGCGATTGTTCGGAGGGCGGCACTTGAGCATGTTGGTGATGTAGACGTCCTCACGGCTGAGCCCGATCGAGAGCAGCAGCTCGTTCAGGAACTGCCCGGCCGGGCCGACGAAAGGCCGGCCGTCGCGGTCCTCGTAAAACCCCGGCCCCTCGCCGATGAACATGATGTCGGCGTCTCGGGCACCCTCGCCGGGAACGGCGTTGGTACGTTTCTCCGATAGACTGCACAGCGTGCACCCTCTGATCTTTTGGACCAAGTCGTCAAATTGAGACATCGGAACCACCCGTCGGGAATATGATGCGACACCGGCTGCACGCCTTTATATCGGCACGCGCAACAGCCCGATCGACCCACGTAAGCTACCGGTCTCATCGTATCAGGTGGCCAGTTGCAGGGTCAACGGGAGGCACGGCGAAATTAGCCATTGTCGGCTCGTCGCCACTATACTGATGAGAGATCTCCGCCTGAGTTTTCAAGGAGCTTTCAAGGCGCATGACACGTCTGGCCGGTATCTTCGGCTATCCTCTGGGCCACTCGATTTCGCCCCGCTTTCAGCAGGCGGCCTTCGACCACTGCTCGCTGGACGTGTCCTACAAGGCGTGGCCGGTCGCAACCGACAGGCTGGAGGCGGAAGTCCGCAAGCTGCGCGACGACGGCTACCTGGGCGCCAATGTAACAGTCCCTCACAAGGAGCGCATCCGCTCCTACCTGGATGATCTGGATCCTCTGGCGGAAGCGTTAGGCGCCGTCAACACCATCGTCAAGGAAGACGGCCGCCTGGTAGGCTACAACACCGACGCCCACGGGCTTGTGGAGGCGCTCAGGAAGGACGGTGCCTGCGACCCAAAGGGACTGAGCGTCCTGGTGTTGGGCGCGGGTGGTGCGGCGCGCGCCGCAGTCTTCGCGCTGGTAGGCGCGGGGGTTGCGTCGCTGACCATCGCCAACCGCACGCTGGCCCGCGCCGAATTGCTGGCAAGCGAGTTTGAAGCTGCCAGCGCCGCCGTGGAGGCCGTGCCCATGCAGGAGCCCGCGCTCGTCGGCGCCTGCAAGAAGGCGGACCTGATCGTCAACACGACGTCGATGGGCATGCGCCACAGCCCCGCCGAGGGGGAGACGCCCCTGAACGCAAAGACTATCCGGTCTCAGAGCCTGGTCTACGACCTGGTCTACAATCCTGCCGAGACGCCACTGCTGGCCGAGGCCAAGGCGGCCGGCGCGAAAACGCTGGGCGGCCTGCCGATGCTGGTCTACCAGGGCGCCGCCTCCTTCGAGCTATGGACCGGCAGACCGGCGCCCATCGACGTCATGTTTGAGGCCGCGCGAAGGGCACTCGCCTAAACCCTTCTGCTCCGGCGTCCTCTCGAGTCTCGTCCCAAATGCGCCCACCCGGCGATCGGGCCTATCGCCAGGTACCGATTTCCTGGCGATCGATAGTACCAATGTCACTCATCCTCTCTTCCGCCCATTGCCATAATGTGCTCAAGGGTAATACAGCGGTAAGGGTGGCCATGCCATGCTGGTGTCCGGCAAGTGGAGAGATACAGTCCATTGGAGGAGAGAGATGAAGAGGTGGATCCAGCTCAATACCGTTACGAAGTACAGAGTCCTCGCCATGCTAACCCCGCTGATTCTTCTGGCGGCCCTGGCTTGCGAAGGCATCGAGGCGGAGCTGGTGAGAGGCATACTCCAGAACGTCGACACTGTCAACGGGGAGATCACGATCACAACCAACGATGGTAAGACGATAACCCTTCACATCGACACAGCGGCCGGCGTCGAGACTGCAAGCGCCGGTTCCACGCTCCCGTCCAGTTTTCAGACCCTGGAGCCCGGCACCTCCGTGGAGGTGGAGCTCGACGACGACGGTCGTGGAGTGCGGGGCATTGTGGCCCGCCTGGCGCAGGCGAAGGGCACGGTCGTGGCGATTGAGGGCGACGAGGTCACGATAGAGTCTTCTCGCGGTCAACAGGCGACCGTCCAGGTGACTGAGCGGACCCGAATCAGGCTAGAGGACAACTTCCCGGGGCAACTGGCCGACCTGACTTTAGGCTCGGAGGTGAAGATCAAGTTCGATCCCGTCACCCGAGTCGCCTTCAAGATCGACACTGAGGACGAGGAGGCTAAGATCGAAGGCTCCATCGTCGAAGCCGTCGCGGATGCGGTCACCGTCGAGACGAAGCAGGGGCGTAGTTTGACCCTGGCTATTGGAGACCGGACCCGAGTCGAGCTGGGGCATGGCCTCCCTGGAACGTATGCAGACCTTCGTGTCGGGGATCAGGTCGAGGTCAAATTCGACCCGTTCACCCGTACGGCCTACAAGATCGAGGTTGAGGAGCAGGAATCCAAGATCAAGGGAGTGATAGCCCAGCTCGAAGGTGACCAAGTTACCATCGATACGGAACAAGGTCGCAGCCTTACCCTGGCCGTTGGAGACCAGACCCGAGTCGAGTTTTCGGACGACTTCCCTGGGACCTATGACGATCTCCTGGTGGGACACGAGGTCGAGGTCAGATTCGACCCCGTCGCGCTGACCGCCTACAAGATCGAGGTTGAGGACCAAGAATCTAAGATCGAGGGAGTGATAGCCGAGCTCGAAGATGACCAAGTCACCATCAATACCGAACGAGGCCGCAGCCTTACGCTCGCCGTCGGGCACCAGACCCGGGTCGAGCTGGCGGACGACTTCCCCGGCACGTATGAGGACCTTCAGGTGGGGGACAGGGTCGAGGCGAGGTTCGACCCCGTCGCTCGGGCCGCCTTCAGGATTGAAGTAAAGGACTAGTCGAGAGGCCCGCGGGCGGGCCTACGGCTCCACGGCCCGGACACCGGCGCAACGGCCTGCGGCTCCGTCAGGCCCGCAAGCGAAAAGAAACAGGGCCCCGCAACAGCGGGGCCCTGCTGTGGGAGGTGCCCCAGGGAACACCTACCTGGCGCACCCCCTACTACTACTATCCAACGCATGACCTCCTTTCTAGAGACTCCCCATAAGCTGTCATCCACCTCCGCCCGTGCCTCCAGATGCCATTATAACCTCTGTGTCCACATAAGAGAATCGAGCGAGGTCCCGTAACGAGCACTCTTAGGCCATTGGAGCGTGTTGTTGACTGTCGAGGCCTCCAGCGGTAGATTTGCCACAAGGGTTCCTGCGTGGGAGGGCGGCATGATAGAAGGCGTGGTCGGCGTCGTCATCTGGACAGAGGATTTGGAAACGCTCGTGGACTTTTACCGAGATACGCTGGGACTAACCCCGCACTCGGTGCGCCCCGACTTCGTCGCCTTCCGCTGGGGCAACATGCGATTGAGCATCGGAAAGCACTCCCACGTCAGAGGCCGCAGCACCGAGCCCTATCGGGTGATGGTCAACCTCGGCGTCAGCGACATTCACCGGCTGCACAAGGAGCTCACAGCCAAGGGAGTGCATTTCTTGCGTCCGCCTGAGCAGGAGCATTGGGGGGGATGGGTGGCCACGCTATCGGACCCCGACGGCAACACGCTCCAGCTAATGCAGCAGCCTCCGGAGCGCCTGGCCAAGGCCTAGACCAGGCTTGGCGCCTCAGCCCTCAAGGCCATGCCGTGTCCTCACGGGGGCGGCCCTCGCTTTGGCCGATGGCAACGGGCCCCCGCGAGCCTACACCGGCGGCCGCCGCTCGAACCAGCGCGCCTGCTGCTGGTAGGCGTACGCGGTCCTGAACACCGTGGGCTCGTCGAAGGGCTTGCCCGCGATCTGCAGCCCGACGGGCAGGCCTTCCGGGGTGAACCCGCAGGGCACGGAGATGGCCGGCATGCCGGTGAGGTTGTATGGCCCGGTAAAGCTCGGCACACGCGCCGTGCTCATGGCATCGACCTCGTCGAATCGCGGCGCCGGGTTCGACATCGTTGGAGACGCCAACACATCGACGCGCCTCAGCACCTCGGCGAAGTCGCGCTTCAGCACGTTCCTCGCCCGCTGCGCTTGAACGTACTCGCCCGCGGTGAACAGACCCCCAATCCGAAAGCGCGCCCGCACCATCTCGCCGAAGTCCTGAGGCCTGGTGCGGAGGTTGCTCTGATGATAGGCGAAAGCCTCGCTGGCCATTATCACCGACTGCGCCGCCCCGGCGTATGCCAGCGACGGTACCGTGACATCCTCGAGGACCGCGCCCAGGTCTTCGAGGACTCCCAGGGCCGTCTCCACGGCCGACAACGTGTCTTTGCTAACGTCTGGGTCGTCCGCGAAGAAGTAGTGGCGAGGCACACCGACTCTCAGTCCTCTGATGTCGCCTTCCACCGAGGCCAGGTAGTCGGGCACCGGCGCGTGGCTGGTCGTCGGGTCCTTCGGGTCGTAGCCGGCGATGGCCTGGAGCATGATGGCGGAGTCCTCCACCGTCCACGTCAGCGGTCCGCAGTGGTCTAGCGTCCAGCTCAGCGGCACGACGCCGTAGCGGCTGACGCGGCCGTAGGTCGCTTTGATGCCGGCGATGCCGCAGTGAGAGGCCGGCCCCCTGATCGACCCGCCGGTGCAGGAGCCCAGCGCGCCCATGCAGAGACCAGCGGCCACCGCCGCGCCCGAGCCGCTGCTGGACCCGCCCGGTATGTGCTCGAGACTCCAGGGATTGCGGGCCAGCGGAAATCCGCACGTCGGGTCTGGGCCGCCAAGGGCGAACTCGTGCATGGCCAGCTTGCCGAGCAGCACCGCCCCCGAGGCCCTCAGGAGCGCCGTCGTCGTGGCGTCCTCCGTCGGCACGCGGTCGGCCATCACCCGGGAGCCGGCTGTCGTCCGCACACCCTTCGTGTCGTACAAGTCCTTGAGGGCGATGGGGATTCCGTGCATAGGCCCCCTGTACTCCCCCCGGAGGATCTCTGCCTCGGCCGTGCGGGCCTCCGCCATCGCGTCGTCCGCCAGCACCGTGATATACGCCTGAAGGGTTCCATCCAGGCTCTCGATCCGCTCGAGAAAAGCGCGGGTTAGCTCCACTGGCGACAGTCCGCCATCTCTGAGCAGCGCGCCTGCCTCTCTAATCGTCAGGTAGCATAGCTCGGTCGTCGTCTGTGTCATCTCGCTCTACCTCGATGCGCCGTCGCTTATCGGTGGGTCAGCGACCGGCAAAATGGTCTCGCGCTCCGCTCGCGTGTGCTAGACGCCCGCTCAGGCCCAGCTTGCGGTGGGGCCAAAAAACCCTGCCGCCTGAGCCTCTTGCTTATCTCTCTGCCGTGTGCGGTAGGGCCAAAGAATCCCAGTCGGGCGGAAACCGGAGGGCCATGTCCTCGGCGTCGAGCTCCAGCTCGCTGAGCACTGCCGTCTGCCGCGCGAAGTGGTCGTACATCGGCTTGAGCGACTCTAGCTCCTCCATCGTCAGGCCGAGACGTGCCCGGTCGGTCAGCACGCGAAACGCGTCCATCGAGATGCTCTCTGATTCTCCCATGCGTCGTCTCCTAGCCGGGCCCTCAAGCCCGAATACCACCCCATCGTGGCGGATAGCGCTCACCAGTACTTGGTCAGCAAGAAAGCGATACGTATTTTTCCCACCCGCCCGCCCGTGAGGATTAGGCTCTGGGGGACACCCCCAGACCCCCGCCAGGGGGCCGTGCCCCCTTGGAACCCCGCGGGAGCCCGAGGGGTTTGGCCCCTCGGAGCCTTTTCGACGGTGGGTGGTGGGCCGGATCAAGACTTATGCAACGAAGCGCTCGCTCCTACCTGCCTGCTGACGTGAGCCGTGTTCGACCTCGGCGTATCCTGGTCCTCCCGCGCCGCGCCGGCCTTGATTATACCCGACACTGACGGCGGCTGAGGAGTCAGACCTCTTAGCTTAGTAAGTGTCTCAAAATCCCGTCCGGGGAGTCCAGGGGGGCTGACACTCTGGCAAGGGGTCTGGGTAGCCTGCCCTGAGCCTGTCGAAGGGATGTGCCCCCCAGAAGCCAAAGACCCTGTGGGCGGGTGAGTGGGAATAAAGCCTTTGCCTTTTTGAGATAGTTTCTTGGTCGTGGAATCGTTGGCCACCGGCCAAAGCAGACGTAATTTTCCGGCAGTGCGCAGGCGGAATCCAAGGGCCAGACGGCTTGACACATTTTGGATGCATGTGATAATTTTCACCGGACTGAAAGGCCGCGTGACCCGCTCGGCCACACTGCCTCCGAGGAATGCCAACCATTGGAACCTTCTGCCATTGGAAGCGCACAGTGGAGGGAGATTGGCGACCTTCTGACCAGTCTCTGGGTGGTGGTTCTGCTGATAGTAGTGTTCGCTGCGAACATAATTATCGGTCATAACCTCATTCCCTCCTTGGTCGCCACCAGTCATCTTCCTAGGAGCGTGCAGAAGACACGGCCGGTGTTCTACGCGTTGGCAATTCTGGCCTTCGCCCTGGCCATGTTTTTCATGAGTCGCGTCGTGGACCTTTCCGGAGTCCTGCGCGACTTCTGGCCGGACTATTGGATCTAGTCCGCCTTTGGTTGCCCTCAATCGATTCTATCCACGGCCGAGCAGCGTTCGGTAGGTAGGGAACGCCGATTTGATACCCGGAGACTTTCAGCTCCAAAGGCCATCCCGCAAGAAACTTATGCTGTTGGTGCTGCTCGGAGGCGTCGGTCTCGCCGCCTTCGCGGGAATCGTCTTGGTCGCCATCTTCATTATCTCCGCGTGGTTCGGCCGCCCTGTGATCTTCGGTTTCGACGAGGGACCGGCGCAGCCCATTGCCTTCCCCCACACCAGGCACGTCGAGGACCTAGGACTCGACTGCACCTTCTGTCACCGGAATGTCGAGAAAGGGGCAGCCGCCACCATCCCGTCGGTGGGCCTTTGCATGACCTGTCACATAACGGTGGGCGATGGCCTGGCCGAGGTAGAAAAACTTCGCGCGACCTTCGAGGCGGGGCAGGCCATCGATTGGGTACGTGTCCATAGGGTCCCGGATCACGTGCATTTCGTCCATGAGGCCCATATCAACAGGTTCTCGGGCACAAAGCAGATTGTGGACGATCTCTCCACCGGACCTGACCAGATTCGACTGGTAGACGCGCGAAAGATCGAGCCGAGCGCACGGGTGGGCGAGACCATCGATGTCGCCGCGTCGCAAGTCTGTACCATCTGCCACGGCAACGTCGGAGCCATGACCACTGTGTCACAGGTCCGGCCGCTAAAGATGAACGACTGCGTCGACTGCCACCGCGACAACGCGGCACCGACAGATTGCACGACGTGCCACTACTAGCAGGGCCAACGAAGAAAATAGGGAGAGCAGATCCCGACAAGTCGGGATCGATAGCATGGCGCTAACCAGACGACAGTTCCTAACGCTCATGGGAGGCTCCGCCACCGGCGCCATCCTGTTTCAGGCATGTGGCGTGCCCGCCGATGAGCTACTGGTCCAGTCACCCGTCGAGATGCCGGAAGATCTGGTAACGGGCCTGGACAACTGGTACGCGACCGTCTGCCGGCAGTGCTCCTCCGGCGAGGGCATCGTAGTCAGGGTCATGGAGGGCCGGGCCAAGAAGGTCGAAGGGAATGTCGACTACCCCATCAACCAGGGGAGGCACAGCGCCCGCTGCGAGGCAGGCCTCCAGGCCCTCTACCATCCGGACCGCATCAAGGGACCGCTGGTCCGCGTCGGAAGCCGCGACGAACGCCGGTTCGAGGAGATTAGCTGGACCGATGCCATCGGCCGCTTAACGCTCCAGCTCCGAAACCTTCAGGACGCGCGCCGCCAATCCGCGATGGTGATGGCCACGGACCCGCTCGGGGGCCATCTTGGCATGGTGGTCGAGCGATTCGTGTCGAGGTTTGGCGGCCGCCACATGCCCTACGAAGCCCTGGAGAGCACGACAGAGCGGGCCGCTATGAAACGGGTCTTCGGCCAGGACGTTATGCCGGACTTCGACATCGAGAACGCCGCGTACGTGCTGTCGTTCGGCGCCGATTTCCTCAACACCTGGGGCTCCCCTGTCCGGTACGCCCGCGGATACGGAAAATTCCGGCAAGGGGAAGGCCGAACGCGCGGCACCCTCACGCACGCCGACTCCCGCTTCTCCATGACTGCGGCCAACGCCGACTATTGGCTGTACGTCAGGCCGGGGATGGAAGGCGTGTTGGCCTTGAGCATCGCCCAGGTCATCGTCTCGGAAGACCTCGGCGACCGCGCCGCTGCGGACGCGCTGACCGGCGGCGGAGCCTTCGACCTGACGCCATTCGCTCCCGAAACCGTAGCCGCGTCGATAGGCTCCCCGGCCGAAAAGATCCGAGAGGTCGCCCGGGAGTTCGCCGGCAACCGGCCGGCGCTCGCCATCGGGGGAGGCTCCGCGGGTGCCCATACCAACGGGTTGGCGAATCTCGTGGCCATCTACTCACTGAACTATCTCGTCGGCAGCGTTGGACAGCCGGGGGGCATAATATTCAATCCGACTCCGGCCCTCGCTGACGTCCCAGTCTCGCCGGGGACAGCCTCTCTGAGAGACTGGGAAGGGCTCGTCGCGGACATCAAGCGAGGCGACGTCCAGGTGCTGATGGTACGGGGCGCCGATCCCGTGTATGGGCTGCCCAAAAGGGTGGGGTTCGAGGACGCCCTGTTCCCGCACGAGGACTCTCCGGGCGTGCCATTAATCTTCAGCTTCTCCAACATCCTGGACGATACAGCCGCCCTGGCCGCCCTGATTCTGC
>JADFIF010000150.1 GCA_022566795.1 Chloroflexota bacterium
TCTCTATCGTCAGCTCCCCTCCTTGAGGCATGGCGTCGCGAGCGTTGACAGTCAGGTTGACTAGAACCTGCTGTAGCTGACCGGAGTCGACTGTGACCATGTTCAGGTCGCGGCCCAGCACCGTGACCAGCTCGATGTCCTCGCCCACGAGTCGCCGTAGCATGTTCGTGGTGGTTACGACCACCTCGTTGAGGTCCAAAGCTCTGGGTTCGATCGTCTGCTGACGGGAGAACGAGAGGAGCCTGTGCGCGAGATCAGCTGCACGCTTCCCTGCCTTCTGAATCTCGTGCAGGTAGACCTGCAGCTTGTCGTCGGGGCCGAGAGCTCTGGAGACGAGTTCAGAGTAGCTGAGGACCGGCGTAAGCATGTTTCCGAAGTCGTGCGCGAGGCCGACGGCCAATAGGCCAATGCTCTCGAGCCTCTGCGCCTGTAAGAGCCGCCCTTGTAGACGATCGAACTCGGAGATATCCTTGACGAGGGACAAGAAGAGCAGCCGCCGCCCGAACGAAAACTTGCGGACCCGCACCGCCACGGGAAAGGTCGACCCGTCTCGACGCCTGTGGAGCCCCTTGAAGTCCACAGTTTCGGCCAGAGACATTTCCTTCCAGATGTCCTTGATCCGCTTGTCGGACGACTCCGTTTGGAAATCAGGAAGGGTCAGCGCCATGAGATGGTCGCGCTCGTAACCGAGGCTTCGCCATGCCGAGGCGTTGGTGTCCAGGACTCTGCCGTCGGCATCGTGAAAGAAGTAGGCATCGTCGAGGGCCTCCAGCAGCGTGGGGAGCCACCCTTCGATGTCTGGGGGTGTCCCGACGGGCGTGTCATTGACGCCCGACTGCGGCTCCGGTCGCACGACCGGGTCGGGCCCGTCACCCGAGGCCTGTGGCCGGACGCGTACTTCGCTCGATTGCCGCGCTGCCCTCTTTTCCTTCTTCATCCCCCTCCGAGCAATGTCAGAGTTTGGGTTCATGATGCCGATACGCGGTGATTAGGACCCGTAGCGCGGCCGTGGTCACCCATTGGACAGCCCTCACACTTATTATTGACGTCGATAGAGGTTCCTAAACTCCGAACCGAAAGAGGCAAGTCGAGCGAGAATCGCGCGCTCAGAGCCACACTTGAGCCCGACAGGCCCGGAAGGAGCGCGTGCCGCACATGGCCCAAGGGCTCAGATGAAGCATTCTTCAATTCTCAAGAGGCCCGCTTGGAATTATCCACAATATACGCCAAGGGTATTTACGAACGTCACAAGATGGTGTATAATCTCGACCCGAGCAGGGCTTTCGACACAGAGGTAACCACTACCGGTCCTGCTCCTCCTCCTGGGCTGCCGTGGGTTCATCATCCCTCCGTCGGTGCGTACCAGCGTAAACCAGGGCCTGCGGCGGCCCCCTCCCTTGCAGAGTCCCACCACTCTGCGCTTTCCATGTCGGCGGCGCCGACGCGGTGCGTCGTCAGGAAACGGGAAGAAGCTGGCCTGGCGGACGCCCTATGCGCCCGGAAAATCGACCCCACCCTCTGCGCTCCCCGCCCTGATGACCTTCTCGCGGCACATTGGGTGACTCCAATCCGAGCTCAGATCCATCACATTTCAACGGTGGTGCGGCTGGACCATCGACCGCCGGGGTGAGCTTTCCTTTCGCGAGTTCACGGGATACGCGTGGCAGAGCGCAGGCGATCTGGCGCAGATGTGAGCCACCATCGCGAGTTTCGTGGTAACCTTCACTTCGTTGGATGTCGACTGGATGAAAAGTCCTACCAGCATGGCAATCGCCGAACGCTTTCGACCAGTCCGTCGCAACCCGCGAGGCCTCCGGCCGCGTGATGAAAGTCATCGCGGACGGCGTCCATGCGTTCACAGGCAGGCCCGCCGACCTGGCGCCCTCGGCGAAGACGATGGGCTGGGAGCAATGTGTTGGAACCAACGGCGCGGCCTTAGGCATCTCACGTTTCGGGACATCTGCGCCCGCCGAGGTCCTACGAAAAGTTCGGCCTGACCGCGCAGCAGATCGCGGACGCAGCGGCCAATCTCTTCCGATGAGGTGCCGACGTGACAAGTAGCGTCCAGAAGCTCCAGAGCCTGGGACAGTCGATCTGGTATGACAACGTGCGCCGCGGACTGCTTAGGTCGGGCGGCCTCAATCGCCTGACCGACCTCGGGGTGTCGGGCCTCACCTCGAATCCGACCATCTTCGAGAAGGCCATCGCCGGAAGCAACGACTACGATGAGGCGCTGCTGAGCTCGGCGTCCTCTGGCAAGGATGCTGCGGCCGTCTTCGAGGACCTGGCCGTCGAGGACATTCGAGAGGCCGCGGATATTCTGCGCCCGATCTTCGATCGGGCAGGCGGCGGCGACGGCCATGCCTCGCTGGAGGTGAGCCCGCGCCTGGCCCGGGACACCGACGGGACCATCGCCGAGGCGAGGCGGCTGTTCGCCAGGCTGGACCGCCCAAACGTACTGATCAAGGTGCCGGCGACGCCCGAGGGCATCCCGGCAATACGCACTCTCATCGGCGAGGGCATCAGCGTCAACGTCACTCTCATCTTCTCGCTGGAGACCTACGCGAGGGTCCGTGAAGCGTACCTTGGTGGCCTCGAGGACCTGGTCCGGAACGGCGGAGACCCCAGCCGGGTGGCGTCCGTGGCGTCGTTCTTCGTCAGCCGCGTCGACACCGCCGTGGACGCCGCGCTCGAGAAGGGCATTCGTGACGGGCATGAGGAGTGGCAGGACCTGCTCGGCAGAGCCGCCATCGCCAACGCCAAGGTCGCCTACAGGGCGTTCAAGCACGACTTCGCCCAGGGCCGGTTCGCAGCCCTGCGCCAGAAGGGAGCCCGAGTGCAGCGCCCTCTCTGGGCCAGCACCGGCACGAAGAATCCATCCTACAGCGATGTCATGTACGTCGAGTCGCTCATCGGAGCCGATACCGTTGACACAGTGCCCGAGGCGACCCTGACGGCCTACCTGGACCACGGCCATCCTCAGCTCACCCTCGACAGCGATGTGGAGGGCGCGATAGAGATGCTTAGGCGCCTGGCGGATACTGGCATCAGTCTGGAGCAAGTGACCGACAAGCTGCTGGCCGATGGCGTCGACTCCTTTGCCCAGTCCTACGATAAGCTGCTGAGCAACATCGCCGAAAAGACCGCCAGCCTGGTTAAGCAAGACGTCGGCCGGGGCCGCGCTCCTCTAGGAGCCTACGAGCAGGACGTCATCGCAACGCTGGCCGACCTCGACAGTCGAGCGGTCGTCGAGCGCATGTGGCGCCGCGACCATACCGTCTGGAAGCCGGACCCCGACGAGATCGCCAACCGGCTCGGATGGCTCAGCGTGAGCGACGCGATGTGCGAGCGCGCGGGCGAACTCGAGGAGTTCGGCCGCGAGGTGCGCGACGCCGGAGTTCGCAATGTCGTCTTGCTGGGCATGGGCGGCAGCAGCCTGGGGCCGGAGGTGCTGCGCCAGACCTTCGGCAGCGCCGAAGGATACCCGGAGCTCATCGTTCTCGACTCGACGGTGCCGTCGTGGATACGGGCGGTCACCAACGCCATCGACCCGGCTACGACGCTGTTCCTGGTCTCCTCGAAATCCGGTGGCACCATCGAGCCCAACACCCTGTACGCCCACTTCCGCGCCCTGGCCGACCAGGCGGTGGGACCAGCGAACGCGGGGGCGCACTTCGTAGCCATCACGGACCCCGGCACCTCTCTGCAAGCACTGGCTCGGGAGGGCGGTTTCCGGCGCGTCTTCTTGAACCCGGATGACATCGGCGGACGCTACTCGGTGCTCTCGTATTTCGGGCTCGTCCCGGCCGCGCTCATCGGTATCGACGTCTCGACCCTACTCGACCGGGCGGACTGCATGCGAGAGGGGTCGGCCTCGTGCGTCCCAGCGCGCGATAACCCCGGCGCCTGGCTAGGCGCCACCATCGCCAGGCTGTCGCTCGATGGACGGGACAAGCTCACTTTGGTGACGTCGCCCAGCATCGCCAGCTTCGGACTATGGGCCGAGCAGCTCATCGCCGAGAGCACGGGCAAGGAGGGCAAGGGCATCGTGCCCATCGCCGGAGAACCTCTCCTCGCCCCGGACCGATACGGCTCGGACCGCCTGTTCGTCTACTTGCGGGTGGAGGGGGATAGCAACGCGGACACCGACGCGGCGACCGACCGGCTCCAGTCGGCCGGGCAGCCGGTGGTGCGGCTGCACCTGCGCGACCGGTACGATCTGGGCGCCGAGTTCTACCGCTGGGAGTTCGCTGCCGCCGTGGCCGGGGCCGTTCTCGAAATCAACCCCTTCGACCAGCCCAACGTTCAGCAGGCCAAGGACCTTACCGACGAGCTCCTCCGAGACTACGTAGCCTCGGGTCAGATGCCGGAGGTGGAGCCCGGGGTGTCGCTCAGCGAATTCTTGAGCCTGCGCCGCGATGGCGACTACCTTGCGATCATGGCGTTCCTGCGGGAAACGCCCGCGGCCAGCGAGGCGTTGTCGAAACTGCGTGAGAGCGTCATCGTTCGCCACGGCATAGCCACGACGGTGGGCTACGGACCAAGATTCCTCCACTCGACGGGCCAGCTACACAAGGGCGGCGCCGACTCCGGAATGTTTCTCCAGATCGTGGCGGGCAACGGTGACGACTTGCCGATACCGGGCCGCCCCTACGGCTTTGGACTGCTGGCGGAGGCACAGGCATTGGGCGACCTTCGCGCTTTGGCCGCGCTTGGCCGCCGCACCGCGAGAGTCCGCCTCGGCGGTGACGATGCGGCCGCGCTGCAAACTCTGGTCGACGAGGTCGCCCGGCCAGACGAGCTCGCGGGCCGAGCGGACCGGTGACAAGATAACTGGCGCACTGGAGCGAAATCCTTGGCACAAAGTCAGGGAGCCTACCCCGACCTAAGCCTGAGGTGAGCCCTATCCTTGAGCGCAGCGAAGGATTGTCGAACCGTCGAAGGAGCATGCGCAGAACAAGCCCTCCCCGGGCGAGTGAGGAGGGGGGCAGAGAGACGAATCGAAAGGGACTTCGCACCCTGCCACGACCGAAAGGAGTAGAGCCATGCAGTTGGGCATGATCGGCCTTGGCCGAATGGGCGGCAACATGGCGCAACGCCTCATCAAAGGAGGCCACCGCATCTTCGCGTTCGACCCGAGTCAGGAGGCCCTGAAAGCCGCCGCGCAACACGGCGTCATCGGCGCCTCGTCTCTTGTCGACCTGGTCGAGCAGCTGCTGCCTCCACGCGCGATCTGGGTAATGGTGCCCGCGGGTGAGGCAACCGAGGACACGATCAAGTCGGTGGCTGGCGCGATGGCGCCAGGAGACACAATCATCGACGGCGGCAACTCGAACTACAAGGACAGCGTTCGGCGTGCCGCAAGCCTCGGGGAGCGCGGCCTGCAGTTCCTCGACGCGGGCACCAGCGGTGGCATCTGGGGACTTGCCGAAGGCTACAGCATGATGGTCGGAGGCGACCCTGATGCATTCCGGCGTCTGGAGCCCATCTTCCAGACCCTTGCTCCGGCCAAGGACAAAGGGTACGGGTACGTCGGTCCAGCCGGCGCGGGCCACTTCGTCAAGATGGTCCACAATGGCATCGAGTACGGTATGATGCAGGCCTTTGCGGAGGGCTTCGAGCTGATGAAGGCCAAAGAGGAGTTCGAGCTCGATCTGGCCAACATCTCCGAGATCTGGCGCTACGGCAGCGTCGTGCGGTCCTGGCTGCTGGACCTGACCGCCGCGTCCCTCAAAGAGGACCCGGGCCTAGAGAGTCTTCAGGCCTACGTCGACGACTCCGGCGAGGGACGCTGGACCGTCCAGGAGTCCATCGAGCTGGCCGTGCCCGTGCCGGTCATCACGGCATCGCTCCAGGCGAGGTTCCGGTCACGCCAGGACCAGCCCTTTGGCGCCAAGCTGCTGGCGGCCATGCGCAACCAGTTCGG
>JADFIF010000001.1:0-25403 GCA_022566795.1 Chloroflexota bacterium
CACCTCCAGCGTCTGCTCATTGAGTTTGACGGCATCGTCTATGCGCCCTGCGGCGCGGTAGCCGAGTGCCAGGTTGTTTCGGCTTCCCAGAGTGTCGGGGTGCTCAGGCCCCAGCACCCGCTCCCTCACCTCCAGCGTCTGCTCATCGAGCCTGATGGTATCCTCTATCCGCCCTTCGGCGCGGTAGCCGAGAGCTAGATTGCTTCGGCTTCTCAGGGTTCTGGGGTGCCCAGGCCCCAGCACTCGCTCCCTCAGCTCCAGCGTCTGCTCATGGAGCCTGATGGCATCGTCGATCCGCCCTGCGTCGCGGTAGCCAACAGCCAGGTTGCTACGACTTGTCAGGGTCTCGGGGTGCTCAGGCCCCAGCACTCGCTCCCTCATCTCCAGCGTCTGCTCATCTAGCCTGATGGCATCGTCGTTGCGCCCTGCCGTCCAGTAGCCGATAGCCAGACTGTGCTGAAGCGAGAGCACAGACTCGTCTTCGACCCCGAGTTGCTGCTGTGCATGGGAGTGCATCGCCTCGTGGTGCACCAACTCAGCCCGTAGCGCAACCGGATCGTCCTTGTCGATAGCCTTTAGCCGCAATCGAGCCCGTCCCAGTACATCGCGCACTGACCCCTCAGGGCTCGTCGCCGCCAGCACCGCCACCGTCAGCGCGTGTATCCTCACCTGGCCCTCGCTCCACGACAGCACCGACTGCCGGCTGCACCTCGACAGCAGCCCCGTCAGTCCCTCGTCGTCCACGCCCATCAGCGCGGCAGCCAGCGCCTCGGGCACCGTCGCATCGGCCACGTACGCCAGTCCAGACAGCATATCGCGGTCCTGCTCCCCCAGGTCGTCCATTGTCCCCCGAATGGACGCGAACACCCCCTCGGCTCTCGGGATGGTCGCACCAAGCGCCTGCCGGAAGGTCTCCATCTGTAAGACCGTTGGAGCCTGCTCCAGCTGCTCTAGGACCCTCTCAGGACTCTGACGCAGCTCGCCCAGCCGCACAGCCAACACCTCCAGGGCCAGAGGGAGCCGCCCTACCTTATCGGCTATCAGGGCCACCGTGGGGTCGTCGGAAGAGGTCTTGCTCCGAGAGCACAGCAAAGCCTTCGCAGCGTCGGGCTCGAGCACCTCGATCCAGTGATAGGCGACTGTGGAAGGCAGCAGGTGGCGCCTGGAGTCGCGGGTGGTGATGAGCAACCGGACGCTCCCCGACCCGTTCAGCAGAGCGTTGACCTGCTCCAGGTCCGCCAGGTTCTCGACTACCCACAGCGTCTCGGGAGATAGGCCGGCAAGCCCTCTCTGCACCTCTCCGGCGATCTCGTCGTCGCTCTTCCCCGCGACATCGATGCCCAGCTCCGGCGCCAGCCCTGCCAGGGTCGAGGCGAGATCGGTCCCGCCGGCGGTCCAGAAGCCGTCGACTTTCGCGCGGTGGGCGTGTTCTGCGGCCAGGCGGGACTTGCCCGAGCCCGCTCCGCCGGAGATCACTACCGCACGGCCCTCCGCAAAGGAGGAGGCGATGGCACCCAGCTCGTCTTCTCGACCGTAGAACCCATCGCCGAGACTCTCCGGCCGCCCAGCCCAGTAGCTCACCTCCGTCTCGGCCCCAGGCACACCGGGCTGGTCGACCGTTATGGCGATTCGATGAGTGGTCTCGGCCGTGTCCGAGTCGTGTTCGTCGTGGGTGGCCCCATCGCGACGTAACATCCTCCGCAGCGTCGCTCCCACCACTATCAAGGCTGCTAAGGCGCCAGGAACGCCGACGATAATGGCCAAAAGCTGCAGGTCCATGGCGCCCCAATATTAGCAGACACGCATCGAGGGCGCTCGATGGGTCGATGGAATTGGGGTTTTGCGGCGATCCACGCCTCTACTTGTTGCTTCTGGTGACTCGGCTGGTCGGTGTGATAACGCCCGGAGCCCGAATCAAAGCTCAGGCTTGCGGAGCCACGGTAGTTCGGCTACTGCACCGCGTACAATAGCCCGGCCTCGCTGACGAAATATACGACTCCGTCGGCGATCGCTGCTGTAGAGACGACAGCGCCTTCTGTCTCGAACTTCCATTTCTCGTGGCCGGTGTTGGCATCCACGGCGTATAGGGGATGATCGCGGCTGCCGATGTAAACTACCTCGTCGGCTATGCTTGGGGACGAGTACACCCCTCCTCCCGTTCGCAGCTTCCACTTCTGCTCGCCGGTGTCGATATCGATTGCATAAAGGTGCTCGGCCGCCCCTAGAAGCACGGTGTCATCGGCGATGCCTGGTGAAGAGAGCACCTGTGTCCCCGTCTTGAACTCCCACACCAACTGTCCGCTCTGGGAGTTCACTGCGTAAAGACTTCCGTCTTTACTGCCGAACAAGACCATCCCTTTGGCGATTGCGGGAGAGGAAAGAATCCCCAGTCCAGCGCTGAATCTCCATCTTTCCTCGCCCGTCTCGATGTCCACCGCATAGAGGTTGCCGTCCAAACTCCCTACAAAGACCGCTCCGCCGGCCACCGCCGGGGACGAGTCAACCCTTGTGCCCGTCCTGAACCGCCACTTCTCCTCCCCTTTTCGGGCGTCCACCGCATAAAGATGAGTGTCGCCGCTGCCGAAGAAGACGGTGCCGTCGACGACCGTAGGCGATGAGAACACACTGGCTTCCGTCCTGAACTTCCATTTTTCGAGCCCTGTCGCAGCCTCTACGGCGTACAGGTGCGAGTCCAGGCTTCCGAAGTAGACCACTCCGTTCATGATGGCGGGTGATGAAAGCACCGAAGCCCCAGTGGGAAACCTCCACTCTTCTCGTCCGGTCTTGGCGTCGATGGCATACAAGATCCCTTCATAGCTCCCGACGTACACGACACCATCTGCGAAAGTTGGGGACGCCCGGTTCATGTCTACGGTTCTAAACTGCCACTTGACACCGCTGAGCTCGTCGAGGCCCTTGGTCTCATATGCACCAGTATGGCGCGGATCTGCGCGGAACATGGCGCCCGAAAAACGGTCCTCCGTGCCGCCGCATCCGGACAGTAGCAGCCAGACGGCCCAAACGATCGGAACTGATCTCCTGGTAAGTCGCAGGTTGGCAGGCTTCATCGAAGGGTGCGCCCCGAAAGGCCTTTACCCGAAGCTGGCTGGCCAGAGCTGTCCATGCCCACTTGGAAAGGAACCTCGTTACCCTGTATTGACGGCGCGAATTATATATCGCGTTGGCAAATGACAAAACTTAATGGAAAGCACGCGAAGTCGTGCTCTCACGGGCGGCTAGAGTTGCATGGCGAGGGTCCTGCAAGTAGAGTAGTCTTATAGGATAGACCGAAGCATAGCCCGCGAGGGCGCGGAGTAGAAGAAATGAAGCTCTACTGGCAGCAGTCGCGAAAGGGGGAGCGGCTCATCCTCGCTTCCGACGACGATCAGGGCGTCGAGGAGGTCGGAGGCGTTCGCGAGACGAAGCGCGGCTTCGATGCCTTCGCCAAGACCTTCGGATACGAGCCCGGTCGGGCGCAAAAGGGCATTCCCTCTATGAAAGAGGCGAAGGAGTTCGTCGAAAGCTTTAGCCCGTGGAACCTGTACGACGGCGGAGAGGGACTGAGCGTCGAGCCCGCGGTCAGGGCCGAGGCCGAGGCGCGGTGACCGGGCGCCGACGCTCCTCGCAGGGCGCCTAATGGGTCCCAGCGCCTCCGGGGCCTCCCAGCGAACGCTGGGCTTCATTGGCGGCACCGGGCCCGAAGGCCGAGGCCTAGCGCTGCGGTTTGCCAAGGCCGGCGAGCGCGTCTTGATCGGCTCCAGGAGCGCGTCGAGAGCCGAGGAGGCTGCGGCCGGCCTGCTGAAGACGCTGCCGGGAGTCGATGTGGGCGGAGCGATCAACGAGGACGTAGCCCGCCAGGCCGATATCGCCATCGTCACCGTACCCTACGAGGCCCACCGAAGCACGCTCGAATCGCTGGCGGAACACCTGGCCGGCAAGATAGTGGTCGACGTCGTCGCGCCCCTTTCTTTCGACAAGGGCATCGCCAGCGCGGTTTCGGTCGACGAGGGATCGGCGGCGATGCAGGCGCAGGCGACCCTTGGACGCTCCAGGGTCGTTGGAGCCTTCCAGTCCATCAGCGCGCAAGACCTGCTCGTTCCCGATCGGCCGGTAGACTCCGATGTCGTGGTCTGCGCCGACGACGCCGAGGCCAAGAAGATCATCATGGGGCTGGCAGAGCAGATTGACGGAGTGCGCGCGGTAGATGGCGGGGGCCTTCAAAATGCCCGGTACGTCGAGAGCTTCACAGCCTTGCTGCTCAACATCAACCGCATCTATCGGGCCCATTCCACAATAAAAATCGGCGGAGTCTAGGCATAGCACCGATGATGCGTCTTCGTGTAGCAATTGGGATCGTCGCCGCGACGGTGGCCGTAGCAGGGAGCGCGACCGTGGCCGTGGCGCAGTCCGCCGGGCCCATACGCGTGCTGAACGCCTCCCACGAGATCGATTTTCCACAGGCGGTGGTGCTGAGGCTCGACGCGGAGTCCGACTCGGCGATTACGCAGATCACGCTTCACTACAACCTCGGGAGCCGGGAGGTTCAGGTCTACGGATACCCGGCCTTTACGCCCGCCCGACGCGTCTCGGCGGAGTTCACCATCAAGACCGACGGCGCGAGCTACCTTCCGAGCGGCGTGGACATCGAGTACTTCTACACGGTTGCCGACGCCGCGGGCAACGAGCTGAAGAGCAACCGTATGCTCCTCGAATACAAGGACCCATCCTTCGAGTGGAAGCGCCTCCAGCAGAACGACATCACTTTCCTTTGGCACGACCGTCCCGCCGAGGGTGTCGCGCGAGTAGCTCGAGATGTAGATAGGCGGCTGGAGCCTGTGAGGCGGCTTCTCGGCGTCGATCTTCAAAGCCCCAAGAAGGCCATCATCGTCAATGGCAGCGCGGAGGCGACGCGGAGCTTCCCCAGACTGAGCAACGCCGCCACGGAGGCCCACCTGTACGGTGGGTTCGCCTTCGGCGATCTCGACCTGTTCGTCATCGTGGGTTTGAACACCGACGGTATCATCCACGAGATGACGCACCTTCTCCTGGCAGAGATGGTCGACTCTCCCTTTGCGCGGATTCCCAGCTGGCTCAACGAGGGTCTCGCGACGTACTTCGAGTCGAGTGTCCGCGGGCGGGACGTCACCGTCTCACGGGCCGCGGACCGGGGCAGCCTTCTTCCGTTGCGGTCGATGGGCAGCGTGCCGGGTAAACCGGAGGATGTCCGGCTGTTCTATGCTCAATCGTGGAGCGTCGTCACGCACATGATGAGAGTACATGGCGAAGCGCGCATGTCCACGTTGCTAGAGGCCATCAACGACGGGGAGCCCATCGAGGACGCGGTCCCGGCCGCGTACGGCCTGACGCTCGACGAGCTTCAGCGCCAATGGCAAGATCGGCTCAGGGGGGAGACGCTCGGGGTCTCGACGGTCGATCCGGGCACCTTGGGGACCTCGCTGATCATCGCCAGCGCGGTAGCCGTCACGATGATGGTGATCCTGTGGCGGTGGCTGCGCCGGATCGGCACCCCTGTCGACTCCCCCGAGGCGGACCGGTAGCGCCGACGCGTCCTTTCTCGATAGAGGGGACCAGGGAGCTATCGCAGAGAGGAAACCGCCTCGCTCCCCACCCACTCGCGCCCCGGGAGCTCGAGATCGTCGCGGAATTGAGCGTGAAGACAAGGAGGACGTGTGGAGCTTCGTGTGCTCGGCGCCCACAATATGGAAAGCCTCAACACCCGCATGGAGGGGCACCTGATCGACGGCGTGCTGGCCTTGGATGCCGGCGGCCTCACTCGAGCGTTGACGTTCGAGGAGCAGAGGGGCATCCGCGCGGTTATCCTCTCCCACAGGCACTTCGACCACGTCCGCGACATCCTGCCCCTGGGGCTCTTTATCCGCGACAAGGACGTAACCATCGACCTCTATGCGATTCAGGACACCGCCGACTTCATCAGCGAAAAGCTGCTGGACGGCAGTCTCTACCCCGACTTTCTGCGGACCCCGGGCCCCGGAAAGCCTGCGTTTAGGCTGAACGTAGTCGACTTCTACAAGGAGTATGACGTGCTGGGCTATAAGGTGAAGGCCGTGCCTGTGCCTCACGCCGTTCCCGCGGCCGGCTTCCAGATTGTGTCGGGCGACGTGAGCCTGTTCTACACGGGCGACGCGGGCCGGGGGGTCAGCGACGCGTGGGACCACGTCTCCCCGAACGTGCTGCTCACTGAGGTGACCTTCGGCAACGAAAACGAGGCAAGCGCCCTGCAGGCCGGGCACCTGACCCCCAAGCTCCTGCTGGAGACTCTGACGCACTTCAAGGCGAAGCACGGGCGCTTACCCAAGGTCATCGTGTCGCACATGAGCCCGCCCTGGGAGGCTGCCATACGCGGGGAGCTGCCCGCCGTCGCGGAGGAGCTCGGACTGGACCTCACGATCTCGCGCGCCGACATGACGTTCTCGCTGGGCGGTTAGCCAGAGCTGTCCCCTCCCAACATATTTGTAGGGGCAACCCCCTGGTTGCCCAAGGTCTGGGCAGGCACAGGGGCCTACCCCTACAAGACACGACCTTGTCCAGGGCGTAAGAACCGCTCGCAATTTACGACGTTTTCAAACAGAATCGGTATAAGAGGGCGCAAATGGTTCGAAGAGCAGTCTTCGTTTACGGCGACGTTCTGTCGCAGCACGTCCTCTCCGAAGAACACCCCATGAAGCCGGTGCGGCTCCGATACACGAGAGAGCTCCTGGAGGCCTACGGCGCCTTCGACGCGGCCAACGTATCCCTCGTAAGCCCCAGGACGGCGTCGGAGGAGGAGCTCGCCACCTACCACACGCGGGAGTATCTGCGGGCGGTCCAGCGCTTCGGTCGAGGCGAGACGGACCTCGACGCCGCGGAGTTCAACTTCGGGCCCGGCGACAACCCTGCCTACGAGGGAATATACGACGCGGCGGCGTGGTCGACCGGCGCCTCGCTGAAGGCGGCCGAGATGCTGATGGCCGACGAATGCGACGTCGCCTTCAGCATATCCGGCGGCCTGCACCACGCGATGCCCGGGTACTCCTACGGCTTTTGCGTGTTCAACGACCCGGTCATCGCCATCAAGGCGCTCCTGGCGCACGGGATGCGGGTGGCGTACGTGGATATCGACTGCCATCACGGCGACGGCGTTCAGCACGCCTTCTACGACACCGACGCCGTGATGACTATCTCGTTTCACGAGTCGGGCGCTTTCCTGTTTCCAGGCACGGGCTTCAGCCAGGAGACCGGCGCCGGACGCGGCAGAGGTTACTCGGTCAACATCCCGCTATACCCCTACACCACGGACGAGGTGTACCTCTGGTCGCTGAGAGAGGTCGTTCCGCCGCTGCTGGCAGCCTTCCGCCCTGATGTCCTGGTGTCGCAGCTCGGCATCGACTCACACTACAAGGACCCGATCACCCACCTGGCGCTTACCGTCCAGGGTTTCGAGCAGGCGGTCGCCGAGCTCGCGAGCCAAGCGCCGGCCAAGTGGCTCGCGCTTGGCGGAGGAGGGTATGATCTGCATGCCGTGTCCAGGGCCTGGACGCTGGCGTTCGGGGTCATGTCCGAGCAGGAGTTCGCCCCAGAGATCCCGAAACCGTACCGTGATGCCTACGGCGTAGCGGCCCTGAGGGACCCAGAAGAGCTCCAGATAGAAGACTCGGTCCGACACGACACGAAGACCTTTGCCGAGGCCAGCGTACAGGCGGCGCACAAGCTGATCTTTCCAGCGCACGGCATCCGGATGGCATAGGCCTGTCGTGCATAGCCGACCTAGCGGCCGGACGACGGCGTCGCTCTACGAAGCCAGCCTCAGCAGGCCGTAAATCCCCGCCCCCAGCAGGCCGCATATCGGAAACGTCAGAATCCAGGCGTAGACGATGCCCTGGGCTACGCCCCAGCGCACCGCCGAAAGCCTTCTTGTGGAGCCCATTCCGAGGATGGACGACGTGATGACGTGCGTCGTGCTAATGGGCAGTCCGATGCGCGACGCGAAGGTGATTACGGAGGCGGCCGACGCCTCCGCCGCGAAACCGTGCACGGGCCTCATGGCGACGATCCGCACCCCCAGCGTGTGGATGACGCGGCTGCCGCCGAGGTAGGTACCGGCCGCCATCACCGTGCCCGACAGGATTATGACCCAGAGGGGCACGCTTATGTTAGAAGCGTCCATCGCGGTGTAGGCAGGCGAGACGGCGAGCGCGAGGGCAATGATGCCCATAGTCTTCTGCGCGTCGTTGGAGCCGTGGCTAAAGGCCATCGCCGCCGCGGTCAGTATCTGCAGCTTCCCAAAGGCTGCGGATATCAGTGCCGGGGCCACCCTTCTCAGCCCCCAGTAGATGGACAGCATCAGTATGTATCCACCCAGAAAGCCCATGATGGGTGAGAAGATAAGCCCCTGGACGATTCTTATGATTCCGGCCCCCGCGAGAGCATCGAAACCGCCGTGGGCGAGGCCAGCTCCCGCGACGCCCGCGATGAGGCTATGACTGCCGCTAACGGGCATGCCGAAGCGCGTGGCCACGAAGACCCAGGTGGCCGCAGCGGCGACGCCGCCGGCCACTGTCAGAAGGGTGATGTCCTCCGGATTCACGACGCCCTTCGCCACGGCCTTGGCCACCGCGGTGCCCGCCAGGGCTCCGACGAAGTTCATCGCGGCCGCCATCAACACCGCCGCCAGGGGCGACATGACTCTCGTCGAGACGACGGTCGCGATGGCGTTGGCCGCGTCGTTGAATCCGTTTGCGAAGTCGAATACGACTGCCACTACGATGACGACGATCAGGAACGCGAGGGAGAACTCGTTGATCATCGTTCGTGCGTGGCCTTGGCCATCTGGCAGCCTATGAGTTCTTCAGCACAATGCCTTCGAGGACGTCGGCGGCATCCTCGGCCCTGTCCGTGGCCTGCTCCAGGTCGTCGTAGATGTCGCGCCACTTGAGGATGTGCCCCATCCCGTGATCATTGTCGAACAGCTCGCCCCTGGCTCGGCTGGTAACCTGGTCGGCCTCGTTCTCGAGCCGGTTGATCTCGACCGCCATCGGCAGTATGTCCCGGAGCTTGGATCCTCGGGTGGAAAGCATGGCTACGGCTCGCTCGAGCTCGTCGGCGCACTGGATGATGATGGTCGAGAGCTGCAGCGCGTACTCGGTCGGCTCCTCTATCCGGTACTCCACGATGTACTGGGCCGCCTCATCGATGGCGTCGACGACGTCGTCCAGTCTGGCTGCGAGAGCGAGGATGTCCTCTCTGTCGATCGGAGTGACGAAGGTGCGGTGCAGCGAGTTCGTGATGTCGTGGATGATCTGGTCGCCGAACTCCTCCAGGTCCTTGATCTCTCGGACCTTCTCGGGCACGTTCTCAAAGTTCTCAAACAGGTCGTGCAGCCTTACCGCCACCTCTCTTATGTTCAGCGCGCTCTGGTGCAACAGGAAGAAGAACCGGTTTTCCTTAGGCAGGAACGACAGAGAGACAGGCAGGAACGACAGAGAGAATCTCATGATCCACCTCTAGCGGGTCTAGCTGGTCGCCGTTTCGGCTACGGCGGGTCTGCGCTTAGCGAGAGTTGCCCCGATGCCTCGTCGGAGCGATCTCCCCGGCTTTGGACCGAGTGGCAGGCCAACAAAAAACCCTTCCTGCTTCGGAAGGGGTTCACGAGATTCGAAACGCTGGGGCTGGGTGTTGCCGGAACACCTCTTTGCAGCGTCCGGCGGAGATTCATTTCGCGCGTATACATACCTCCTGAAAATTGTAACCTAGGGGCCAGAATTGTCAAGGTGCGCGTTGATGGTTACGCGTCATCGACGATCTTCGCGGCGCGAAGCCTCTTTGGTCATGCCGGCCGCCCAAGGATCGCCCTCAGCGCGCTCTCCAGGTCTGGGTGTAGGAACTCGAACCCAGAATCGCGCAGCTTCGACGAGTCCTGCCTGACACTTGCCAGCAACGTGTCTGCCATCTCCCCGAACACCGTTTTCATGACCAGGGCGGGCACCGGGAAGAGCGTCGGGCGTGACAGGACGCGCCCAAGGACCCTCGTGAACTCGGCGTTGGTGACGGCGCCGGGCGCCGAGACGTTGATTGGCCCGGAGATGTCGTCCGCGGCCAGAACGTGCTCGACGGCACGGACGTAGTCCTCCAGCGACACCCAGCTCATGTACTGGGCGCCGTTGCCGAGCCTGCCGCCTAGGCCGAGCTTGAACGGCATCAGTATCTTCGCCAGCGGGCCAGTGCGGCCAAGCACCAGGCCCGACCGCAGGGTAACCACTCTGATGCCACCGGCCTTGGCAGGCTCGGTTGCGCCCTCCCACTGGCGAACGACCTCTGGAAGAAACCCTCGGCCCGGCGGCTCTTCCTCGGTAAGGGAATCGGCGCCCCGGTCACCGTAGTAGTCCTTCGCGGAGGCGGAGGCCAGGACTTTCGGCGGCGGTTCGAGCCGGGCGAGGGTTTCGCTCAACAGCCTGGTCCCCTCGACCCGGCTGTCCATGATCCGTCGCTTACGAGCGGCTGTCCACCTGCCCGACGCGATATTCTCTCCGGCCAGATGCACAGCGGCTTCCACGCCCTCGAGGCCCGCCCGGTCTACCTCGCCGGCAACAGGGTCCCATCTGATTTCCGTGCCATTGGGCTCAGGGCGCCTTCTGACAAGCCGGAGCACCGTATGCCCTCTGTCCTCGAGAAATGGCACCAGTGCGGAGCCGATAAAGCCGGATGACCCGGTGACCAGTACCTTCACTCGACGCCTCTCGATGCGGCGGTCGGCCCTTTGAGCCCGATACGATGGGCTTTACAGCCCAACTCCAAGGCAGATATAATCTTGTTCAGAGATGCTTAGAATAATATCAGAGTGATGGTGCGGTGAAGAGGTTCTAGAGTTGGCGATTCGGCCCATTCTCAAGCTACCACACCCAGCCCTCAGGCAACGGGCAAAGAAGATAAGAAAGATCGACTCTTCCGTCTTGCGCCTTGCCTATGACATGGTCGACACGATGATGGATGCGGGCGGTGTCGGACTGGCGGCGAATCAGATAGGGGTCCCGCGACGAGTGATCGTCATCAAGCTACCCGAGGAAGAAGAGGCAAGAATCTACATCAACCCCGAGATATCGCATCGTGAGGGAGAGCGGGAAGTCGAGGAGGGATGCCTAAGCATCCCCGGTTACAAGGCGCTTATCATGCGATCGGTGTGGGTCAAGTTCCGGGCCATGGACCACTCCGCCAAGCTCATAAGGCTTCGCGCCGAAGACCTGCTGTCGCAAGCGCTGGAGCACGAGGTAGACCATCTCAACGGCATTCTCTACGTCGACCACTTGAAGGCCCATCAGCAGCTGATCCCAGTGGAGGATGAGGCTTTGGAGCCGGGGAACGGAGCGGCGAACGGTCACCGCGGCCTATCCCCCGTCGGCGCAAGCTCCGAAGCTTCGCAGGCGGCGGCGACCGATTCCCAGGACACGCCGGCCTCCCTCAAGTTGATGTGACCCTTTCGGTCGGCTTCTTTGGACAGGCTTTCGCCCAGGCGTCGGGTCCATCGCTTCCTTCAAGATGAACGCAGGATGAACGCTTCGCGTCAGCGGCGACCAGCTCCACCGGTTGAGACATCCCATCGGGAAAATGTCGTGATGAGTCCGGACGCTTCGGGTCTCCTATCCAGGCTGGCTCAGGCGATCGCGTCTAGGGGCGTTCAAGCGCACCTGGTAGGAGGCGCCGTTCGCGACCATCTGCGTGGGCAGGCTACGGGCGACATCGACGTCGCAGTCTCAACCGATGCCCTGGCGCTCGCCCGTGAGCTGGCGCCGCTCCTCGGAGGTCACCTCGTTCCCCTCGACGCCGAGCGCGGGATTGCCCGCGTCGTGCTGCCCCGAGAGTCTGACGACTCGTGGTGGCTCGACCTGACGTCCGCCGAGAGCGGAATTCACGACGATCTCGCCAGGCGGGATTTCGCCGTTGACGCGATGGCGGTGCCCCTCGAGGCTGCGGCGGCAGGGAACTTCGACGACGTCATCGACCCCTACGGAGGCCGGACAGACCTGCACGACCGCATTATCCGAGCCGTTTCTCCCTCAGCGCTGAGGGCCGACCCGGCGCGTTTGCTGCGGGCCCCCAGACTTGCCGCGCAGCTCGGTTTTAGGATCGAGGCCGGCACCGAAAAGCAAATCCGGCACGATGCTCACCTCGTAGCATCTATTGCTCCTGAGCGGGTCAGGGATGAGCTGCTGAAGCTGATGGCGCCCCGCGGCGCCACGGTGGCGCTGAGGCACCTCGATGGCCTGGGACTGTTGACTCGCATCCTCCCCGAGCTCGAGGAAGCGCGAGGCGTAACGCAGCCCAAGGAGCACTACTGGGATGTCTTCAACCACCTGTTGGAGACCGCGGGCCAGGTCGAGCATATCATCGGCTGTGGAGACGGGGAGCAGGATTTCGTGGTGGAGCTCAGGCCGGCTTTCGACTCGATGGAGAGCTACTTCGACGCCAGGGTGAGCGACGGACACAGCCGATTGACGCTGCTAAAATTGGCTGGGCTACTTCACGACGTGTCCAAGCCCGCGACAAGGACCGTCGAGCCCACGGGCCGGATTCGGTTTCTCGGGCATCACACCGAGGGTTCTCAGGTGAGCGAGCGCGTTCTTGGGCGATTGCGGCTGAGCCGAAAAGGTGTCGAAGCAGTAAGCACGATGGTGCGCCACCACCTGCGGCCAAGCCAGATGGCCCAGAAGGGCGAAACGCCCAGCCGCAAGGCTGTATATCGCTACTACCGTGACGTCGGAGATATGGCGGTGGACACCCTCTACCTCAACCTGGCTGACTATTTGGCGGCCCGTGGACCAAATCTCGGACGGCAGGAATGGGTGGAGCATTGCCGGATCGTCGGCCACATCTTGCGGGAAGGTCTCGAACAAAAGGCCCCACAGACGCTTACAAACCTGCTCGACGGCCACGATATAATGCATACCTTCGATCTGCGGCCAGGGCCGCAGGTGGGGCGGCTTGTCGAGCTTGTGCGCGAGGCACGGGCAAGCGGAGAGATAACCACCAAGGACGAAGCGCTGCGTCTTGTAGAGGCCAACGTCGACGCTGGGGGACCTAGCGGTGCGTAGGGAGCTTAGGACACTGATATTCATCGCCGTCGTGGCGACGTTCGCCGGACTGGTGTTGGGATTTCAGACGATCAGCCTGGGCAACTTCGAGCGGGGCGGCGACACGCCGCTCGGCCTGAAGCTGGGCCTGGACCTGCAGGGCGGAAGCCACCTGGTCTATCAAGCCAGAGATAACGAAACGGGCGAGCCGATAGTTCCTCCGCCCGAGGCGATGGAGGCGCTCAAGCGCTCGATCGAGAAACGCGTCAACGCGTCGGGTCTAGGCGAGCCGATCATTCAGCTTCTCGGCGAGGACCGGATTCTCATCCAGCTTCCGGGCGTCGAAGACCTCGAACGAGCAAAGAGCCTCATTGGGGAGACCGCCCAGCTGGTCTTCAAGCACCGGAGGCTCAACACCGCGAGGCCCTTGGAGGAGATAGCCGGCAGCGACATCGTAGCCGTTTTCGCCGGAACGGTGCCCGGCGCCACGCCAGGCACACCAGTCGCGCCAGTCGCGCCCGAGGCAGCCGCCACGTCCAGTGCCGAAGAGACGGAGGCTCAAGCCCCGGAGGGGCCTCCGGCGGTGTTGATCGAGTTTACGGACGCAGGGGCCCAGAGGTTCGCCGATGTGGTCGCGAGGCTGAACGACAGTCTCATCGAGGCCATCACTGGCGGCAGCGCGCCGCCGGGAAGGTTGGAGGTCGCCATCGCGGGCGATCGATCGATCCGGTTCGACGCAAACGCCCTCTCGATACAGCGGGTCGAGGAGAGCAACCAGTTTTCTTTCGTCGTCCCCGTGGACAATGAGACACTGGCGACCTCAAGCGTCGAGTCGCTCCAGGCCCTGCTGGGGGACAGCCCTACGGTCGAGTTCACGGAGGTGTTGGGTTTTACTGACGACGATATTGGGCTTACTGGCGAAGACCTGGACAGGGCCTATGCGAGCACGCAGGACGCCAGCGGGTTTCCCGTAGTCAACATAGAGTTCAACGCGCGCGGCACGCGAATCTTCGGCGAGCTGACCTCGGAGATCGCGGGCACCTCCGACTCGATCGCCATATTCCTGGACGGCGAAGAGCTGATCTCCCCCATCGTCCAATCGGCAATAACCTCGGGGACCGCCATCATCCAGGGAAACTTCACCCTCGCCCGCGTCAGAGACCTGTCGTTGCTGCTGGAAGCGGGTAGCCTGCCTGTGTCCATCGGCGATCCAATCCAGGAGAGAGACGTCGACGCCATCCTCGGGGCCGAGTCGCTCTCAAAGAGCGTCTCGGCCGGACTGATCGGGCTCGCGTTGGTCCTCGTGTTCATGACGCTGTACTATCGCGTGCCCGGCGTGGTGGCGTCCATCGCGCTGATCTTCTACATGGCGATCGTCCTGGCCATCTTCAAGGTTCTGCCAATCACTCTCACGCTGTCAGGCGTGGGCGCCGTCATTCTGTCAGTCGGAATGGCCGTGGACGCTAATATTCTGATCTTCGAGCGCACAAAGGACGAGCTCAGGTTGGGCCGGACCCTGCGATCGGCCATCAACAACGGGTTCGACAGGGCTTGGCCAGCCATTCGAGACAGCAACGTGTCCACCCTGATCACCTGCGGGATACTGTTCTACTTCTCCAACCAGCTCGGCACCACGGTCGTGCAGGGGTTCGCCGTCGCGCTGGCCGTTGGCGTGGCGGTGAGCATGTTCTCCGCCATCGTCGTAAGCCGAACCCTGCTGCGGGCCGTCGCCGCGACCCCGCTCGCGCATAAGCTGAACTGGTTCGTGCCGTCCGGCGGGGCAGAGCTGCCGCAACTTCAGCAGGCGGCGCCCGCCGCGCAGAGGAGCTAATGGGCATCGACTTCGCGAGCAAGAGACGCTGGTTCTATCTGCTGTCACTGGCGGTCATACTGCCCGGCGTCGTGTTCTTGATAATCGCGCCGGGGCTGAATGCGGGCATCGATTTCACGGGCGGCTCGACGCTGTCTCTCCAGTTTGCGCAGCCCGTAGAGCAGGAAGATATCAAGCTTGAGCTCGTGCGCATCGGCCAGCCCGACGCGATCGTTCAACGGCTCGGAGGTGGCCTCTTCTTCGTCCGCACGAAGGAGCTCACGGACGAAAGAAAGAACGCCATCGTCGAGAGGCTAGAGAACAGATTGTCACCGGAGGGTGTCGATATCCTCTCGTTCGATCTCGTCTCGCCAGTGGTCGCTGGAGAGACGGTTCGCAACGCGCTGTACGCCGTACTGCTGTCGGCCGTCGGGATCTTCTTTTACGTCTGGTGGGCGTTCAGAAACTTGCCCAGTCCGTTCAGGTATGGAGTAGCGGCAATCGTTGCCCTGCTTCACGACGCGATGATCGTCGTCGGGATATTCGCCATTCTCGGCGAGGTTGCCGATATGGAAGTCAACACGATGTTCCTCATCGCGCTGCTCACCGTCATAGGCTACAGCGTCAACGACACGATCGTCGTCTTCGACCGTCTGCGTGAAAACGTCCTGGTATTCCCCAATCGACGCTTCACCGAGAGCGTGAACGTCAGCATCAGCGAGACGCTCGGAAGGTCACTCAACACCAGTCTCACGCTTCTCATCACGCTGTCGGCGCTGATGCTGTTCGGTGGCGTAACCCTCAGGTCTTTCCTGTTGGTGCTCCTAATCGGCGTCGTTGCCGGTACGTATAGCTCCATCGCCATAGCGACCCAGGTGCTGGTATCGTGGGAAGAGGGCGACTTCGGACGCTTGATCAGGCGAGGCCGGTCCCGTCAGGTTGCCACCACCAGTTAAGGCAGAGTTTCAAGAGGTGGCGTGTCGGCCTGAGCCCGACGATGGCTAGGGCACCAGCACAACCCGCCCAAACGTCTGCCTGTCTCGCATGAGGCGATAGGCCTCTACCGCATCCGCAAGGGCGAACTTCCGGCTGATTACCGGCCGGACTAGGCCAGCCGCCACCATCTCCGCAGCCTTTCGGATGTGCCGGCGTTCGGCCCCTGTGGATCCCACGATGGTCGCATCGCGGAACAGAATCTCGGCGGGATTGATGCTTGCGCGCCCTCCCGTAATCTCGCCCAGCAGGACCATGCGCCCGAACTGGGCTAGGCTCGCGAGGTTGGACCGGAAGATGGCGGAGCCGACTGTGTCGAAGACGACGTCGACGCCGTTGTCTTCGGTCAGCGCCATGACGATCTCGGAGTAGTCCAGCTCCCCTGCCAGCACCACCTCCGCGATGGCGAGGCCTTCCAGCGGCTCGACCTTCTGGGGAGACGTGGTGACCGCCAGAACCCTCGCGCCCAGAGCCGAGGCAACCTGGACCGCGTGGACACCGAGCCCGCCCCCCGCGCCTGTGACCAACACCGTCTCGCCCGGCTTCAGGCGGGCCACGTCCTCCAGCGCCCGAAGCGCTACGCCGATCGGGCAGGCAAGGAGCGCGGAATCTTCGGGCCTGAGCCCCTGAGGAACCGCGACCACGCTGGTCTCTGGAAGTGCGACCATCTGGGCGAAGCCGCCGTCTACACCGTGGCCGACTCCCTTGCCGCTAAGGCACCTGTACTCGGAGCCCTGGCGGCAGCGAGAGCACTCTCCGCAGAAGATTGTCAGCGCCGCGACGACGGTGTCGCCCGCAGCCACGGTCGTGACCGCGCTGCCCGTTTCGGCGACGCGCCCCGATATCTCGTGGCCCAAGACGACTTCAGGCTTCACACCGCGACGAAGAACCCCCCGCATGACGGCCACGTCGTGGTAGCAAAACCCACATGCCGCAACCTCGACCAGCACGTCGTGCGGGCCGAGAGCCGGGCTCCCGACCTCCTTCAGGGCTACCGACGGCTCTTCGCCTGGCTCGGTGAGGACCAGCGCGTGCATCGTCGCTAGCCGCCACTCCCCGCCTTTGACACGGGCGCCGGCAGATGTTTCGCCACGACCGAGATCGTCTGCGCCAGGGTGCGGCTGCGGTCGACGGTCTCCGGGGTCTCACTGGCGAAGGGAGTCTCTCCGAGCAGCCTGAATATCTCGGCCGCGCCTTGATGAAAACCCGGCGTGACGCCGAGGTGACTAAAGGTGGCCGCGATCTCCTCCATCTCGCCGACCCACCGATGTGCGTTGGCCGGAAGCCGGGGCAACGCGGCCTCCATCCGAGCGAAGACCTCGGGCTGGCTTGACTCGAGCTCCGCGTAAAGCTCCTCGGTCAGGCCCAGGGCCTCGGCGGCGGTCAGCAGCGCAATGTGCAGCGCCGACGTACCCTTGGTCATGGCCGCATAGCACATCTTGATGCCGGACGCCCTCCCGATGGCATCGCCAAGCGGCCGGACGGCGATGCCCTTTCCGTCCAGCTCCGACATCAGGCCGGCGTCGGGTCCCGACACGTAGAACCTGGGTGGCGCGCCCCGACCTGGCGGACCGCCGATGATCGAGCCGTCGATGAACCGGCCGCCCGCGCCGTTGACGATCGAGGCCATCTTGGCCGTGGTCTGAGGCGAGACCGCGTTGCAATCCGCGAAGGGCGTATGGGCTCCGGTGGCCCTTAACGCGTCGGCGATCTGCGCCGCCACGGCAGTAGCCTGCGCCGGCACAAGGATGGAGAGCACGACGTCGGCCTCCTCCACCAGTGCCTCGTAGGACGGGACCTCCCGCATGTTGCCCTGTGACGCCAGCTCGCGACTTCTCTCGCTTCTTCCCGCAAGGCACGTAATCACGTTGAAACCGTTTTCGCCCAGAGCACGACCGACGGCGTGACCCATGTCCCCCGGGCTCTGTATGGCGATAGTGTTGATGCTCATCCTCTCTCATCCTCCTTCGACGGCGGCGTGGCGACGGCAGCGAGGCCTTGCTGCGATTATAGGCCAGCGCTCGCGACACCATCAAGGGCGCCGCCGGGACGAAGGCTTTGGCGTGTGGGACTAGCGACGGGTATAATCGTCGACGAACGCCGCGCACATGACGAGCCCGGGTGTGACGGAAGACGGCCTTGGGAGAGGAGTCCGGCAAATGCGACTGGGAGCCCACGTATCGGCGTCCGGCGGACTAGACAAGGCGATCGACCGTGCCCAGGAGATGGGGGCCGAGACGATTCAGGTCTTCGTGTCGTCTCCACGCCAGTGGAGGTTCCACAGCCCGAAAGAGGAGCACGTCCTGGCCTTTCGAGAGAAGTCCGAGGCGGCCGGAGTGGCCCCTACGTTCTTTCACGGAAGCTATCTCGTCAACGTTGGCGGCACGCCAGACCTGGTCCAGAAATCGGTCGACCTGCTGGTGGAGAACATGAATGTGGCCGCCCAGGTGGGCGCGGCGGGCGTGATCTTCCACGGCGGAAGCCACAAGGGCGTCGGCTTCGACGGGGTGCTGGACCAGGCCGCATCGGCACTGACCGAGGTGCTGGAGAGGAGCCCGAACGACGCGTGGCTGATAGTCGAGAACTGCGCCGGCATGGGCTCGCAGATCGGAGCGTCCTTCGGCGAGATCGGACGCTTGATCCAGGCCGTCGGCAGTCCGCGAATGAAGGTATGTCTGGATACGGAGCACTGCTTCGCGGCCGGATATAACATCGCCGATCCCAAGGCATTGGACGACGCGATGGACGAGTTCGACCGGGAGATCGGTCTGGACAGGCTGGTCGCCGTCCATGCCAATGACGCGAAGGTGGAGCTGGGCTCAGGAGTCGACCGCCACGAGAACATCGGAGACGGCCACATAGGGATCGCCGGGTTCGAGGTGCTCATGAGCCACCCGGCGTTCCGCGATGTACCCTTTGTTCTGGAGGTCCCGGGCCCGGACAAGAAGGGACCGGATAAGGAAAACCTGGACCGTCTCAAGGCGATCCGCGCGCGGCTGGGGATTGCCATCTGACGGCAAGGCGTCTGAAGCTTGTGCGGACTGTAGCCAGTCCGCACAAGCGACCTTAGTAACTATCTCAAAATCCCGTCCGGGGAGTCCAGATCCCGACGAGTCGGGACTGGCAAGGAGTCTGGGGAGCCTGCCCTGAGCCTGTCGAAGGGATGTGCCCCCAGAAGCCAAAGACCCTGTGGGCGGGTGGGTGGGAATAAGGCCTTCGCCTTTTTGAGATAGTTTCTTAGCCCTGGCCCGGAGTCGGCGCTCCGCCCCTGAGCGCGTGCCGTCGCCAGCCGCCAGACCAGCCCGGCCGGGCATCGCTTCACGATGGTCTGCAGACGCCGGAGCTAGCTACTCGGCGCTTCGAACGGACCGGCAGATGCTATAGTAAATGGGATCATAGCCGGTCTCCGCCCTCGTGGTCGTAGCTAGGAGAAGAGGTATTGGCCCCAGCCCCATCCAGCTCGAGTGACAGTCGATACCGAGCCTACCTGAAGGCCGAGCTCGAAGCCGCTGCCATGTACCGCTGCATGGCAGAGCTCGAGAGGGACCCCGCGAAGATCGACCTGTTCCGACGACTCGTGGACGCCGAGATGCGTCATGCCTCGAGATGGGCTGAGAAGTTGGGGCTGGACTCAGCGGAGCTTGAGACCGATGGCGGTTTCAAGCTGTGGCTGTTCAGGCTGGCGGCCCGCGTCGTCGGCACCGACCGAGTCGTGCCGTATCTCCTTAGGAGCGAGGCCCGGGAGATCGGCGCCTATGCCTCTGACCCTGAGGCCAGGGACCTGGTTCGCGAAGAGCGCATGCACGCGCGCGAGCTTCGGCAGATGGCCGACGGCCTCGGTCCGGTAGCGGCCATTCGGGCCGAGGGCCGCCACATGACAGGAGGCGACGGAAGCCTTCGCGCTGCGGTGCTCGGCGTCAACGACGGCCTCGTCTCCAACTTCAGCCTGGTCATGGGCGTCGCCGGGGGGACTGGCAATGCGGACTTCGTGCTGCTGGCCGGGGTCGCGGGGATGGTTGCCGGCGCCTTCTCGATGGCGGCCGGGGAGTACATATCGATGCGCTCTCAGCGCGACATCTACGAGCATCAGATCGCAGTCGAAGAGGCTGAGCTCAGAGAGTGGCCAGAGGAAGAGGAGGAGGAGCTAACCCTCATCTATCAGGCCAAGGGCCTGTCTCGCGAGCAGTCCGAGAGTGTGGCCAAGCAGATCATGGCGAACCCCGAGGCCGCGCTGGAAACCATGGCCCGGGAAGAGCTCGGCCTCGACCCGACCCAGCTAGGCTCTCCCTGGGGGGCCGCGATCAGCTCCTTGTTGGCCTTTCTCGCGGGGGCTATCGTGCCCATCCTGCCCTACATCTTCGACGCCGGCGATCTGGCCTTCAGACTCAGCGGGGTATCCGCGGCCGTCGCCCTGCTAGTCGTTGGCTGGGCTCTGGCGAAAATCTCCGGCAAGAGCGCCACCTGGGGCGCGCTCCGCATGTTCCTGGCCGGGGGAGCGGCCGCGGCCGTAACCTTTGGCGTCGGCCACCTGATTGGCGTTACGATTATCGATTAGAGGCGGCGGGCGGGTCACAAACCCGCCCCTACACGAACGCTCCGGCATCGTCGTAAGGACGAGTTTGGAAAGTCATGGGCTCAACGCTTCGTCTAGGGAAAATCGCCGGCATCGACGTGGGGATACACTACTCCCTGTTCTTGGTGCTGCTGTTCTTCTCCTGGAGCCTGGCCAGAGATTTTCTACCCGGCCTCAACGCTTCGTGGAGCACGCCGACCTACTGGGCAGTGGGCTTTCTGGCAGCGCTGCTGCTATTTGTTTCGGTGCTGGTCCACGAGCTCGCACACTCGGTTGTCGCGCGGGCCAGCGGCATCGAGGTGGGAGGCATCACCCTCTTTCTGCTCGGGGGCGTAAGCAACCTCAAGGCCGAGGCGAAAGGACCCCGGGACGAGTTTGTAATATCGGCGGTTGGGCCCGCGGCAAGTCTGGCGCTGGCAGGCCTGCTCTTCTTGGCCTACCGTGTCATCGGCGGCGAGGCAGCTCCGGCGACGCCCTTTGGCGTTGTGACGGTGCCGCTCTCTGTGGTGGAGGCGGTGCTGCTCTACCTATGGTTCATCAACCTGGTGCTGGGCATATTCAATCTCCTTCCCGCATTTCCCCTCGATGGAGGACGCATCCTTCGAGCCATCATCTGGGCAGTAACGGGCAACCTTTCGTCTGCCACCAAGGTGGCCGCTGGGAGTGGGCAGGCTATGGGCATCCTGCTCATTCTCCTGGGCGTCTGGCAGGTGCTCCAGGGTAACCTGGTGGGAGGTCTGTGGTTCGCCCTTATCGGAATGTTTCTGAACAGGTCCGCCAGCACCGCTCGCAGGGAGATGAAGGTCCAGACGAGTCTGCGGGGGTTCGGGGTCAAGGATGCGATGCGACTGGACCCACCCACAATCGACCCAGACGCCTCCGTTTCGTCGGCGGTTTACGGGCCCTTAGTGCAGCAAGGTACTCTGGCTGTCCTGGTGTGCGAGAAGGGGTCGCTCGTTGGCATCATCAGCCTGTCGGACATCAAGGGGGTGCCTCAGCACCGGTGGGCTCTGGCCACAGTGCGCGAATGCATGACCCGCACGCCGCTTTGGACCCTCAAGCCAGACGACGAACTTGCCCACGGGCTGGAGATGCTCGGCGAGCACTCGATCAATCAGGCCCCTGTTCTCGAAGAGGGGCGACTCGTCGGCCTTCTCTCTAAAGCGGACATCGCCCAGTTCATGCGCCTCAACAGCAAACTCGACTTTCGTGGAGGCCGCTTCGGCCTGGGCTGAGGGTCAGATCGCCTTGGTGGGCTCCAGCGTGCCGGGCCACGGCGGCCTTTGACGGTGAACGGTGTTCCCAACTGATCTGGCGCACCGCTGTACCTGGGTGATTTGACAGCCCCCCTTTCGGAAGAGGTATGCACGGCCTAGCGTGGTCTTGACAAGCGTCATATTCGGCCTCATATCAGCCATTGCGCTCGGCACCGCAGATGTGGCGGCCGCTGCCGTCGTCCGAAGGCTGGGGGTGCTGAGGACCACGTTCCTATCGCATTTCTGCTCGATTGCGATAATCACCGCCTACATGTTTGTCGCCTGGGACCTGGGCGTCATCTCTCTGACCCAGTGGGCGCAGCTCGCCGGGCTCTCGGTCTTGGGCGCCACGGTGACGGTGGCGTTCTATCGGGCCCTTCAGCTGGGCCCGGTGGCCGTCGTCAGTCCCGTGACATCGGCCTACGCGGTGGTGGTCGTGCTCCTGGCGGTGGCGTTCGTCGGCGAGCGGTTGAGTGCAGGGCAGACCGTGGCGGTGGCAGCGACCATCGGAGGCGTCGCGTTGGCGTCGATCAACATCGGAGATATGCGGTCCGGCCGGGGCATTGGGCCAGGGGTCCTGATCGCGCTGGTAATAACCGTCGGCATCGGGGTCTGGATATACTCTATCGGTGTGCTCGCCAAAGAGATCGGTTGGTTCTTGCCGATCTACGTCAGCAGGCTGTTCACGCTGGCGATGCTGGGCCCGGCGTCGGCAATCCGGCGCGACTGGCCATGGCAAAGACTGACCGTACCACTGGCGCTGGGGGTCGTTGTCGTGGGCGTGCTGGAGACCGGAAGCCTGCTGGCCTTCGCGCGCGGCGCCGAGATCGGCGTGATCTCGATCGTGGCTGCTGCGTCCACGACGTATCCGATCGTGCCCATCCTTGGCGGTCTGGTCGTCTTCCGCGAGCGGCTCGGCGCCACGCAGTTTGTCGGACTGGCCATTGTGGTAGCCGGCCTGGTGATGCTCGGCCTGAACTCGTGAAACCGAAAAGGGTGCTACGGGTTGCGCCACTCACCGCCATGCACTATCCTCCGCAAGTCCCGGCGGCGGGGCGTCGCCTTTCCGCAACATCAGTGCTGCGAGGTTTTTGAATGAGTCTGAAGGACAAGGTCTGCATTGTGACCGGCGGAGGAAGCGGCATCGGCCGCAGCTCTGCGCTGATTATGGCTCGCGAGGGAGCAACGGTGATTCTGGTGGGCAGGACCGCCTCCAAAGTCGAGGACGTCAAGGCCGAGGTCGCGTCAGCGGGCGGCGTCGCCGAGGCCTTTCCGCTGGATGTGGCCGACCACGATGCTGTGACGCAAATGGCCACCACCGTGCTCGAAGGGTTCGGCCGCATCGATGTGCTCGTCAACAACGCCGGGCATAGCTCGCCGCACCGAAGGCTGATGAGCACATCGCCGCAGGAGATACGCAGCGTCATCGACTCGAACCTGGTGGGGACAATATTCTGCACGCAGGCGGTGATGCCGGCCATGCTGGAGGCCGGGGAGGGCACAATAATCAACGTCTCGTCGCTGGCCGGGTTAAATCCGGGTCTCATCGGCGGGATGGTGTACAGCGCCGCTAAGGCCGCCGTCATCAACTTCACCGGATTCCTGAACATCGAGTTCCGGAACACCGGCGTAAGGGCCAGCGTTGTAATCCCAGGAGAGATCGACACGCCCATCATGGACAAGCGGCCAGTGCCGCCGTCCGCGGAAGCTCGGACGACGATGGCGACGGCCGAGGATGTGGCCGAGGCAATTACGCTGATCGCGCGACTCCCTGGGCGGGCGACAATCCCCGAGCTGACCATCAGGCCCACCATGCTCAGAGACACGTCGGCGGAGGTCAGCCGGTTTCCCTAGCCGGTCGCGATTCGGCTCCGCGGCATGTCAGGGCACGCGGAGGTTTGAAACCTACCCCTACGACCCTGACAGGCTGATGAGAAATGGGGAGTGCAGAGGGGCTAAGCCCCTCTGACGGGAGTCTTGTAACTTAGAACGGCCGCATTTGAGAGGAATGACATAAATGCAGGTTTTGTTAGAGGGTCTAAGACTTACGCGACCAAGCGCTACTCTCCTGAACGTGGTACTCCCGCGACTCCCGCTCTCGCCACGCTCGTCTCGGCTGGCATCCGCATCAAGACCACGAGTGCCGCGACGGCCAGCAGACCGACGAAGGAAAAGCCGATGCCCCACTTGAGCGACTCGGGAGCGACGTCCAGAATGCCGCCGACGACGATGGGACCGATGAACCCGCCCGTGAAGCCCAGGAACGCCTGCACCGCCATCGTCGACCCAAGGCGGTCGGAGTCGGCGATCTCGGTCACGGCGGTCGAGTATATGGACGAGTCGGCGGCGATAGACCAGCCGTAAACGACGGCCACCGCTACTACGATGCCCAGTGGGAAGTCGCCAATCCAGCCGATCAGCAACGAGCAGGCGCCGCTGAGCGCGAAGATCGCTGCCGCCGACGGAGCCCGGCCCCACCGGTCGGACATAATCCCGCCCATCACAGGGCCGACCGAACCTGCGGCAAGCGCGATCCCTCCGACCGTTGCGGCCGTCACCGCCGCCTGGGCGCTGTCGATCCCCCGCGCCACCAGAATGGCGGTCAAGAACGCCGGCAGCCAGATGCGCGCCACATAGAGCTCGGCCGCATGTAGTGTGTACCCGAGAATGAATGCACGTGTGCGCGGATCTCTCAGTACGCCGAGGTCCAACCGGCCCGACGATTGGGCTTGTTGCACGTGGTCGTGATTCCTCAGGAGGAAGTAGGCGATGGGGAGGCTCACGCCTCCGGCCAACGCCATTATGAGGTAGGCGTCACGCCATTCGAGCGCCGCCATCAGTCCACCTGTCGCAGCCAAAGATACAGCGGTGGCTCCGTAGAACGCTGTCACGAACAGGCCCATTGCCATGCCTCGCCCCCCCTCGGAAAACCGCTCGGAGATCATCCGTAGCCCGGGCATGTATATTCCGACGAGGCCGACTCCGGCGACGGCGCGCAGCACCACGGCCGAGGTCATGCCGTAGGCCGCGAGTGGAAACAGCGCATGGGCAACGACCGAAACCATGATCGAGGCAAAGAATATGTACTTAGGCCCGACGCGGTCGGTCAAAGGTATTATGAGCAGAGCCGAAAGGGCGTAGCCGGCGAGGTAGGCGGAGTAGATGGCGCCGGCCTGAGTGTTGTTCAATCCCCACTCCCGCTGGATGAGCGGAAGGGCCGCCACGTAGCTCGAGAAGGGCAGGAGGAGCGCGAACAGCATCAGAGACATAAGGGCAAGCCAGACGGCGCTGGACGAATCCACACCCTCGGGCCATCGGAGCACCCCGCCTCTGGCGTTACCTTTGGCGTTCACAACTGGCCTTCACCTCGTGCCGCCATCTCGCGACCGGTCCGAGAGCCAAATCTCACTGCACCAGCGCCAAGAGCTGCCTGGCGGCCACCGCCAGCGCCTCGTTCTCGGTCAAAGCCAGCACCTGCTCCAGGTCCGCTACGGCCTTGGCGGTGTCGCCCGCGGTCACGTAGACCCGGCCCCGGGTGAGATACAGATTCGGGGACCTGGGTGTCAGCTCGATGGCAGACGTTAGGTCTTCTATGGATCCCTCGATGTCGTCCGACGCGTAGTAGACGCGTGCCCGGTGGTAGTAGGCATCTCCCAGGGAGGGATCGAGCTGAATGGCTTTGGAGAAGC
>JADFIF010000001.1:25503-60494 GCA_022566795.1 Chloroflexota bacterium
GTCAGCTCGATGGCAGACGTTAGGTCTTCTATGGATCCCTCGATGTCGTCCGACGCGTAGTAGACGCGTGCCCGGTGGTAGTAGGCATCTCCCAGGGAGGGATCGAGCTGAATGGCTTTGGAGAAGCTCAATAGGGCGTCCTCATTGCTTTCGGCGGCTACAAGGACCAGACCCCTGTTGTGGTAGGCAATTGCAAGATCGGGGTCGAGCGCTATGGCCCGGTTGATATCGACCAGCGCGAGACCCAGGTTGTCATACCTATGGTAGACGCTGCCTCGGGCGGAGTAGGCCACGGCCAGCCGGCGGTCGAGCTCAATGGCAGCCGAAAAGGCCTCGAACGCCTTCGCCAGGTTGCCCTGCTCTTCGAGCCGCAAGCCCCGCTCGTACTCCTCGTATGCAAGGTCTTCGTCGGCTTGGGGAGAGCCACATCCCGCCGCCAGCGCGACAGACACCACGAGCACCAAGGCGCCCGCCGCCAGCGCGCCGCCACTCGGTCGGCGCAGGGAGCCTCTTAACGAAGTCACACGCACCGCATCACGTTAGAAGCCAGATCAGGGCGCAAACGGACGACCCCAGGCCACGACGCGCTCGGGGGTGATCCGCAGGGTCGCACAACCCTCTTGGAGCATCTCCGCATACTGCTCGTACTTTTCCCTGAGCAGCGTCTCTGCGCGGTCGCGTTCGGCCCCCGACTCAAGTATCGTCGCCTGCCCTTGTATTAGTACGTACGCCAGGGCATCCCACTCCTCCGAGTAGTCGTCCACGACAAGCGCAACGCGGGGATTGGCCCGGATGTTGCGAACGCGCTTAAGCTCTCGGGACGGCACTCGCTTCGGCTTCAGATCGAGGGCCGAGTATACCAGTCCCCGATCGTAGGCGTAGCAGACCGGAATCACATGAGGCGTTCCATCCGCGTCCGCGGTAGCCAAGTGGCCGACGCGCCGGGACGCGATGAAGGCCTCGACAGCCGGGTCCAACGAAACCGGAGGTGGAGCCACCGCCAGTCTCTAGATACCTTGCCAAACGCGGCGGCCCTCGCGGCGGACGAACCGACCCAGGCCGGGGTGGGGAAAGTGCCCGGCCGAAACCAGCGGCCCCTCGGTCTCCAGGCGGTCGATGACGCCGTGGCGGGTCTTCCGGGATCGGACCGGATCGATATCGAAGACCGGGTTCCAGTCCGTGTAGTGGGCCTGAGCGGGGCTGTGCGCCACATCTCCCAGTATGAAGCCGCGCTGGCCCGCCGACGAAATGGCGATGGACGTGTGGCCGGGCGTGTGGCCCGGGGTTGCCATCGTCTTGAGCTCGTCGGTGATGTTGTAGTCATCGTCCATGAGGTCCAGCAGGTTCAGGTCCTGTAGGGGCATCACCTGATCCTGTACATGGGCAGAGGCCTCCAGCACCGATGGCTGGGTCCAATAGTCCCAGTCGGTCCTAGGGGCCAGGTAGCGGGCATTCGGAAATGTTGGCTTGCCGTCAGTAAGGTTCCATCCGACATGGTCCGGATGCAGGTGAGTCAGGACGACCAGGTCGACGGCGCCGGGGTCGATGCCGTTAGCGCGCATGTCGTCCAGGAGCGTGCCGTCGGGAGCCTGAAGTCCAGTGTCGACGATGATGAGCTTCCCACCAGAGCGCAGAGCGGCCGTTCCGTATCTCGGATGTACGTGTCCGTCGGCATCGAGCAGCTCTGGGTACTCGGCCCACTGCTCTCTGGTGCTGTCGGGAAAAGTCTCTACCGGGTCTCGATCGCCGTTTCCATCGCTGAGGGAGACTAGCTCCACGTTTCCGATGGTAACCCTGTTGCTTGGCATGGTGCGGCACCCCTTTCGCGGACCATCGGACCGCCCCAGGCGACTCCGAGGGTTTGCGCCCATTCTACGCTCCGGCTGCCGATGGTTCAAACGCAGCCCTCCGCTCCTGCGTCAGCGCCCCCGGCGACATCAACCGCCTAGCAGGCCGATCAAGATGGAGAGTGCGGATCCCGACGAATCGAGATTCCCGGGACTCTGAGAGCCTGCCTTGAGCAGAGCCTGTGGTGAGACCTGTCCTCCAGCGCAGAGAAGGATTGTCGAACCATCGAAGGGAGCCTGCCCTGAGCATCGCCGAACGGGTGTCCCTCAGATAAAGCGCCCTGAACCGCAAACCACGACCCTGCGGAACCACACAGTCATGCCTCGAACGCCAGGTCGAGACGCGGGGCCAAACAAAAGAGGTTTTCAGCGCCCTGCTAAGCTAAGGGGCTAGAAGCCCGGGAACCCTGAGCGCGGCCGAGGCTTCGAGGTCTGGATGAAGCCCCGGGACAAGTCGCCGTCGCGATTCGGCCGCTATCGCCTCCTGGTACGTTGGGAGTCCGCTGAGACGCGCGTTCACATAGGCCGTAGCCGTCTCGGGAGGCAGACCGACAAGATAGTTGTACAGCTCCAGAGCGGATGCGGCTGTCAGGCCTTCGCCGCCCGTGAGCTCAGCGCGAAGATGCGAGAGCTGAGGGTCGTTGAAGACCGCCAGCCACTGCAATAGATGACCCAGCGCGTGCTCGTCAGAGCTGATCTTCTCCAGCCATTGGTCCAGCCTCCGATCGATGTGAGCCCGGAAACCTGGGAGGTCGGGGTATGAAAGGAGGGAGAGGCCGGTGAAGTCCTCCAGCGCCAGCCAGAAGGCCCGCTCGAACTGCTGTGCGGCCGCTTCCTGTATCGCGTTCAGCGCGAATGAAGACTCTCCCGCCTCCGACTGCGCGGGATTGAGAAAGTCCTGCCGCATGTGGCCCAGCTCGTGGACCAGAGAGTCCAAGACATCCGCGAAGGGGCGCTCGGCGTCGACTATCACGGCAACCTTGCCCTTCCGCCGCGTTTTGAAACCCAGCGCATCGGTCTTGATCCGTTCCCGCGCCGCCAGCACCGCGCCGTAATCCGCAGCGTCGCTGACCGCGAATTTTGCTGCAAAGTGCTGGTCTATCCAGTCAAGATAGCCCGCGTGAGTGGTCAGGAAAATCTCGACCCTCTCGTCAAGGATGCTCGTGCCGGTCAGCAGGAAGTACCCCGCGTCCGCCACCTTCAAGACGTCGACGCTCAGGCTGTCGGACTCTGCGCTGACCACGGAGGTCTTGTCGTCGATAAGCGCATTGAGGGTCTTCACCATCTCCAAAAGCTGAGAAGCGGTGTACCCTACCGGTGGAGGCGCCGGGACCTCGAAGGCGTCCCATACAAGCGTCTTCTCGAATACGTTGTCGGATTCGTCCGACTCGGCCACGGCGTCGGATGGGTCGATCTCTAGCCTGAGCGTGTGGGGCCCAGGCGTCACGGACACCTCCTGAGTCAGACCACTCCAGTCTTCAAAAAATCGCAGGACCTCCCCTCTCGTGGCGCCGGAGAACTCGAAGGACTTGATGCGGCTGCCATCGAAGAATAGGTCCGCCGTGAAGAGCGTATTGGCGTCGATCGCGCTCCGGTTCGCCACGACCACGTCGACGAATACTGTCTGACCGACGACGAGACGAGAGTCCGATAGGGTCCCCGCCTCGGAAGACACGATGATCGGGCCGTCGGAGCCGTACCTCCACCCGGGAACCAGATTTGGAAGCGTCAGGGGCGCAGGAGACGTGGGCGCGGGCTCGACGTTCGGAGGTGGCTTTCCCGGTACGGCACCGACTCCCCACTCATAGACCCTCTCAACCACGTTGTTCTTCTCGTCCGACTCGGGTATGAGGTCGTTCGGGTCCACGACCACCCTGAGGGTGTGCTCCCCCGGGGATACGTTCGTCATGGCGTAGAGCTTCGACCAACCCGGCTGCCCAAGCCGCTCGTCGACCAGGAGGCCGTTCCAGGACCCGACATCGACCAGGACATCGTCGAGATAGAGGTGGACCCAGACTTCCGCAGGGGTGCTCGAAAGCCCGCGGTTCTCGGCGCTGTATCCGATGTACGCAGGCACCGCGACCGACAGCGGGCCGTCGACCGTGTCCCCCGCGTATGACGTGGCCACGATTGGCCCGCTCCAGTCCTCGGGGGCGGACGGCGCCAGGTCCGGCAGCCTGGTGACGGCGGGCAATACCGGCGGGTCGCCACCCCAGGTAAACTCGCCCTCGAAGGTATTGTCGGTCTCGTCCGTTTCGACTATCAGGCGCGTCGAGTCCACGACCAGCTTCAATCTATGGGTTCCTGGTGTGAGCCTGGCTACATCCGCCAGGCCCGTCCACCCTGTGATCGAGGCGAAGAGGTTGGTCGACATGCCATTGCTGATCCAGCGCTTGACCACGACGCCGTCGAAGTAGAGATCGACGTAGAAGCTGTCGTTTACGGTGTGAGGGCCGTCGTTGCCTATGGCCCAGCTGATCAAGGTGACATCGTCCACCGACAGCTCGGTGTTGCGCAGAGTACCAGGCTTGTTCGCAGCTATCAGGGGGGCTTCCCATCCCGACGGCACCCGTGGCGCAAGGTTGCCCGTCGGAGCCTTGGCCGGCGTGGGCGAAAGCGTGGCGATGGGGGTAACCACAGGCGCCGATGTCGGCACGCTGGTTGGAGCGGGCACCGGCGATGGAGAGGGCGTCGGCGATGGAGTCGGTGAGGGCGTTCGAGTCGCGGTGGGTATGGGTGTCGGAGCCGGTGTCTGGGTTGGTGTTGGCGCAGGCGTAGGCGTTGGAGTGGGAGCAGGAGTGTCGATGGCAGCTGGGGGCGGAGTCTCGGTGGCTTGAGGGGTAAGGGCGCTGGCTTGAGCGGCCAAAGCGGTGCGCACCACCGTCGACAGGGTCGCTTCGATGTCTGATGTAGTCCGAGGGGCGCGCGTTGGGGTAGCCGTAACCTCGATGGGCAGCGCGACCCGCACCGCCGTCGTGGCCGTGGCTTGAATGTCTGCTGCGGCTCGTGACGTGGTCCCGGTTGCTCCGAGCAGGTCACATGCGGAGAGAAGGAACCCGGCCATCACAACACACGGCACAAGCACCCGGAGCGAGGCCCTGCTCCCCGGGCGCCCCTCTGCTCGCCGTTCGCCGTTCTTGCCCACGATTCCAAGTCTATGGGACGTATTGGGGGGAAGGCATCGGGCAAAGGTCACGGCCGGGGGCAGGAGAAAAGTCCTAAAGGCTCTTCCGTACGCACACCGAGGGTCTCCGGCAGGGTCGCCTGCTCCAGCGTGTTGGGGACGAAAAGCGGAAGCCCTGTTCGACCGTCCCGGACACCTAAATCAGCGTTCACGCCTTGTGCCCAACGTACACTATTGCGAAGGGCACGCGGCGAAACCGCTCGTACTGAGACTCCCAGTACGCCCCGGAGTAGGGCGGCCCGGGCGCAGCTCCCTCGCCAATCTGCTCCGGAGCGCATGGATATGGCTCGACGATGCGATCGACGGCGAAGCCTGAAGATGTCAGCAGAGCGAACATCTCCTCCAGCGTATGAAAGAAGGTCATGGCGCGGCCCTCCCCGCGACCTCCCTCCTCCCCCCAAACCTCCACCGGCGGATTGAAGTAGTCGGTCACCAGCAGCGCGCCGTCGTCCTCACCCCACTCGAACGCCGCCAGCGGGTGCACCGTGCAGACGACCAACAGTCCACCGGGCCTCAGCACCCTCTGGCACTCCAAGAAACAGGCCGCGAGGTCCGGAACGAACTCCCAGCCGAACGATGACATCAGTACGTCGAAGCACTCATCGCGGAACATACCCAGGTGCTCCATGTCGCCTCGCAGCAGATCGACCTGGACCCCCTCCTCCGCGATCAGACGGCGCGCTTGACTAAGCTGAAGCGCCGAGATGTCGAGGGCTGCGGCCCGCGCCCCCCGCTTGCTCACCGCGATGGCGTTCTGCGCCGCCCCGCAGGCTAGCTCCAAGACGCGCTTACCTCGAACGTCTCCGAGTATCTTGAGCTCGCGCTCGCCGGGCGCCAGGGGTGCGTAGTGAACGTCGTCGAGGGAGATTCGCGTCTCGGCCTGATACGACGGCGACATTCGGTCCCAGGCGGCCCGTACCGCGCGTTTTACGCGCTCCGTGGACACCCGGTCACTGAGGGGCCGCGCTCTGAAGAAGTTCGGTGGTGATGCGTAAGAGGGTGAAGAACATCTTGCTTGCAGAGATGTGGCCCCAACGGAATTCGAATCCGTGTTTACGGCTTGAAAGGCCGCTGTCCTAGTCCACTAGACGATGGGGCCATGGGACGTCCGTCCCCCGACTCTTTGGACAGGCCTTTTCCTGGCCGGAGGAGCGCACTAAAGTGAGGGGTCATGGCCCGACTCCAATCTGCCACTCCAGACCCTTCCTCATCATTGTAGTGGCGATAGGCACCTGCGGCAACGGGTCCGCTGCGGCCTGTAACAAGGCGTGCTCCCCGGCATCTTGCCCATGATTCCTGTTTTCTCTGTTCAACATCGTCGCCGTAACAACACGAATCCGTATGGGATATCCCCGATTCAGCATGTTCACGCTTCCTTTAGATGCCGTACGCCGGTTTATATGTATATTAAGCTATTATCATATGCTATTCTTGACATCTATGTCCTGATTAGCATAGGATTACTATCGTATCACGTATTTTCGAGAGTGTTAACGTAACCGACATCCTCTCAGGTCTGCCGACACCAGATCTGAGTGGCACGCTCGGCGCGAGACGTACCCGGTGAGGTGGCCTATGCGGGAGTTCGAAAATTATGGTTAGGATACGGCCCCACGGCCACCGTCAGACTGCTGACGAACAGGCTATGCGCTCATGAAGCAGAAGCTCGGCAAGCCATACTGTAGGGCGTCTCAGCGGCGCTCCGTAACGCGACGTCACACGCGCTTGCGCCTGACGTGGCCGGCCACCACACGCGACGCGGTTAGCGCCTTTGGAGGTGACAGAGCCTACCCTCCTCCACCGGCCGCAGATCAGCTGGCCCCTCTCCCCAGCATCCTCATGTTGGCCAGCAGTGTCGACCTTGAGACGGACCTGCTGAGCGCCAAGATTCTAGAGCGGGGCGCTAGAGTCATTCGACTCAACGTTGAGGACATTCCGTCGAGAGTGCACATTACCTACACCTTCGGCGAACAAGGCTCCGAAACCAAACTGGTGGAAGGCCACCTGGAGACGTCGCTAAACCGCGTCTCGGCTGCTTGGGCGCCGAGCCTGGGTCGGGGACCGTTTGGCGTGTCCTCAGACGGCCGGCCGGCGCGCGAGCTCGCGCTTGGCGGCTGGGCCGGTGCATTGGATGACCTGGCTCGGTCGATGCCGTGCCTGTGGGTCAACCATCCTGCCGCCACTCAGTCCGCATCCGACGGCCTGCTGCAGATTCGCGTGGCCGCGCAGGTGGGGTTGGAGGTTCCTCGCACCGTAATGACGAACGACCCGACGCAGCTGCGGGCGCTCGGCTCTCAGTGCAACGGCAACGTAGTCGTCAGAGCAGTGGGGCACTATCGCCTCGGTTCGCGCGGCCACCGGGCGCACGCCTGCGGAGAGCCATGGGCCCCAGAGGATCTGCGTTCCGTAGGGGACGTGGGGATGGCCCCGCGGATCTACCAAGAGCACATCCAGGAGCGGCTGCTGCTCCGGGTCATCGTCGCAGGCCCCAACGTCTTCACGTCACGTATCTCAATGGAGCGTGGGAGGGAGCCGTCGGGACCTTCGCAATCTGTCTTGGCGGCACGGCACTGGCTTAGGCCAGAGGTCGAAAGGCGGTGCCGTCTGTTGCTGCGACGGCTGGGCCTTCTCTTCGCTGCCGTTGACCTGGCTCTGACGCTCGACGGACGCCACATCTTCCTCAATGTGGACCCAGCCCCATTCTGGCGGCAGATCGAAGAGCAGACGGGGCAGCCGATTTCAGATGCGCTCGTCGACCTCCTGATGCCATACGACGAACGGACGTCGCCCGGGTCGAAGCCGGGAGCACCAGCCGCCTACGGATAAAGCGGCAAACCGGTGAGCCCCAGCTCCTCCCGCATCCCCAGCATCAGATTCATGTTCTGGACGGCTTGGCCGGCCGCGCCTTTGACGAGGTTGTCGAGACAGCTGACCACGATCAGCCGGCCTGCACGCTCGTCGATTGTGGGGTAGACCAGGCACATATTGGAGCCTGTGGTCTGCTTCGTCTGCGGCGGGGTGGCCGATACGTGCACGAAGGGCTCGTCACGGTAGAACTCCTGATACAGCTCCCGAACCGCGGCCTTTGTCGTCATGCTGCTCCTCAGCGGGGCGTAGCAGGTCGCCAGGATTCCCCTCACCATCGGAACGCGATGGGGAACGAAGGTCACCCGCGCGTCGTTGGCCTCCCGAAGCTCTGCGATCTCCTGCGCGATCTCTGGCTGATGCCCGTGACCATCCAGGCCATATGCCAAGACGTTCTCGTCGGCCTCCGCGAAGTGATCGATTGTGCTGGTCGCCAGGCCGCCACGACCGGCGCCGGAGATGCCAGTTTTCGCGTCGACGATCACGTCGTCATCGATGAGCCCCTCTCTCACGGCCGGGGCCAGCGCCAATATCGCCGCCGCAGGATAGCACCCCGGGTTCGCCACCAGCTTGGTGGTCTTGATCGCCTCGCGGTGAAGCTCGGGCAGCCCGTACACCGCCTTCTTCAAGAGGTGAGCAGCCGGATGGTTCGCGCCGTAGGCTGTCTCAAAGGCCGCTCCGTCGTGCAGGCGAAAGTCGGCGGCGATGTCGATTCCCGGGACGCCATCGTCGACCATCGGGCCGAGGACTTCCGCGCTGGCCCCGCTGGGCAAGGCCGAGAACACGACGTCCACGGACCCCTCGATCTCGCGGGTTATCGGAAGGTCTATCTGCCACAGATGGGGGAGGACCTCGGGGATTCGCTTGCCCGCGGCACTTCGCCCAGTGACGGAGGCTATCTCCACCTCCGGATGTTCCGAGAGAATCCGAGCGAGCTCCGAGCCCGCATACCCCGTGATGTTGATGATCCCCGCCTTCAATCCTGGCCTCCTAGTACTTGGTTGCACAAGTCTTGATAAATCCTGCCCGCCCCACCCTCGAAAGACTCCGAGGGGGCAAGCCCCTCGGGTTCGCCGGGGGTTCCAAGTCCCCACAAGTCCGGACTTGTGGGGGTCTAAGGAGCCTGCCCTGAGCATCGTCGAATGGGTGTCCCGCAGACCGTAAACCTCACGGGCGAGTGAGTGGGAAAAAGTACGTATCGCTTTCTTGCTGCCTAAGAAACTATCTCAAAAGGCAAATGCCATGTTCCCACCCACCGGCCCTCAGGGTCTTGCCTCCTGAGGGCACATCCCCCAGACCCCTTGCCAGTCCCGACTCGTCGGGATCTGGACTCCCCGGACGGTATTTTGAGATAGTTTCCAAGTACTAGCCGTAGTGGGCTCAAGTATAAGCGGGCACGAGGTCAGGCGACAAGACACATCACCGCCCAGACGACCCTGCACTGCGCCGCTTGGCAGGCGCTACCTTGGGCTTGTCGAACAGGTGGCGTGAGGGACACCGCTCCGCCAGCACGCAGCGGTTGCACTGGGGACGAAGCGCCTTGCAGACCTGCCTTCCGTGCCGGATGAGGTACATATGGAACGGGAACACCTCGCTGGGGGGCACCATATCCTCGAGAATGTCATGTGCTTTTTCAGCGTTGACCTTGGCGCCTATCAGTCCGAGGCGCTTCGAGACGCGATAGATATGCGTATCCACCGGCATGGCAGGCATTCCCAATGAGAAGCAAAGGATGATGGCAGCGGTCTTCGGGCCTATACCGGGAAGCCGTTTGAGCCACGCCTTCGCCTCGCTGAGCGGCATCTCGGCGAGAAAAGACAGATCGTAAGAGCCCACCTCATCGAAGACCTGCTCGAGGACCGCCTTGATGCGCGGCGCCTTCACTCGGGCCAGTCCGCCGGCGCGAATGGCGTCTTCGATCTCGCCGGCCGGGGCGGAGGCCACAGCCTTCAACGAGCCAAATCTCTTCATGAGAGCGTCGAAGGCTCGCCCGGAGTTAACGTCGGACGTGTGCTGAGACAGGATGGTGTAGACGAGCTCGCTCGCGGGGTCGTATCTCGCCTTCCACTCCACCGGCCCGTAGTCGGGGCCGAGCAACCTCATCACGTCGGCGGGCGTTATGTCTCGCCCTCGAGCCGCTCTCTTGGGTTTCGTCGGCATCGGCTTGGTTGGGCTTCTCGATGCGGCCACGCAGCACAGAACCTACAGGATCCCCGGATTTCGTCGGAGCGGAGCCAGGTTAACATACTCGGAAAAAGGACGCCCTTGAGGTGTTTGGCCTACTCCCATCGACCGCCTGCTGGCTGGGGAGGAGGCACCTGGAGGCAATTCCACCGAGAAGTCGGCTATCCGCCAAGCGAGTGTACGTCTCCCGCCCTCTCCGCTGGAAGATGCCATCTCGTCCAATCAGGCGCGTCCACGATCAATACGTGAAGATGGCCACTACGCCACGGAACGATGCATCCAAGGGTACACGGACGACTTGACAAACGCGACAGACCTCTATTACCTTCAAAATTAGAGGCGCAACGAGAGCGGCTAGGAAGCTTCCCCGGCAGGTCGTTGATCTGCTCAACAAGGCGTAGAGAGAGACTGCTCCAAAACACGCAAATGACCTCGCCGACGCCAAGCTATCCCTTACGCAGAGTCGCCTCGTCCTGCACAATCGGCCGCTTCGAGCCGGTGCTCCCCCATCCTCTCCCAGGCAGGTTCCCGAACACCAGATGATCGCGCAGGTGAGCCCCTCTTGACTCTGGACAAGCTTATCGCAGACTTTGCCGACGACAGCAAGCCCTTGAAGCATATCGGACTCGACCAACTGTCCGGTCTGGTTTCGGAACACATCATCCAATTCAAGATGTCATGGCGCTCGCTACCCACCTCCCGAAGATGCGAGATCCTGGCTATGCTAGCCAAACTGTCGGAAGACAACCTGGAGCTCGATTTCACGGCAGTGTTCAGGGCGTCGCTCTCAGACGACGACGATGACGTCAGAGAGAAGGCGACGCGTGGTCTCTTCGACTGCGACGATCGTGTCGTCATCCGTCCTTTGAACGACCTTCTGGCGAAGGACCCCTCGCCTAAGGTGAAAGCCGCCGCTGCCGTTTCGCTCGGAAAGTTTGCTGAGATGGCTCAGGACGGGAAGCTCCTGGAGCGCGACGCCGACCGAATCAGAGAGGCGCTCTTGGAGGCCATAGGCCGCGAGGGGCAGGACGATGAGGTCAGACGGAAGGCCATTGAAGCGGTGGCAAGCTTCAACTCAGAAGAGGTCCAGCGGATTATCCGCGACGCCTACGAGAACGGGGACGCGACTCTCAAGCAGACCGCGATCTACGCCATGGGGCGCAGCTCCGACAGTCAGTATCTCCCGACGGTGCTCGACGAGACGCACCACGACGATCCCGCCATTCGCTATGAGGCGGCCCTGGCCGCCGGTCAGCTTGGAGACGAATCGACGGTTCCCTACCTGATCAGGCTCATCAAGGACGACGACTTTCAGGTGCAACTATCCGCCGTCCAGGCCCTCGGCGAGATCGGAGGTCCGTTGGCCAAACGGGCTCTCCTCCAGTGCCTGAAGATGGGCGAAGATGCTCTGGAAGACGCGGCCCAAGCCGCCCTCGCCAACCTCGAGTTCGACGATGACCCTCTAGGGTTCCGGTTCCAGGCCTAGTGCTTGGTTCGATAAGTCTCGATACGCCCTGCCCGCCCACCCTCTAAGAGGCTCCAAGGAGCGAGCCCCTCGGCCTCCCCGGGGGTTCCAAGTCCCGACAAGGCGGGACTTGCGCGGGTCTGGCGGTGTCCCCCAGACCCTAATCCTCACGGGCGGGCGGGTAGGAAAAAAGTACGTATCGCTTTCTAGGCCTCACGGTCATAGGCGTCGAACGCCAGGCCGGCCGCTCCCAACAGACTGACATCGTCGCCCAGCTCGGACTTTACCACCGGCATACGTCCGCGATTGTGCGCCATGGCGCGCGCCTCAATCTCCTTCTCGATACCAGGCAGCAGCAGGTGCAGGCTCTGAGACATGCCTCCGCCAATCACGATTACCTCGGGGTCGAGGATGTTGAGGAGGGTCACAATTCCTACGCCGAGACTGGCGCCGGCCTCGTTCATGATCGCCAGCGCCATGGCGTCGCCCGCCTCCGCCGCGTGCGCGACCGCTCGTGCGTCCACCTCCGGCGCACCGGCCAAAGAGCTGGCTTCGCCCGCATCAAGCCGCTCGCGCGCTATCCGGGCAACGGCGGTACCAGAGGCGAGGGCCTCGAGGCATCCGTAGCTTCCGCAGTTGCACTGGGGCCCGCTCCGCTCGACGGTGAGGTGTCCTATCTCGCCGGCGAAGCCGCCCCGCCCCGTGTAGAGCCGTCCGTCTACCACGATCCCCCCACCGATTCCGGTGCTCACCGTCATGTAGATCAGATGCCTGTAGCCCTTGCCGGCGCCGTACTTCTGCTCGGCAAGCGCCCCCAGCGTGGCGTCGTTGGCGCATGACGCCCGAGCCGACAGCTCCGCCTCGATTACCGGCTTGACGGAGAACCCGTCCCAACCTGGGAGATTCGGCGGGTTGAACATGACCCCTGTTTCAGGGTCGGTCGGACTTGCCAGAGAGACGCCGACGCCGGCCAGAGAATCGACCTCGACGGTCGCCGCAACCTGCTTTAGCGCCGCCACGAAACGCTCGACCACCTCACCTCTCGGGCTTTGGGCGAGGGTCGGAATAGCATGCCTCTGTGTGATGCTGCCACCACGGTCCACCAGCGCTACCCTTATCTGAGTCCCACCCAGATCTGCTGCCAGCGCGTAGGTCGTCATCGCTTCAGCCATCCCTTCCAGAGTGATCGGGCGCTCCGGCTCGGCCGTCGCGACCCTCACCATTGTAGCGGCTCGGCTCCCCACGTCGCAGCCTGTGCCCCTTGCAAGGAGGGAGGAAGGGGAGAGCGCCCGTATCTACGACATGGGGTGCTAGTGCTATAATGCCGTCGCCGATCAGATGGAAGCCCCCAGTAAGAAAACTATCTCAAAAAAGACACATGCCTTGTTCCCACCCACCCCAGGGTCTTGTGCCCCTGGAGGCACATCCCTTCAACAGGCTCAGGGCAGGCTCCCCAACCCCCTCGCCAGAGGGTCGACACTTCTGGACTCCTCGGGGCGGGATTTCGAGATAGTCGCTAAGGACTTCGATTGCCAACCGTCGGCATAATCGCCAACCCCGCCGCGGGCAAAGACATCCGGCGCCTGGTGGCCCACGGCCGTTTCGTCCCCAACCAAGAAAAGGTCAACATCCTGGCCCGCATCCTCGCGGGGCTGAACTCAACGGGTATCAGGCGGGTCGTCATGATGCCCGACTCGGCGCTGCTGGGTAGAAGCGCCTCCGAACGCGCGGGGGGCGAGCTGTGCGTGGAGTTCCTCGATATGCCCGTCTTCAACGAGGAGCGTGACTCATCTCGTGCCGCCGAGTTGATGGCGGAGATGGGAGTAGATTGCATCATCACACTCGGCGGCGACGGCACCAATCGGGCCGTGGCGAAAGGCTGCGGCAACGCGCCCCTGGTGCCTGTGTCGACCGGCACCAACAACGTCTTTCCGTCGATGGTCGAAGGAACGCTGGCCGGCCTGGCCGCCGGCGTGGTTGCCAGTGGTGCGGTCAGTCCGGCAAAGACGATAGCTACGAGGAAGCGACTGGAGGTCCACGTCGACGGAAAGCTCCGAGATATCGCGCTGGTCGACGTGGCCGTGTCCAAGGAGCGGTTCGTGGGGGCACGGGCCATCTGGGAGATGAGCACGATTCACGAGATATTTCTCGCGGTGGCGGAGCCCTCGAGCATCGGACTCTCCGCGCTGGGCGCCCAGCTTCATCCCGCGCCCTTGGGCTCGGACGAAGGCGTGTACGCACGGTTTGGCGACGGCGGGACGGTGGTCACCGCCCCCGTGGCCCCCGGCATGATCGTCCCCGTGGCGGTAGACCTCTGGCGCACGATTCACTCAGGGGACTCGTCGGAGGTAAGCCTGCGACCGTGTACAGTCGCGTTGGATGGCGAGCGCAGCTTTACCGTCCAGCGTGACCAAAAGGCGCACGTCACACTGAACAGCCAGGGCCCGCGCGTCGTCTCCATCGAGGCAGCCCTCCGTGAGGCCGCGCTCAACGGGGTGTTTTCGTCCCCACATCCCTCAACCGATGGGCGCCAGGACCGGTGACGCCGGAGACCCTCTGAACAGACCCTCAGCGAGGTACACAGGTTGAAGTTCGACTCCAGACGCTCTTCGGTGTTGGCCCGTAACGGCATGGTGGTGACCAGTCAGCCCCTGGCGGCCATGTCGGGCCTAAGAATGCTCATGGACGGTGGCAACGCCATCGATGCGGCGGTCGCCACGGCGGCGACGCTGAACGTCGTCGAGCCCGGCTCCACCGGCGCGGGCGGCGACGTTTTTGCCCTGGTGTGGTCCGCCAAGGAGAAGAGGGTGCAGGCCCTCAACGCCAGTGGCAGGTCCCCGGCCGCCGCGTCCCTGGATGAGCTTCGTGCCAAGGGTTTCACCGAGATCCCCGCCGAGAGCGCCTACTCGATCACGGTGCCGGGCGCCGTTAGCGGATGGGCGGCCCTCTTGGAGCGGTATGGCTCGATGCCCTTCTCCAACGTTCTGGAGCCCGCCATCCGCTACGCGTCCGAAGGCTACCCCGTATCGGAGATCATCAGCACGCACTGGATCAGGAACTTTGAAAAGCTTAAGTCTCACCCCTCCGGCGCGGAGCTTCTGCTCGACGGAGGGCGACCGCGGCCGGGCGACGTAATGCGCTTGCCCGAGCTTGCCGATACGCTCCAGACCATCGCCGAAGGGGGAGCCGACGCATTCTACCGAGGTCCCCTGGCGGAGAAGATAGCAAGCTACGTGCAGCAGCAGGGCGGCTGGCTCAGCGCCGAGGACCTGGCGGATCACGAGGCCACGTGGGACGAGCCGATCTCAACTGAGTACAGGGGCCTCCGCTGCTGGCAGTGTCCGCCAAACGGCCAGGGCGTCACTGCGCTGATGGCGCTGAACATCGCGGAGGGGTTCGACATCGAGTCTATGGGCTTCCAGACGACGGACACGTACCACCATCTCATCGAGTCTGTCCGGCTAGCCTTCGCCGACGGCTTTTACCACGTGACCGACCCGGCGAAGATGCGGGTTGCCACGTCCGATCTGATATCCAAGAGGTACGCGGAGAGCCGCCGCGGGCTAATCGACCCCGGCCGAGCTCTGGGCACGGTGTCGACCGGGCTAGCGCTCGCGCGGGGCGACACCGTGTACCTGACGTGTGTCGACGGCGAGGGCAACGCCTGCTCGCTGATAAACAGCGTCTACATGGGCTTCGGGACCGGCCTCGTGGTGCCCACCACCGGCCTGGCGCTGCACTGTCGAGGGGTTTCATTCTCGCTCGACCCGGAGCACCCCAACGCCCTGGAGCCGAGGAAGCGCCCGTTCCATACCCTTATCCCGGGCATTGTCACCCGCGACGACGAGCTTTGGCTGAGCTATGGGGTCATGGGAACAGTCCAGCAGGCCCAGGGGCACCTCCAAGTCCTGACCAGCATGATCGACTTCGGGCTATCCCCGCAGGAGGCGCTGAACGCTCCGAGGTTTAGCGTCAGGCCGGGCCGGAGCTGGGACGATCTGAACCTCGAGGACCTGGTGCCAGCCGACGTCGTCGACGGCCTGCGCAGCAGGGGCCATGCCGTTACGGTCCGGGAGCCGCTTGCCCTCTTCTTCGGCGGCGGTCAGATCATCGAGCGCGACGCCGGGTCGGGCGTGCTAAGGGGGGGAGCCGAGCCGCGCTCGGATGGATTCGCGGTGGGCTGGTAGTTAAAGTGCCTTCTGCCTTCCTTGGTCCTTGAACGCACCGATGCAGAACTCATTTCCTTCGGGATCAGCCATAGTGACTCCGCCGCCGATGCGCGGTTCACTGATCTGGTATCCACCCAGATCCATGATGCGAGCGATCGCTCTGTCCACATCATCAACCTGGAAGTCCAGATGGATACGGTTCTTGACGGCTTTGGGCTCAGGTACTTTCTGAAGAGTCAACCAGACCGGGCCCTCAAGGGTGCCAACGGTCAGCCAGCCACCATCGTGCCGAATCGGGCCCGGCTCCTGCCCCAACACCTGACCCCAGAAAGTCGCCATGCGCTCGATGTCGTCCACATCGATCACTACTGCCCCAAGCTCACTAACTATCGCACCGTGGGCCATGGCGCATCCCTTCTTATGGCACTGTTAGACACGACAGTCTCGGAAGTGGCCTACTACCTGAAATTTTTGCAGGCTCAACGTGGCTCCACGCCCATGAGCTGGGCCACCTTTCCGTAGTCGCGAACGGCCGCATCCCGGTCACCCAAGGACCACAGAGCCAGGCCTCGATGGTTGTATGCGTACCAGTAGCCGGGGTCAAGCTCGATCGCCTTCGTGTAGAGCTCGACGGCTTCCGCGTACCTGCCCAGGTCCGATAACGCCAGGCCTCGATTGTTGTACGCGTCGCGATACTCGGGGTCGAGCTCGATTGCCCGCGTGTAGTCTTCGATGGCCGTCCTAGCATCTCCCTTGCTGCGGTACGCTATCCCCCTGTTGTTGTACGCAACGGCGTCTCCGGAGTCGAGGCCTACCGCCCTCGTGTAGTCGGCGATGGCCGCCTCGTATTCTCCTCCATCGAGATAGGCGTTGCCGCGCAGGAAATAGGAGCGCTGGTCCTCCGGGTTCGCGTCGATGGCCTCCGTCAGCCGCAAGACGAGCTGCGACAGGTAGTCCCGGTCGCTGGTGGCGCTCAGATTGGGGTCGTTTCTCCAGCTCATCACGACGCCTCAGCAGCCTTCGCGGGCCGATGTAGCCCACCGGCCAGCGTGCTGTTAGAATGGTACACCGTCAACCCAACCCTGCCCAATTCTGCCCAAAACTGCCCAAAACTGGAGGTATAAATGGTCAGCCCAACCGACCCCAACGAAGTACGGCTCACAGGCGAAAACTCCTTCATTCGGCTGCACACAGCAGCCAACGGGCCGATGACGACCCGCGCGAGCCACTGGCGGGTACTCCTGTCGCCCGGCGGGCCCGGCCACGTGCTTTACCTCAAGAGCGATGCTACCGACGATCAGGTCCGCATCTACTCGGACAACATCGCGCTGGCAAGATGGCTTCAGGACGAGATCGAGTCCTTCCTGTTTCCGGAGTTCGCCGACCAGAGCATCCAGGTCATCGACGCGGTCTTCTCGAGGGATGGAAACGCGATGACCTTCTGGACCGAGACGGTCGAGAGCGACGAGGACACCATCGCGCTGACATGGTACGACTTCGGCGAGCCGTTCGTCATCAACATTCCGCCGGGCGCCGTCGAGGGGCGAAATCTCGGTGTATATAGCTGCTTCGTGCCGGCCCGGAGAGCGCAGCTAACCCTGAACGGAGTCGTCGCCAGCGGCCAGCCGCTGCCCGAGATGCGCGGCGACAGGACCACCAGCACCGCCTGCCTGGCCTGGTCCGAGACGTGGGTCAGGCCCTACTAGCGTCTAAAGACAAGCTACTGGTGAAGACTAGCAGTTGGAGAAGCCGCAAGTGGACATAGCGTAAGCCGCGGTGCACCCACCCGGCTACTCGAGCGCGGCCACGGCCTTGATCTCCACGAGAAACTCCGGACGTACCAGCCCGTCGATGATCAGCAGGGTGTTCGGCGGAAAATCGCCGTCGGGGAAGATGCCCGGAAAGATCTCGGTCCTGGCCTGTATGAAGGGCTGGACCGATTCTTTGCCGACCAGGTACGTCGTTAGCTCGACGACGTTGCTGAAGGAGGCGCCGACCGCCTCGAGTACTCTGCCGAGGTTTGCGAAGACCTGGCGCGTCTGTGCCGCGACACCGTCGCCGGCCAGCTTGCCTTCGGAGTCAATCCCCACCTGGCCCGCGAGAAAGACGAGCTCGCCGGCCTTGACGCGTACCGCCTGAGAGTAAGCGCCGATGGGCTGCGGCGCCTCCGCCGTATTCACGATCGATCGCTGAAGCATAGGTCTCCTCCCTTGGGACAGCGTATATTATGAGCCGACACAGAATAGCACAGCGGGGACGCAACGCTACCGGCGCAGGCGGCGCGGCCAGTGCGAAGCGGAGGCAAAATGATCGCTCTCGAAGACATTGAGGCGGCACGGAGGGTCATCGCCGGGCGGCTCCACCGCACGCCGGTGGTCGGGTCCACATACCTCGGCGGGCTCGTAGGGGCCACGCTCGTCTTCAAGCTCGAGATGTTCCAGAAGACGGGCTCGTTCAAGCCGCGAGGCGTCCTCAACAATATGCATCACCTCACGCCCGAAGAGAGGGAGCGCGGAGTCATCTCGCTGTCGGCGGGGAACCACGCGCAGGCGCTGGCGTACGCAGCTTCGGCGTCTGGAATCACGTCCACCATCGTCATGCCGGCGTCGGCGGTCCAGAGCAAGGTCGACGCCACCAAGGCGTACGGCGGCGAGGTCGTGCTCACCGATGACGACCTCATGGAGACGATGCTCTCGGTCCAGCGGGAGCGCGGGCTGACCCTCGTCCACCCCTTCGACCATCCGATGACGATCGCCGGCACGGGAACGCTGGGTCTGGAGGTGATGGAGGATGTACCGGACGCCGACGTCGTCGTCGTCGGCATCGGCGGCGGGGGCCTGATCTCGGGCGTGGCGGCGGCCGTGAAGTCCAAGAGGCCGCAGGCCAAGGTCATCGGGGTCGAGCCGGAGGGGGCGCCGGGCATGACCCTGAGTCTTCAGCAGGGCAGCCCCGCGCACCTGGACAGCCTCGACACCGTGGCCGACGGCCTGGCGGCCCCCTTCGTCGGCGAGCACAACCTGGCGCACGTTCAAGAGTACGTCGACGACGTGGTGCTGGTAACCGACGACGAGATCGTGAGCGCCATGGGCCTGATTCTGGAGCGCTGCAAGGTCGTGGCCGAGCCCGCCGCCAGCTCGACGCTGGCCGCCCTGCTCTCGGGCAAGGTGCGGGTGGCAAAGGGCTCGACCGTCGTCTGTGTCCTCAGCGGCGGCAACATCGACGCCGAGCGGCTGGCGGCGCTGCTGCCAAAGCGATAAGCCTCCGCCTCCTGCAACATACTGCTTGCGAGGACATATGACAGGCTCGTCCCCAGCGGGTTTTCCCAAGTCCCAGAACTAACAGAGCTGGCGCAGCCCGTGATCAAGGTCAACTCCCGACGCCCACCTCGGAGCGCTTCAGCAGGTGTACGAAGCGCCATCGAGTACGCTAACACAGGGGGTGTAACCAACCCTTGAGAGGGGATAAGCCGGGCCGGGCGTTCATTGGGAGCGCGGTGATCGCGACTCGCAATGGCGCGCGGGCGCGATCGGTCCTATTAAGGGTCGTGCGGTAACAGCCGTTACGAAGGCTATAGGCTCAATTCGGCTGACCCTTGGACGTTAGAAATCGCGGCATGACCCTTTCCGCGAACAGCCGTAGCTGGTCGAGCTCCACCGGGTGCGGGAACAGCAGGAAGAAGTACGTAATCCCCGCGTCGACGTAGCGCGACAGTTTTTCGACGCACTCGTCGGGAGTGCCGACGATCGCACTGCCCAGTCCTGCCCTGTAGTCATCGACAGACGTTCCTCGTTTGGCGGCCTGCGCGGAGAGCAGATGGTCGAGCGCGCGCCGGTCCTCGGCGATGAGCATGTTGGCGTTGTGGCTGATCTCGATCTCGGAGATGTCGCGCCCTACCCTATCGCAGTGAGCTTTAAGGACTTCACGCTTGCTCGCGTGGTCACCTACGCTCATGTCGAAACGCATGTTGCAGATGTCGGCGTGGGACGCGACGGCCCGCAGCAGGTGTCTCTCGCCGTGGCCGCCGATCAGGATTCGCGGGCGTGGTTTCTGGACCGGCGCGGGGTCGCAGACGGCGCCGTCGACTCGATAGTGATCGCCCCGAAACGTGGCCGGACCAGCCCACACCCGTCTGATGATCTCGACCGACTCCTCGAGCATGGCGACTCTGGTAGGCGTGTCGGGGAAATAAAGGCCCGATGCGCGGTGATCGCCCTCGTCTCCACCGGCGCCGATGCCAAGCTCCAGGCGTCCGCCGCTGATGACGTCGAGGGTCGCGGCCATCTTCGCCAGCACCGCGGGATGGCGGTACAGATTGGCCAGCGCCAGCGGGACCAGCCTGATACGATGCGTCTCTCTCGCGAGGGCTGAAATCGTGGTCCAGCACTCCAACGTGGGGGCGTTCAGCAGGTCGTACAGGCTGGCGGAGTAGAATCCAAGGCTGTCAGCCTCCCGCCAGACATCGCGCAGCGCCTCGTAGCGGTAACCGCCTTGGTGGATTCTGACTCCGAACTTGATGCGCTTGTCCGTCATGGCATCCTATCTCGAGGCTCTCGGCCGGGGAGTCCAGAGGGAGCGGCCCTCTGGCAAGGGGTCTGGGGAGCCTGCCTCTTTCCGCACGGCTCTCTGGCATCTCCAGACGCCACCGACACTACCGGACGAAGGGCTGCGAGCTGCCGGCCACGGCATCCTCAATGCGGATGCGGTGCCCCAACAGCGTGTCCTCGGGCAGCGCGCCAACCGCGAAAAACCGCACGTCGGTGCTCTCGTCGGAGACATGGAGCTCCCCCGATTGGCGCTCGCACTCGAACACGATGGTCACGAACTGCACCGTCTCGCCGCCGGGGTACCGCATGATCGTGTAGTACTTTGGGTCGGAGTAGACGCCGATGAGTCGCTTGACCGAGACTCGGAGGCCGGTCTCCTCCCACACCTCGCGGACGGCGCCCTGCTCCACCGACTCGCCAGGGTCGACCCAACCGCCGGGCAGCGCCCACCAGCCGTTGTCGGCCCGCTTTTGAAGCAGCACCTCTCCGGCCTCGTTGAACACGACGCCATTGGTCGCACAGCCGACCCTCTCCGGCATTTTTGGGAGAGGGCTTCCGGTGGCGTCTTTGAGTTGGATGTCATGGCCCTCCGCTCGGCTCATTCTGCTCATTGAATGTGCCGTTCCGGCGCCCTACGCGACGGCACGGCCGACGATATTTGGGAGCGTCATCGGGAGTCCCAGGGAGAGCTCGAAGTCCTCAACCTCCAGCTCTTTGAATCCAGCGGACCTTATCGCTCCGCCGATGTCGCGGTTCAGATTGCAACCGGTGGTCGTGAACCTCCAGAGGGGGTTCAGCCTGTCTTGCAGCCAGCGTTTGGGCCCGTTGGGAGACGCGACATGCTCGTAAAAAAGAAATTCGCCGCCGGGCCTCAGGACGCGCCGTGCCTCCGCGACGACCCGCGTCAGGTCATCTACCATGCACAGCACCAGCGTCGACACGACGCAGTCGAAGCTCCCGTCCGCAAAGGGCAGCCGCTCGCCGACATCGGCTACGATGGTGACATCCTTCGCCAGCGCCCGCGCCTTTCGCCTGAGGCGGCGGGCCATGTGAGGATTCGGCTCCACCGCGGTGATTCGAACGCCATCGGGGTAGAAGGACAGGTTCGACCCCGTGCCGGCGCCGATCTCCAGGACGTCGCCCCACGCCCGTCCGGCCGTCTTCCGACGGTAGGGCCTGACCCGGCGTTGGACTGTCCTGTCGAGCGCGTCGTATCCGGCAGCGAAGAGCCACTGGCTAAGGCTCACCGGGGCATCTCGCCGCGCATATTCATCCCAAGGGGCCGCATTCGCTCATTCCAGCAGGAATCTCTCGCGGTGTCAATCGCACGCGCCTTGCAGCGCCCGCTGGCTCGAGCGTTGTTATAATCGGGTTGGCGTCACGCGGACTCTGATAGCGGGAGACCGGTATGGACCTCAAAGACACGGTGGCCATCGTCACGGGAGGGAACGGAGGATTGGGCCAGCGCATCTGTCGGGGGCTGGCAGCCGCGGGCAGCCGGATATCGGTGGTGTACGCGCAGAGTCGGGAGGAGGCCGCCGGCGTCGCCTCGGAGCTGACCGCGGGCGGCGCGACGGCAGAGTCCATGCAGTGCGACGTGACGGACCCGGAGCAGGTCGAAGCCCTTGTGTCGGCGGTGCTTGAAACATTCGGCAGGATAGACATCCTGATTAACGACGCAGCCTACAACAAGTGGATTCCCTTCGACGACCTCGACGCGATGACCTACGAGGAGTGGAGCCACATCATCGACGTCAACCTCACGGGGCCGATGCTCTGCACCAAGGCTGTCGCCCCGGCTATGAAGAGACAGGGCGCCGGGCGCATCGTGAACATATCGTCCGTCGCGGGCCTCGCGCCGTCGGGCTCGTCCATCCCGTATGCCGTGTCCAAGGCGGGACTGATCCATCTGACGCGGTGCATGGCGGTAGGCCTCGCGCCCGACATCCTGGTGAACTGCATCGCTCCGGGCTATTTGGAGGGAACGCGCGCGACGGCCAATCTCGACCCCGCGTATCGGGAGAGGGCCCGGACCGGCTCCCTGCTCCGGCGAGCCGTCGACAAGGACGACATCGCCCGCCAGGTCGTCGAGTTCTGCCGGACCGACAGCATCACCGGCCAGACGCTGGTCATGGACTCCGGCCGGATCTTCCACTGACCTACTATCTCGGAATTCTCCGCAGAAAAGCCAAAGAGGGGTTTCCATGTTTGGCGATGGGGTCCTGGAGCTGACCAACATCGCAGGCAACCCGCGAGCATCATAGTGTACGGGTCGTAGCAAAGGATACCGATTCACACAAGGGGGCAGAGATGGCAAATCACCAGGAGCCGTTCGACGTCCTGATCGTCGGTCAAGGCGCATCAGGCTACACCGCTGCACTGTACGCCGCGCGGTATCAGATGAGGCCGGTAATCTTCGGCGCGATCTTCGGCGGCGAGACCGCAACGGGCGGCCTCATCGAAAACTACCCGGGTTACCTCGAGATCGACGGCTTCGACCTGATGCTGAAGTTCCGAGAGCAGGCGGAGAAGTACGAGGTCCCGATCATCAGTGAAGATGTCGTCTCCGCCGTCCAGCGCGACGATTGCATCGAGGTCACGACCAACGAGGGCAACGTGTACACCGGCGCCTCCATAATCCTGGCCGTTGGCCGCGAACGCCGAAAGCTGGGCCTCGAGCACGAAGACGAATGGACCGGTAGAGGTGTATCGTACTGCTCGACCTGCGACGCACCAATGCACCGGGGTAATGCCGTCGGAGTGGTCGGCGGCGGAGACGCCGCGGTCAAGGGTGCCGTCCTGTTGAGCAAGTACGCCGACAAGGTGTACATCATCTATCGCAGAGATCGATTCACCAGACCCGAGGCCGCCAACCTGCGACAGCTCGAGGCGAGGCCGAACGTCGAGACATTGTTCAGCACCACGGTCGTGGAGCTCACCGGGGAGAACGGCCTATCGGGCGTGGTGCTCGACCGGCCCTACGAAGGGTCGGCGGAGCTCGCCCTCGACGGCATCTTCATCGAGATCGGCGCGGACCCGCGTGTCGGCCTTGCCAGGCAGCTCGGGCTGGAGCTCAACGGCCTCGACGAGATCGTTGTCGATCAGTTCGGCAAGACGCGTGTCCCAGGTGTCTTCGCCGCCGGCGACGTCACCAACGCCTCCGGCGAGCTCAAACAGACCATAACGGCCGCGGCCCAGGGAGCGGCGGCAGCCACTTCAGCCTACGAATACGTTTCCGTGCACGGCAACAGGTGCGCGGTACACGCCATCGGATTCGAGGCCGCTTAGCCTGGCTCGATGCCTGGTCTAGTCTGCCTGCCCGCTTGCCTCTTGAGGGCGCGGGGCTAGCAACCGGCCTAGACGCATCCTGTGATACAGGCGAAAAGGCAGCTTGAAGGCGAGCTGGTCCAGCATCAGTCGAATCAGCAGTTTCTTGCGTAAGGGGCGGGCGGCCATGTAGGCGCCCGCTCCGAACCCGGGGACTAGAGAGATCACCATGACCAGCGGGGTATGAATATTCGATGGGGTCCCGTCCGCCGCGGCGGCACCCCGAACGCGCCTCCAGCGCTCCTTGATCCAGTAACCGGCGGTCCACAAGAATCGCGCCAGACTCCGAACGCCGGGGACCGGAACGACGATGACCACGCTTAGCACCAGGTGTACTCCCAGGTGGTGCAGCGGTACTTGGACCTGTCCCGACGACAGATGTTCGCGCAGCCAGATCGTCTCCGATGGTGATAGCCTGCCTGTTGCCTCCCAGCGCTCAATCCCACGATCTAGGAAATCCTGAGCAACTCGGTCGGCTGTGTGCATCCCGTGCGACAGGCGCATGTACAGGCGTTTCCAGTCCAGCAGGCGATAGGCGCCCCTGATGAGCCTTCCCCAGATGCGAGGCTCTGAGTCTTGCCAGGTGCGGATGGCGTCCTCGCAGCGGGCAACGTCGTCCCGGAGCTCTTCCAGTCCAGACTTCCCCAGGCTGCTCTCAAGAGCCGACTCGTTGGCTGAGATGTACCGTCGAAGCTGCTCGAAGTCGATGTCGTCGAAAATCGGGATGTTGCCACGCCGTAGTGCTGACCTCCACTGTCCGGGCGCGGGAATCGGAGTGACCACGGCGGACTCCAGATCGATGATGATGGGCTCGCCATCTGCCGAGCGAATGAGATTTGTGTGCGCATGGGGGTTCCGAGGGTTAATCTGCCACACGGACAGGCCTGCCTCCGCGAAGGTCTCAGCGACCTGCCCCAAAAACTCCTTGGTTGCGTCGTCGTTTTCGACCTTCTCCCCCGGAATGAACTCGGTGACGAAGTCACACGGGCCGTACATGCAGCTCACGCGCGTGACGTGCGCGACGAGGTCCTTTCCGAATCTATGGATTGTGAGCGCGCTGGCGATCTTTCTGCGGTAGGTCGCGGCGTCCAGTGACGCCCGGTTATGCTCGTAGGGGAAGCTCGCCTGGAAAGAGAGCCAGTAGATCAAGCGGACCAGCCCCGGCGGCCTGTACACCTTGGTCGCCGTCCCACGCTCCGGGTCCAGCACCACGGTGCTCGCGATGGAGCTCTCGACACTGCAGGCCTCGCAATCCAGGATGTCAAGCTCCGCAGCCTGCCTCGGCGAGATGAGCCACGGGATCCTCTGAACGTAGGCGAGGGCGGTGCTCAGCACCATGATCCAGAATGCGCCGAGCACGTATCCCGCTGCCACATCGGTGGGCCAGTGCGCCTGCTCGAACATGCGCGAGAAGCCGACCGCGAGCATCATGGCCAGCAGGAATCCGAGCAAAGGAATCAGGATCTTCTTGCTCAGCTTGTTGTAGATGGCCAGCCAAGCCAGGATACCGAACAGCACTGTGGTGCCAAAGACATGCCCACTTGGGAAGCTGGACTCCGAGCTTGCGTCCAGCGGCCTGGACCGCCCCACGAGCTCGCCTATCGTGAGGTCGCTGCCGTAGGCTACGGCCCCGACGACACCTCCGACAAGGATGAACCCCAACGCCGCGCGAGTCATGCCCAGAAGCCAAAGGACGATTATGCCTGCCGCACCCACTCCAATCAGCGGATAGTTGCTAGTAGCGCCACTGACCGCCGCCGAGAAACCCGCCAGCAACGGCACATCCAGTTCGGTGACCCACGCGAGCACGGTCCGGTCCTCAGATGGGACCCCGCCATCGACGACCGCCAGGGTCAACAGCGCGAAGGCCGCGGCCAACACGCCGGCCGTGGCCAGCCAAAGCGCCGCGTGCACCTTGTTCACGTCGCGAAGCTCCGCGCCGAATTGGGTCCATGTACTGTGCATCGCCGTGGCCATATGTCCTACCTGAGGTCCCCTCTGGATATCGGGTCGCTATGCTATGAAAATAACACACTGTGATAATAGTGAGATGCAGCGAGGGGCGGTTCGAGTTTGTTTCGAGTCTTGGCCCGCTTCATCGAGGCAACCCGCCGGCCGCTTGCCGGTGAGCTTCATGAGCGTCACCGGAGCAAGACGGCGTATGGACAACGACAGCCACGGCGTTCCGCATAGCGTGTCTTGACCTACAGCGCTCTTGAAAAGAGAATCCACTGGGCTGCGCTCGCGAGGGGTGAGGCGCCAGCCTGATTACCGCGTTCGGCTCTCCGGTGCTTCGTTGCATAAGTCTGATACAGCCCACCGTCCACTCTCGGCAAGGCTCCGAGAGGCCAAGCCCCTGGGGCACACCCCCAGGCCATAATCCTCACGGCGGACGGGTGGGAAAATTACGTATCGCCTTGTTGCCGAAGTACTCGTCACCCCCTGATTGGGAACCCCTGGGACGAATCGCCGGCGGTCTAAAACGTGTCGCCGGACTCCCGATTTTCGTCGCCGATGCCCAGCGCGTCTTCGCCGATGAGTTGCATCGCCCGATCGGTGTTGGGGGGCATGAGGGTGCACGTCCTAATGTCTCGGAAGATCCGCTCCAACGGATAGCTCTTGTGGGCGCTTCGGCCTCCTGTGGTCTGAAGTGCCTTGGACGTCACCATCAGCGCCGCCTCTGTCGCAAGGTACTTTGCGCGCGCCGATAGGACCCAGCGTCGCTGGGCGTTGGCGTCCTTCCAGCCGGCCGCCGACTGGTACAGGACGAGCCGCGCCCCCTCCAGTGCCATGGTCATCTCGGCGACGCTCCGCTGCACCACTATGTTGTGTGCGAGCGGCGTTGGGTCGGGGGCGAACTGGTGCGTCTTTGCGTACTCGGCCGTGAACTCCAGTGCCCTCTGGGCGGCGCCGATGTACACGGCCGAGTAGCCGAGGCCAAAGGTCTGGCCGATAGCCTTCTCGATAGCCTGGCCCGGTTCTCCCAGAACGCATTCGCCCGAAACGTGGCAGTCCTTGAACGACACCCTCGGGCTGACGGTCGCCCTCATCCCGAGGGTGTCCCAGGGGCCCGATATCGTCATGCCAGCCGCGTCGATGGGCACAAGGGCGAGCAGGTATCCTTCCAGTCCTACGTAGCCGCGCATGGTGCAGTGCACAATACTACGATGAGCCGCACCGGCCATCGTGCAAAAGTGCTTGTCTCCGTTGATGACGTATTCGCCATCTGACCCGTGCGCGATCTCAGTCTCCCGGACGCCGGAGCCTCCGCGGCTGTCGGGCTCACTGCCCCAGCTTCCGAACAGCTTGCCTCGCTCTACGACGTCGGGGTAGTAGGTCGCCTTCTGCTCCGGCGTGGCAAGCGCGTCGATGTAGCGCTGGACGACCGAGTGCATGTGCATGGTCATGGCCGTGCTGGTGCAGCCCTGCGCGAGCTGCTCGATGACCATCACGTATGTCTGCATATCCAGGCCAAGCCCGCCGTACTCCTCGGGAACGGCGGCCGCCAGCAATCCCTGCTCCCAGAGGTCGTTCCAGCTCTCGACGGGATGCGTCGCGGTCTCATCGTAGGCAGCCGCGCGAGGCGCCAAGAGATCCCTGGCGACCCATGCCGCCTTCTCCACGATCTCTTCTCGTTGTTTCGACAGGGCGAGCTCCTTCGGTCAGTAGATCGCTTTCTGCTCCATGAGCTTCTCCAACGCGTGGGGCGGCACCCCGAGGACCTCGCCAAAGACGAGGCCGTTGTGCTGGCCAAGCAGGGGCGCCGGGGAGTATGCGAGATCGCGCATAGCGCCGAACTTGGCGGGCAGGCCTGCGACGCGGCGTTTGCCGACCTCCGCGTGGTCCATCTCGACGACGAACCCCCGTTCCTCCAGGTGCGGGTCCTGCATGAGCTCCATGACGCCCATCACCGGACCGGCCGCCACTCCCGCCCTCTGCAGGAGTTCCATGACCTCCCCGGGCGCGTGCTGGCGCGTCCACTCGGTAATCAGCCCGTCGAGCTCGTCCTCGTTGCGCTTACGCTGCTGGGCCGAGACGAAGCCCGCGTCTTCCACCCACTCCGGATGTCCAACGACGCCGCATAGCGCGCGCCACTCCGCATCATCTGTCACCGCGACCGCCACCCACTGGTCGTCGCCGAGGCAGCGGTACACGTTGTGAGGAGACCATCTTGGATGGTGGTTCCCGATGCCTTGCAGCTGGCGGCCGTTCATCGTGTACTCGAGAAAGGCCTCGGGGATCATCGACGACATCACCTCCGCCATGGAGACCTCGATGTACTGGCCCTCGCCGGTAAGTGACCGATGCCGGAGGGCGGCCAGTATGCTGAAGACCATTATCGTGCCGACTCCGTAGTCCGGCCAGTTGCCGCCAAGGTTGGCAGGCGGCCCGCCAGGGTATCCGCTGATGGCGGGCACACCGGCGAAGGAGGCCACGTTGGGCCCGAACCCGCTGGCCTCGCGGTCCGGTCCGGTGACGCCTAGCGTCGACCCGCTGAGCATGACGAGGTCGGGCCTGATCCGGCGAAGGGCATCGTACCCTAGCCCCAGCCTGTTCATCACGTCGGTGGCGAAGTTCTCCATCACGACGTCGCTGATGGCCACCAGCTCTTTGACCAGCTCGATGGCCCTGGGGGCGCCGAGGTTCAACGTCACGCCCAGCTTGCTGTAGTTGAGCCCGTTCCAGCTGGCCGAGCGATTGACGCCCTCAACCCCATCGGCTGAGGCCTGGAAGCCGCGCCTGCTGAGCTCGAGCCGCGCCTCCGACTCCACGCGGATAACCTGCGCGCCCATGGTGCCCAGCCACGCGCCCGTATGCGGCACCGACAGTATCCAACCGAAGTCCAGCACCCGAATGCCCTTGAGTGGCCGGTTGCGCTCTCCGACGGCGGACCGCTGGCCCTCCTCAACACTGGGGCCATATCGTCGTGATGCGGGCACATCGCCTCGCAGAGCCTTTAGGACCTCGCCGGTGTGCTGACCCAGGATGGGAGCGGGCCTCCGAACCTGCCAGGGCGTTGACCAGAAACGCACCGGCGGGCCGGGCTGTTTGACGAGGCCGGCCTTGGGATGATCCTGCTCAATGAAGAATCCCCTGTGCACGTACTGTGGCTCACTCAGTATCTCCTTCATCGACAGTACCGGGAACGTGGAGATGCCGCTCGATGAGAGCATCCGGTACAGCTCCCTGCGGGTATAACCCATGAGCCAGTCGGTGACTAAAGGCTCGATGACCTCGACGCCGTCCCGCCGCCCCTGCAGGTCGCCGTAGTCGGGGTTGTCGGCCCACTCGGGGTGGCCCATCACGTCTTTCAGGGCCTCCCACCAGTGGTCCATGATGAACGAGGTCGAGATGTGGCCGTCCTTGCAGGGCCAGATCCACGGGAAGAAGGCCTTCACGCGGCTCTCGGGCACCTTTGAGATGTCGTAGGAGTGCGTGGCGAAGTTGCCGCGGATGTGATTGGCCACACACTCCATCATCGATACGTCGACCATCTGCCCCGTGCCGTAGGTCTCGCGGTAGGAGAGGGCGATCATCGAGGCTGTGGCGGCCGTCCAGCCTGCCAGGTACTCCGCGGGAGAGCCCCCACCGTGTAGCGGAGGCTCCTTGTCGAGGTCCGTCACGGCAAAGGCGGGCGTCTCGTATCCCATTCCACCCATGTGCCACGCGATCAGGTCCGTGCCCTTGTAGTTCCGGTACGGCCCGCTGCTCCCGAAAGGGGTGACGTAGGTCGCGACGAGTCCGGGGTTCAGCTTCGCCAGCGACTCGTAGTCCGTGCCGAGGGCGGCTGACCTATGCGGATTGGCGTCGGTGACGAAGATATCGGCATCGCTGGCCAGCCTCTTCAGGGTCTCGCGGCCGCGTTGAGCTTCGAGGTCCAGCACGACGCCCCGCTTGTTGGCATTGAGGTACAAGAACTGGCCGCTGGCTTCGGGATCTGGCGCGCCGGCGAAGGGTCCCGCGCGCCGGGCCGGACTCCCCTCGGGGGGCTCGACGATGACGACGTCGGCGCCCAGATCGGCCATGGCCTTGCCGCACATGGCGGCTGCAATCCCTATTCCTTGCTCCACGACGGTTATGCCCGATAGGGCACCCTCGTCGGCCATCCTCTCTCCTTTAGGCCTCCTACAGGCCACCTACAGGCTCCTCACCTTCGGGAACGCCGCCAGCTACGTTGCAGCGCGTGCAGCGGGCGGGCGATGACGTCACCCGGTCGGCTAGAGCCCGAATCCTAGCAGGGCGCTGAAAAACTCTTTCGACCATCCCCTTCGACGATGCTCAGGGCAGGCTCTCTGGCGCCCTTTCGAGGGAGGAAAGGGAGGAAATTTGCATCTGAGGGACACCCTCAGACTCCCGCAATCCCGACGAATCGGGACTGCACTCCCCGGTTTTCATCAGCCTCCTAGACGCGGCGCGGGAGGCGCTTGTTGGCCTCGATGCGCTCCCCGTTCCAGAAGTCGGAGAAGGCCAGCGCCCGAGGACAATGGCTGTAGGCCTCTTCGACCTCGATCAACAGTCCCTGAAGCACCTTGGCGTTCTCATCGGGGTTCTGGACCTCGAGCTCGATCTCCAGACGGTCAAGCTCCTCTTTGCCGACGATCTTCGCGGTCCCGTTGACCCGAACGGTCTCGCCTGCGCCCGGAATGAAGAAGATCAGGCCCGCTTGGGGGTTTTCGGAGATATTGATGTAGGACTGGAACAGCTTGTTCCCGGCGACGTCAGGGACCAGCACGCGCCTGTCGTCCAGCACCTTCACGAATCCCGGATTGCCTCCCTTGGGCGACGCGTCGCAGCGTCCGTCCGCCCCGCTGGTGGCCAGGACGCACATGGGCGACTGACGGATGAAGTCTTTGACCTGGTCCGAGAGATAGCCCTTCACCTTTGTGGCTGGACGCTCTTTGGGCAGACCGAACTGCCGTGTGAACCGGTTGTCGAATTGGGCCGCGACGTCCACCGTATCGACCATCGTTTCGCTCCTTTGGATACTCTTCCGCGCCAGCCGGTCTTTTCGTCGATCATCCGCACGGGACACGCGTATATCCGGGTACGGGCCAGATTCTACTGGAAGTATGGCCGAGTCGCAAACGGAGCGCCAGGGCAGCGGGGGCGGTCTCTTGACTCGCCCCCGCAGTGCCATACAATAGGCCTCCATACGGCACTAACCTTGCGGGATCCCCTCCCTACTCCACCGATGGACGGACAATGCAGATTCGACACGACTGGACCAAGATACGAGAAGAGTTCCCAACCCTCTCTAAAAAGAACTACCTGAATAGCTGCTCGTTGGGACTGCTTTCGAACCGGTCGCGTGGGGCGCTCACCCGGTACATGGACCTGTGGACGGAGCTCGGCGCCGCGGCCTGGTACTCCGAGTGGATGGCGGAGATAAGCGCCGTGCGCGAGGGATTCGCGAGCCTCATCAATGCCGATGTCGACGAGATCGCCGTGCTGCCCAGCATCTCCGCTGCCCTGGCCGCCATCTCGTCGAGTCTGAACCTTGGCGAGGGCGACCAAGTGGTTACGACCGCCCTCGACTTCCCGACGGTGCCCCACCACTTTCTGGCCAAGAGTAAGACGGGTGTCGAGACCGCCGTCGTCGCCTCCTCCGACAGGATCAGCGTCGATCTCGACAGGATCAGCTCCGCGGTAATCGACCGCACCAGGCTCATAGCGACCAGCCGAGTCTACTTTACCAGCGGCTTCGTTCAGGACGTGGGGGCCATCGCCGAGATAGGCCATCGCAAAGACGCTCTGGTGTTCATCGACGACTACCAGGGCAACGGCCAGGTGCCCATCGACGTCAAGGCCGCCGGCGTCGACGTGCTGGTGGCGGGGGGATTGAAGTGGCTGCTGGGAGGGCCCGGCATCGCATACATGTACGTCAGGCGCGATCTCGTCGCAGAGCTCGAGCCCACGGTGGCCGGATGGTTCGGCAACCGTGACCAGTTCAGCTTCAACCCCAACGAGATGGTCTTCCGCGACGACGCGGCGAGGTTCGAGACCGGCACCCCTTCGGTGGCGGCCGTTTTCACGGCCGCCGAGGGGCTGAGGATCGTCAACGAGCTGGGGCCGGAGGCGATAAGGGAGCGGACCTCCGCATTGACCGCGCGGCTGGTTTCGCGGCTGGAGGACGAGGGCTTCGGCCTCCGCGTCCCAGAGGAGACGGAGCGCCACGCCAGCATCACCATGATCGAGATGGAGGACCCGGCGGCAGCCGTCGAAGAGCTGGCCAGGCGAAACATCATCGTGGACCACCGCCCCGGCGCGGTGCGCATCTCGCCATACTTCTACAACACTCAGAACGACATCGACGAGGTGGTTGAGGCGCTCCGCGAGATCAGAACGGCGCTGGAGCCGTAGCGGCGTTGCGCCCCTACCCGCCCGGCTGTACGAACCTGAGCAGCACCCCGCTGGCCCTGGTGGAGTCGACGCCGATGCTGGCGCCGTCCGCATCGGCGCCGCCGGCCGAGGTCGGGACGCCCCGCTCGCGGAGGCATGCACCGGTCGCCTCGATGTCGCCGACTCGCAGAGCCAGCTCGTAAGGCGCCTCGCCGTTGCGCTCCAGGAAACGCGACAGCGCGCCGGACCTAAGCGGCGACACGAAGTCGAGCCGGCAGTTGCCCAGCACCAGCCTCGCTCGCCGGATGCCACGCCCGGCGATCTCCTCTGCCGGTCCCCCCACGAACCCGAATGCCTCTTGCCAGCGGCCTGCCGATTCGTCGGCATCGCGGACAGCCAGCGCGACGTGGTGAATTCCGAGCGCGCCATTGGCGTGCACGCTGGCGTTTGCGGGCTGAGTGTACCTCTCCTCCACCGTGTGGTTGTGCTGTATGAAGAACGTCTCGCTGCCCGGCGTGTCCGCTGCCGAGACTCCGGCGAAGCTCCAGGTGTAGCCGAGGGCGCCCCCACTGGCCTCGCGGGCGCCATCGTGTGGATCATCCACGTTGATTCCTCGAGCCCGCGCCTGGGCAACCGCGGCGCCGATGGCGTCCGTACCGAGGGCGAACATGTACAGGCCTTCACGTGAGTCGAGGAACCTCCCCATGGTGGGGCGAAATACGCCCTCCGAGGGGTCTCGCACCGCGATCAGCTCCAGGTACTCGGGGCCGAACACGATGAGCCTGTTATGCGTCCCCCGACCGGGATGAACGCCCTCAGGGGTCAGCGTGAATCCAAGCCCTTGCGAAAAGACCGTGGCGGCTCGACCGAGGTCGTGGACCGCGATCAACACATGGTCGAGGTAGACTTCACTCATCGCAAGGCGCTCCAGCGCAGAGTCGGGGATTGGGCTAACATGCCTCTGCTAGAATACAGCATGCTCGGCTTGTTAGGCTCTTCCCGCTGGTCTCGAACGCTTCGGTGAGCCTGGGAGAACGATCTGAAAACGGCGACATGATGATGGCGGAGCTTGAATGCCAACGCTGTACATCGTAGCAACCCCCATCGGCAATCTGGAGGACATCACCTTGCGGGCCCTCCGCGTGCTTCGCGAGGTCGGGCTCATCGCCGCGGAGGACACGAGAGTCACACGCAAGCTGCTGACGCGGCATGGGATCTCCACGAGGCTGACGAGCTTTCACGAGCACACGACGCAGTCGAAGCTCGACTCGCTGGTGGCGACCCTGGCAGAGCGCGACGTTGCCCTGGTATCCGACGCGGGCATGCCCGGAATCAGCGACCCAGGACAGGCGCTCGTCCGCGCCGCCGCAACGGCCGGCATCCCCGTGGTGCCGGTTCCTGGCCCTTCGGCGCTCTCGACGGCCATCGCCGTGTCGGGACTCCCCGCCTCGCAGATCACCTACGTCGGCTTCCTGCCCCGAAGGCAGTCACAGCGCAAACGAATGCTTCAGACCGTGTCGTCGGCTCCGGGAGTTCTGGTGGCGTTCGAGGCTCCCCACAGGCTCCTGGGTACGCTCTCGGCGATCCTCGAGACGCTGGGGGACCGCCAGATAGCCGCCTGCCGTGAGATGACGAAAATCCACGAGGAGGTCTTTCGGGGCTCGATATCCGAGGCCATCGCCCACTTCAGCAATCCGAGGGGCGAGTTCACCCTCGTCATCGCCGGAAGCGAGGGCGGCCAAGCGCCGGACTCCGACGAAGAGGCGCTTGCATTGGTCACGCGCCTGCGGGCCGAGGGTGTACGCGCGCAGGAGGCCGTCGCGACAGTTGTCGCGGCGACGGGGCTCTCCAGGCGGAAGGCCTACCGCATCTGGCTCGACTCGGGAACGCCCTCATAAGGCATCAAGTTCAAGTAACTGATCTCTGAGTCGTCATTGGGGTGTCCAGATAGGCACCGTCTACGGCATGGGGTCTGGGAATGTGCCCCAGATGCAAGACCTACGGGCGTGGCTGGGTCAGCCACATGCGCTCTTTCGACACAGCCGCCTAAGGGGATAGGACCCACCGGATGTCACCGGCGCCGAGATGGAGTCGCTGGCACTTGTGATACCATGTAGCCCCGATTTTCCAGCTGGTGCGCAACTAGAGATGAGCGAGCGAATCCTCGTGGCCGTGGCGTGGCCTTACGCCAACGGTTCGATCCATATCGGCGCGGTGGCCGGCGCCTACCTCCCGCCGGACATCTTCGCCCGCTACCATCGGATGAAGGGCAACGACGTACTGATGGTGTCGGGCAGTGACGCCCATGGCACTCCCGTAACGCTGGCCGCCGAGAAACGCGGCGTCACCCCCGAGGCTTTCTACTCCGAGTACCAGGCCGAGATGCTCGACGGGTGGCGGCGGCTTGGCATCAGCTTCGACCTGTTCACGACGACGCACACGCAGAACCACACAGAGGTGTCGCAGGACATCTTCCTGAGGCTGCGCGAGCAGGGGTACATCTACACCGACACCACGACACAACCCTTCTGCGAGAAAGACGCTCGCTTCCTCGCCGATCGCTACGTGGAGGGGACCTGCCCCCACTGCGGTTACAGCGGGGCGCGGGGCGACCAGTGCGACAATTGCGGCCGCACCCTCGACCCGCAGGACCTCATCGACATGGTCTGCCAGATCTGCGGCACCACGCCGGTCATGCGGGAGACCGAGCACTTCTTCCTGAAGCTCTCCGCCTTCGAGGAGCCGCTGCTCAAGTGGGTCCGGGAACAGACGCACTGGAAGCCAAACGTGCGGAACTTCACCCTCGCCTATCTGGAGGGAGGACTTCATGACCGGGCCATCACTCGAGATATCGAGTGGGGCGTCCCCGTGCCCGTTGAGGGGTACGAAGACAAGCGAATCTACGTCTGGTTCGAGGCTGTCATCGGGTACCTTTCGGCGTCCAAGGAGTGGGCACAGGCCAAGGGCACACCGGAGCGGTGGGAGGATTTCTGGCGCAAGGAGTGCCGGGCCTACTACTTCATGGGTAAGGACAACATAACCTTCCACACGGTGATATGGCCCGCC
>JADFIF010000037.1:0-9208 GCA_022566795.1 Chloroflexota bacterium
CGCCTGAGAACAGGAAGCTGGCCGGGAACCCGAACCGGCCCATCAGCCAGAAGCTGAGCACCGGGCTGTAGAGCGACGCTATCGCGATGGAGTTCCCCATGATGGCCATCCCCTCCGCACGTCGCGCCGCGGGCGCCAGGTTGGCCACCATCGTGGTGGTGGCCACAGGACCCATGGCCAGCCCGACGCCCTGGAGCATCCTCACGGGCACCAGCCACCATACGCTCGGGGCGAGGATATGCAGAAGGCTCGCGACGCCCAGTATGGCGGCTCCCAGAACCGCGATGCGCGTGGCGCCGAAGACGGACACCCACCTGCCGGCGAAGGGCCGTATCACCAGCCCAACGACGCCGAAAGAGCCGATGACGACCCCTATGTGCCACTCCTCGCCTCCAAGGTCCAGCACGTAGGGCGGGATGATTGTGAACAGCGCTGTGTAGCAGACGAAGGTGAAGTGGCCCGTGAGGAGGTTCAGGACGAAGTCGCGGGTCCAGAGCCCCTCCGAGGCGCCCGGCGAGGAGCTCATACCTTCGAGCCGACCAGCCGCCATCGCCCGCGCAGGACCGGCCTAACGTAGGGGCAGGCCGCAGCGCCTGCCCTGGCGCCGGCCAACCACGTGGCGTTTGCCCCCACCCAGACCCGCCGCCGTCTCATACCTTCGAGCCGACCAGCCGCCATCGCCCGCGGAGGACCGGCCTAACGTAAGGGCAGGCCCCAGCGCCTGCCCTAGCGCCGGCCGACCACGTGGCGTTTGCCCCTACCCAGACCCCGTGCCGCTGGCTCATGCCTTCTCGAAGCTGGTCATGTATGCGCCCTCGCTGTCCTTTGTGCGTCTCGGCGAGGGCAATTCTAGCGACTGTCGGTCCGATGTCAACGCCCGTCGTGGGAGCCCACCACTTCGAGGCCGGCGTCTACTTGATCCTGCAAATCACGTGGGTGTACGCCTCGGCGTCCCGTCCCCGGAAAGGAACGCCAGCCGATAGGCTGAGTCGTGGGCGTTAGAGGCGTTCAGGGGGTTAAGGCCGTGAGTTTCTCTGCGTCAAGGCGTCAAGTCGAGCGGGTTCAGTTCACGACAGGTGCTGGAGTCGCTGGGTATGAGACAACGTTTTCAATGATCTTGTTATAGACAACGGTCATGGCATAAGCGCCCGACACGACGTATGTGCCTGCTGTGCCGGCGAACGAGTTCACATTCGCCGGTGCTAGATCGGGGAGTGCCTTTTCTAGGGCGGCCTTCCGGATGAACTCCGATGTCCGCATTCCCAACTGCTCAGCGTGCTCCGCGACGACCTCGAAGTCTTTCCGCTTAAAGGCAACCGATACCACGGCGCGGATCGGCTTGGTCCGACGGACTGGCTCGGCATTGTCAAGATCCCAGTTCTCTGGCGCCTCTAGGTTGTGTGTTTTCTCAGGCATCACTTATCTCTCCTCCAGTCGTAGGCGAGCCTCTTCGTTTGCCTTACAGGGCCATGCTGTCACAGGTCGCCATACATCGAATTCATGAGTGGCCTCGATCGGTATTGCGATGCATTGTCCCCCATTATCCCTCCCAAGCACAAGGTAAGAGCCCCGCCGGGCTTGTCTATTGGGCGCAGCTAGCGGGGCGTTGTCTAAAACCTGGAATATCTGGCGCTCGGACAGCCCGTGCTCAGCGAACTTCGCGGAGTTATCATCGTCCACTAGGAAGGCATTTATTATGGGGCTTGACAACTGACCGAGCCATCTCCTACACTAATACTACAAATATACTACTAAGTGTAGGAGAAAGTCAAATGGACGAGATTTCGGTTGAATGGTTAATCCTGGCCGACGCGGCAACGGTCGTAGGCGAGAAGCTTTACCTGCTCGGGGGAGGCTGGGACCGACTTACAGTCAACAAGCCGCCGCCAGTGCCGCATCAGATGGCAGTAGCCGCTTCGTTCAGTGTGCCGTGGAATGAAACGAACCAGAAGCATCGATTCGACCTCGAGATCTGCGACTTGGATGGCACCAGCCTCTTCAAATTCGGGGGAACATTCGAGGTAGGCCGACCCGCGGGACTTCCCCAAGGGCAATCCCAGAGGACTCAGATCGCTGTTAACATGGGCGTCGTGTTCAACAAGTTGGGCGGCTACGTCATTGTGGGTCGAGTTGATGATCACGCCGAAGCTCGGTTCCCATTCAGTGTGGTTCCCACGGACGCGGTTGCGGCAGCCCTCGCGCAACAACAAGTGCGCCAGCAGCCAAACGATGACCAGCCCGGACCACCAGAAGCGGAGGCGTAGCTACTCACTTGTCATGACGAAAGTGGCCGATAGAAGCTAACCGAGTTTGCGTCCCGCCGCTTGTTCGAGGCAGTTGACTAGTTCCCACCAGCGCGAACCACGCCCACCCCAGGGTTGGAATTTCCAACGTTGCGTTCAAGCGTCCATAGACTCGCAAATCTTGTTGCGTGCTTCAAGACAATTGCAATGGCCTCAGGCGCTGGCCGCGTGTAGAATGACGTCGGCCCGCGTAGAGTGGCGGTGGCCCACCCTTTCGACGTCGAAAAGTAGAGGAAAACAATGGCTGACAACAGGCTAAAGGGCATGGTCCAGACGGTTCTCGGTCCGGTGTCTCCAGCGGAGCTCGGCCCCACGATGACGCACGAGCACCTGCTCATCGACTTCCTGTGCATGTTCAATCCACCGCCGGAGGCAACGGCGCGCGCCCGCGCCGAAGAGCCCATCACGCTCGAGAACCTTGGATGGGTTCGCTACAACTCCTTCAGCAACCGTGACAATCTGCTGCTCGGAGACGAGGAGACGGCCATCGAGGAGGCGTCGCTATACAAGCGCGCGGGCGGAGGTACTATCGTCGACGCCACGACTATCGGCATCGGCCGAGACCCGCTGGCCCTGGCGCGCATCGCCCGCGCCACTGGCTTGAACGTCGTCATGGGCGCGGGCTACTACGTCGACGCCGTCCACCCCGAGGGCATGGACGCGCTGGCCGAGCCGGACATCGCGGCGCAGATCGTGGCGGATATTACGCAGGGCGTGGGAGATACGGGCGTCCGCGCCGGCATCATCGGGGAGATCGGCTGCACCTGGCCGCTGACGGCCAACGAGCGCAAGGTCCTGCGCGCCGCGGCCTCGGCACAGCGCGAGACCGGCGCGGCAATCCTGATTCATCCCGGACGCAGCGAGGCAGCCCCGCGGGAGATTCTCGATGTGCTGGCGGAATCGGGCGCCGATGTCGGCCGCACTATCATGGGCCACCTCGATCGCACCGTGGCCAACTTCGACACCCTGATGGACCTGGCGAGCAGCGGCTGCTACCTGGAGTGGGACCTCTTCGGCAATGAGTCGTCCTACTATCCGCTCTCGGACATCTCGATGCCCAGCGATGCCCAACGCATCGACGTCATCGCGAAGATGGTCGCCGAGGGTTACGGCGAGCGCATCGTCGTCGCTCACGACGTGTGCACGAAGCACCGCCTGGTCCGCTATGGGGGGCACGGCTACGGCCACATCGTCGAGAACATCGTCCCGAGGATGCGGCAACGGCTCTCCGCGCAGGAAGTCGATGCCATCGTCGTGCAGAACCCGGCTCGTATTTTGACGATTGTCTAATGGGGTGCTGAAGAAAACCCTATCGCCACCCTCCACGGCCTATCAGCACGCCGGGCTCCCTACACGAGCACGCCGAAGCCCGACTTCGTGCAGATCTCGATGCGGTTGCCCTCGGTGTCGTGGAGGTAGAAGACGCGCTGGCCGTCATGCCGCTGCGTTATGTCGGTAGTCTCAACGCCCTGATCGCGGACCGATCTCTGAGCGGCCTCGATGTCGTCGACCTCGAATGCCCCGTGGTGCGACGGCGTCGAGGGCGCGTCCTCGTGCTCGACCAGGTGCACCATCGTGCCGCTGGGGAGCTGCAGCCAGTAGAGGTGCTGAGCGTCCACCTGCATAGGAATCTGCTTCACACCGAGCACGTCCTCCCAGAACCGCAGGGCTCTGTCCTTGTCCTTCACGCAGTAGGTCAGGTGGTTTATAGCCTTCAGTCGAACGGGGTCCGCAGTCAGCGCCATTTTGGCTCTCCAGTCGGTATCTTGCCCTCCACAGGCGCGGACATGATAGCAGGTCCCATCGCCGCTCTCGCTGCGACCAAACGCAACCGGCAGAAATGCCGTAGAATGCCAGGGCTCTACTCCCCAAAACTCAAATTCCCCAGGACTCAAATTCCAAGGAGGTAACCGATGTCCGTTGCCGAAGATAAGCTCGCACAGCTAGGTGTGACGCTGCCAGATTCGCCCTCGCCCATCGCCAACTACGTGCCCGCCGTCAGAACGGGCAATCTGCTGTTTTTGTCGGGCGTGGGACCCGCCGCAAACGCCGACGGAAAGGTGCCCGCGGGAAAGGTGGGAAGCGATCTGACGGTCGAGGAGGGCTATGAGGCGGCGCGCCTGGTGGGCATCAACCTCCTGGCCAGGCTGAAGGCCGAGCTCGGCGACCTGGACAGGGTCTCGCGCGTGGTAAAGCTGCTCTCGATGGTCAACACGGCGCCGGGCTTCACTCAGCCGCCCGCCGTTGCCAACGGCTGCTCTGACCTGCTGGTGGAGGTCTTCGGCGAGAAGGGACGCCACGCCCGATCGGCGGTCGGCATGGCCGCACTGCCCAACAACATCCCCGTCGAGATCGAGATGATCGTCGAGGTGGAGGACTGATGGGCGCTGTAGAGGACAGGATCAGCCAGCTCGGCCATACCCTGCCGGGCGAGGTCACGCCCGGCGGCAACTACGTGTCATCGGTGCCCGTGCCCGCAGCGGGCCTGGTCTACATGGCGGGCCATGTGGCGCGAAGGCTCGACGGCAGCCTTGTGGCCGGCAAGCTAGGGGCCGACGTGACCGTCGAGCAGGGCGGCGAGGCGGCCAGGATTACGATGCTCAACCTGCTCGGCTCGCTGAAGGCCCGCATTGGCGAGCTCGACCGCGTCACCAGGGTCGTCAAACTGCTCTGCATGGTCAATTGCACGCCCGAGTTCGGCCAGCAGCCGGCCGTGGCCAACGGCGCCTCGGACCTCCTCGTAGAGGTCTTCGGCGACAAGGGACGCCACGCGCGCTCGGCCGTTGGCATGGCGGCGCTGCCCAATAACGTCTGCGTCGAGATCGAGATGATCGTCGAGGTGGAGGAATAAGTCTGCCGCGCTTGCGGCAAAGGTCCTTGTCTCCTCTCGGGCTCTCTCACGCTGCGACGGGCGGAGGACACCGCGCTCCTAGCTTAAGCCATCACGGCCATGCTGTAGCGCGAGCTCAGTGGCTTGCCCTCGGCGAAGCGGCCAAGGCCGAGCATTGAGATGTCGATTGTGGTTGCCTGGCCTTGGGTTATCAGCTCCGCCATCGTAAGCCCGATCATCGGCGCGAGCTTGAAGCCGTGGCCGCTGAAGCCGACCGCCATGTACAGGCCGTCGATGCCTTCGACTCGATCGAGCACGGGGTGCCAGTCGGGCGTCGTTGTGAAGAGGCCTGCCCAGCCGCCGCGGAACAGCGCCTGCGCCATGCCGGGCATCCGCCTTACCAGGCGGGCGAAGGCCGCCTCGACCACCGGCATGTCCACGCCCTGGTTGTACTCGTCGGGGCCAACGAACTCGTCCTCGCCCACGCCGATGAGCGTCAGGTTCCCGGCGTCGGGTCGGGCGGACAGGTCGTTGACGATGTCGCCGATTATCGGGTGGTCCGGCACGATGTCCTGAGGCCGGCGCAGCATGACGACCTGGTGCCGGAGGGGCCGAAGCGGCACGTCCACGCCCGCCTTGGCGAGCAGCGGCCCGGACCAGGGTCCGGCTGCGACGACGGCCATCGGCGTCTCGATTCGACCCTGGGACGTGACGACCGCGGTGACGCTACCTCGCTTCACCTCAATCTCGGTGACCGGCGTGTCGGCCCTGATCTGCGCTCCCAACTCTCGAGCGCGTCTGGCGTAGCCGGTGGTGACCGAGTACGGATCGGCGTAGCCTGACTGGGGCTCGTAGGCGAAGCACTCGTTCCCCTCGACGGCCAGCATCGGCGCAATCTCGCGCACATCTTCCATCGAGACAGCGTCGGTCTCCACTCCCACCCGCCGTTGCATCGCCACGTTCTCTTCGAGGGCCTGCCGGTCGCTCTCGTCGACGATGAGGAAGTAGCCGGTGCGCACGTATCCCGACGGTCCACCGGTCAGCTCCTCGAACTCCCTGTAGAGTCTCAGACTCTCCCACGCCATCCGCGTGGTGACCTCGTTGGAGTAGTGCATTCTCAGAATCGCCTGCGAGCGGCTGGTCGAGCCCGACGCGAGGACATCCTTCTCGAGCAATACCGTGTCGGTCAGGCCGAGGGCGGCCAGATTGTACAGGATGCTGCACCCCATCACCCCACCGCCCACGATCACCGCTTCCGCAGTTTGGGTCATATTTGTGGTTCCTTTGCTCGACCTGGCGGGGCCGCTCAGCTCAGCGGCGGGCTGCTCGGGTAGTCCGGCGTCGTGCGAAAGTGCGCTTCAAGAGCGCTCATGACCGCCAGGACGACGTCCTCGCGCCAGTACCGAGCGACCACCTGCACGCCGACGGGCAGTCCGGCACTGCCCTGCTCGACGCCGATGGCCGCGCGATCGCTGCCGTCCCGGCTGGGCGGGCGGTCCGACTCTTCGCCCCGGCGAACCCGGGTGGCGGCGACGACGCCGGCAGGCACACCCAGCAAATTGTAGGTGACGGCCTGGCCGGCAGCGGCGAAGAGCTGCTCGCCGCTGCCGTGCGTGAGCGCGGGCAGGGAATGCGGCGGGCAGATGAGCCCGTCGAGCCGGTCTCGGTCCAGCGACGCCAGAAACTGCCTTCGAAACGCGTCGCGCTCCCGGACCAGGCCCCAAAAATCGTAGGCGGAGCGTGGTCCCGCGCTTCTCATGAGAAAGGCGCGCCTGCGGTCTCCAAGAGCTTGGATGGCCCAGGCCAGCGCGGGCCGCACCGCGTTTGGTATCTTGAGCCCCAGCGACAGCTCGTTGAGAATCGGATGGCGCCTGTCGCCCCCGAGGGCGTCGTTCAGCGATCTAGGTCCGCCCGAAGTCACGATAGATACGAAGATTCGCATCGCCTCGGTGGCATCTGGCGGGTCGAGCTCCAGCACCTCGGTCCCCAAGGAGCGCAGCGCGTCGGCAGCCTCCTCGACGGCGCGGCGTAGTGCGGGAGCCGCTGGGAATAGGTTGTTGCCCGTGTACATCCCAAAGCGCAGCCCACGCAGGTCGATGGATTCCGGAGCGAACATCTTGACGGGCGGCTCGACGGGATTCGGCTCCGGCTCCGCAAGCACGCGCATCGCGGCGCTCAGGTCCGCGACGCTACGCGCCAGGGGTCCGGGCTGGGACACGATAGCCTGCTGCCCCGCAAAGGTCCAGGCGTGCTGCGCCGGGCTGTCGTCGTTGGTCAGCCGGCCCGATGTCGGCTTTAGCCCGTGGATACCGCAGAAGTGGGCGGGGACTCGAATGCTTCCCCCCATGTCTCCCGCGAGCCCCAGCGGTGAGCCTTCTGCGGCGATGATGGCGGCTTCGCCCCCGCTGCTGCCGCCGGGGGTGCGCTCCAGGTCCCACGGGTTGTTCGTCCGGCCGTAGACGTCGTTGTCGGTCTCGTACGCAAGCATGAGCTGCGGAAGGTTCGTCTTGCCTACGATTATCGCGCCGGCCCGGCGCAGCTTCGCCACCAGTGGACCGTCGCGGGCGGCCCTATCGCCGATGCGGGCTCGCAGGCCGAACGTGGCGTCAGTGCCGGAGACCTCGAACTGCTCTTTGACCGTGATGGGCACGCCATGCAGCGGCCCCACGCGCTCCCCTCTGGCGATCGCCGCGTCGGCCAGATCGGCTTCGGCCAGGGCGCGCTCGAAGGTGGGGATCACCACGGCGTTCAGCCTGACGTCGACGGCTTCGATGCGGTTGACGTGGGCCTCGACCACCTCGCGGGCCGAGAGGCGGCGCTCTCGGATAGCTTCGGCAAGGTCGGTGGCGCTCATGCCCGTGAGGGTCTGGCCAATCACGCCGGTCGCCTCCTCGTTCAACTCGCTCAGTCTCCGAAGCCGCGGATAACCTTACCGGGAGTACGCCCCGTGAACTGCCCTGCCTCCACGACGAGCTCGCCGTTGACCGCCACGTGGGGAATGCCCGCCGCGTAGCTGTGGGGCGACTCGAAGGTGGCCGTGTCGGCGACGGTCTCGGGGTCGAAGACCACGAGGTCGGCGGCGAAGCCGGGCGCGATGCGGCCCCGGCGGCTCAAGCCCATCCGCGTCGCCGGCAGCAGCGTCATCTTGCGCACAGCCTCCGCGAGGGCTACGACACCGCGGTCTCGCACGAGGTGGGCGAGAAACCTGGGGTTGGTGCCGTAGCTGCGCGGGTGTGGTCTGCCGACGGAGAGCACGCCTTCGGTCGAGATCGACGAGCCGTCGGACGCGACGGATATCAACGGATGCCCCGCGATAGTGACCACGTCGGCGTCCTGCATCATGTGGATGATCACCTGAGCCTCGCCCATCTCGTACAGGCGCAGGGCCGCCTCCGCCGCGCCGCAGCCAAGCTCCTCGGAGATCTGCAGCATGTTCATGCCCTCGAAGTGCGGGTCGGGAACGAATCTCGCGATGACTACCCCCTCCGGATTTCGGTTGTGGACGTAGGTGGAGTCGATTTCGGCGAGCAGCCGAGGCCTCAGCTCTGAGTCGCCCATGCGTTCCAGCGTCGCCTCGCGCCCGCCGTCGAGCGCCCAGCGGGGGAAGAGCGCGCCGGTCAGGCCCGTGCTGCCGGCCGTGTACGGGTACTGGTCGCCGGCGATGTCGATGCCCTCGTCGCGGGTGCGCTCCAAGAGCTCCAGCACGTCGTTCGCCCTCCCCCACACGGAGGGCCCCATGCACTTGACGTGCGATACCTCGACACGCACGCCCGTTCTGCGGCCGATCTCTATAGCCTCGTTGAGCGCGACGAACAAGCCGACACTGTGGCTTCCCTCATCGCGCATGTGCGTCGAGTAGACCTTGCCGCGCTCGGCCGCCGCCTCAGCAAGCTCGATGACCTCCTCCAAGCGGGCGTAGTTTCCCGGCGCGTAGAAAAGCCCGGTCGAAAATCCCATCGCCCCGGCGTCGAGGCTATCCGCGACCAGGCGTTTCATCCGGTCCATCTCGGCGCCATCCGGGGCCCGGTCGTCGAGGCCGACGACACACGACCGCACGGTGCCGTGGCCCACCTGG
>JADFIF010000037.1:9304-20274 GCA_022566795.1 Chloroflexota bacterium
TCGAAAATCCCATCGCCCCGGCGTCGAGGCTATCCGCGACCAGGCGTTTCATCCGGTCCATCTCGGCGCCATCAGGGGCCCGGGCGTCGAGGCCGACGACACACGACCGCACGGTGCCGTGGCCCACCTGAACCGCCAGGTTCAGGGTCGAGCCCGCGCGTTCGACAGCGTCGAGATAGCCGCCGAAGTCCGTCCAGGTGACCTCGAAGTCGTCCGAGTACTGGGAAACGCGCGTCTCCAGCAGCTCCTCCGCCGCGCCCTCCAAGGGAGCGCAAAAGCTCATACCGCAGTTTCCGGCAAGCTCGAGGGTTACCCCCTGGCGGACCTTGCTCTGCGCGGTCGAGTCGAGCAGGAAAGACATATCGCTGTGCGTATGCAGATCGATGAATCCGGGGCTTACGGCGAGTCCTCCCGCATCCACGACCTTTCGGGCCTCGCCCTCAAGGCTGCCAACGGCGACGATCTCTCCTCCCACAGCCGCAACGTCCGCGCGATACGCCGTAGCTCCGGTGCCATCGAAGACGCTCCCGTTCTTGATCTTGAGGTCATACACCGGCCAGCCCTCCAAGCCAAAGCTCTCCAACACTGCGGATGTCACAGCGAGCCCTTACCAAGGTGCTACGGTGCTCTGAGTGTAGCACCAACCCTCAAGGTTCCCAAGCGATTTCCTTAACCACTTCTTGACCGGAGGGCAACAGGAGCTTGGCCATCTTGACGGTGCACTAAGACGGTGGGATATAGCCTCTGGTTATAGCCGATGCCAGTGCGCGTCTCTGTCCAGGCTGGCAACGGTCAGAACAAAAGGAGGACTCGTGAGCTCGATCACCTTCAAGGCCTGCCGCCGATGCGATGGGGACCTATACCTCGAAGAGGATACGGACGGGGAGTACCTGACGTGCCTCCGCTGCGGATACGTTGCCTACCCGCAGAACGAGTCGAAGCGGACCGCGATGTTCCCGCGGGAGCCCTCAGCGATCGCCGCGGTTGCGGTCGAAGGCTCCTAGCCTTCACTACCGGCCACCTCGCACCGCGGCCATGGGCTACGTCCGGGTGGAGCCTCGCTACCTGCCGATTCTGGCTGCCGATTCTGGCTGAAGGAGCCTGGGGTCGGGTCGATTGGCCGGGCATGTGCCTGTGCGTAGGGTTAGCGGCCTATAGCTTGAGGAGGCGCTCCAGCCGGCGCTGCCCGCGTGACGGGCCGACGACCGCCATGTTCAGCTTGTCGTCGACCAGAACGTCGTTTGCGACGCGGTGGACGTCTTCGACGGTGACCGCGTTGACGCCAGCCACAACGTCGTCGGGTTCGAGAATCTTGCCCGTCAGAAGCTCCTGATTCCCCATCCAAGCCGAGACAGCGCGCGTATCCTCCATGCGGAGGAGCATACGACCGGTGCTCAGGCGCTTGGCCTTCGACAGCTCGTCCTCGGGAATCCCATCCCTCAGCGCGCCGACCTCCTCCAGTATGGTCTGGACCGCCTCGTAAACCCTCTTGGGGTCAACACCGGCCGTCACGACGAAAGCGCCGCAGTCGAGGAAGTGGGCCACGCCGCTATGAACGTCGTACGCTAGTCCCTTTCGTTCTCGGACCTCGACGAAGAGCCGACTGCTCATTCCTTCACCGAGGATCACGCTGAGCAGGTCCAGCGCGTAGCGGTCGGGGTGTTCCATCGGCACGCCGGGGACCGCGATGGCGAGGTGTGTCTGCTCGGTCCTGCGATATTCGAGACGCACCTGCGGCGCCGACTGAACGTGGGTGACTGGAGCCCATGCGTTGCTCTCCGAGGGGTCCCAGTCACTGCAGAGGCCCGACAGGAGATCGACGACTCGCTGATGGGTGACGTTTCCGGCCACGCTGACGACGATGTTCGAGGGCGTGTAGAAGCGGCTCATATGCTCCAACATCATCTGCCTGTCGATGCCGGCCACAGACTCTGGCGTTCCGCCGATGTCGCGGCCCAGCGGATGGTCGGGCCAGAGCATCTCATCCAACAGGGCGTCTACTTTGTAGTTGGGGTAATCGTTGATCATGTTCAGCTCTTCGACCAGCACCATGCGCTCTTTTTCGATGCTGTCGGGCTCGAACACCGAGTTGCGCAGCATGTCTACGAGCAGGCCGAGACACTCCTCGAAGTGAGGCTGGGCGACCTTGCACCAGTAGACGGTTAGCTCTTGCTCTGTCCCTGCGTTGAGCACGCCGCCGGTGCCCTCCACGGTCGCGCTGATCTCCTCGGGCGTGGGCCGGCTCTCGGTGCCCTTGAAGACCATGTGCTCGATATAGTGAGATATGCCGCTCTCTTCGGCGGACTCGTACCGCGACCCTACGCCGATGAGGACGCTCATAGTCACCGAGCGCGTGTGTGGAATCTCGCTTGTCACCACCCGCAGGCCGTTGTCCAGCGTCGTCTTCTGGGAGGTCTGGCCCTGCGGGCGGGTCGGGGTGCTCATACGTCGATTCTAGGCGAGGGTTCGGGGGGCGTCAAACGGCATGTTGCGCCAACGCCGGCGCTCAAGTTCGAACCTCAACTCCCGCTCGCTTCTCTTGAACGCGGGCTACGGCACCGGCTGCCATCCGGCCCCACCCGCTGTTTTGGCCGTCGATGTACCGCTGCTGCACCAGGTTCGATAGGTCCATCGGGACCCTCAGTCTACGTCCCATCTCGGTGGCCAGACCCACGTCTTTGGCCGCCAGGTCCAACTGGAAGCCGGGCTCGAAGTTGCCCTTGAACAGTCCGGCCGGAAATCCCTGCATGGCCTGAGTGTTGCCCGAGCTCTTCGAGACGGCCTCGAACAGGGTCTCGGGTGGGACCCCTGCCTTGACACCCACGGTGAATGCCTCGGACAGGACGACGCCGACGCTCAGCCCAATGAGGTTGTTGACGATCTTGCAGACGGCCCCGGCGCCCAGGTCCCCGCAGTACATGACCTTGTCGCCGATGAGATCGAGCACCGCCTTGTATCGCTGGTAGGTGGGCTCGTCGCCCCCGACCATCACGCACAACGTCCCCTTTTCGGCGCCCGCCGTCCCTCCGCTAACCGGGGCGTCCAGCATCGTGACACCCTTGCCGCGCGCCGCCTCCGATATGCGACGAATGGTGTCGGGGTCGGTGGTGCTGAGGTCGAAGTACGCGGTGCCGCTGGCGGCGCCCTGGAGTATGCCCCCCTCGCCCGTTGCTACCTCCTCGACATCCTGAGGCCTCGGGAGCGAGGTGAACACAACCTCGCTCGCGGCGGCGACCGCCTGCGGGCTGTCGGCCCAGGACGCTCCAAGCGAGAGCAGCTCTTCGGCCGCCTCCTTTCGCATGTCGAACACCGTCAGATGGTGGCCTCCCTTTGCCACGTTTCGGGCCATGTGGCGGCCCATGTATCCTACACCGATGAATCCTACCTTCATCATCACGACTCCTTCAATAAGCTGAGCTGGCAAAAAGCTGAGCTGGTGGCGACCCGCAGAGCGGACACCCGCGAGCTTTTGGATCTCCGTCAGGTTCAGAGAATCATATCGACGGTGAGGCGCCGTGGCAAGCCGGGTCCGTAACCTTCAACCAGGTGGTGTAAACCAGTTGGATGCCGCCCACCGTAACTACTAATGTAATATGTAGTAAAGGGACAAGGATTGCCCTCGCAGGCCGCCAAAACGGCGGTGCGGGGCGCTGATGGAGAGCAGATGATTTCGCGGCGGCGAGTTCTGGTATTTGCGAGTGTGTCCCTGGTCTTTGCTTTGGCGGCGCTGGCCTGCTCGAACGGCGAAGAGGCGGCCGGCGACCCAGAGCCGATCGCCGCGGCGGCAACATCCACCGTGCAGCCAGCCTCGGGCGCACCGCCGGCTACCGTCACTGCGGAGGGCCAACCGCGCGCCTCTTTGGCCCCGACCGGTTCAGGACGCGTGGGCGATGAGCCGCTGGCTCCCGAGCTGGTCGGCCTCAAGGGTTGGGCCAACGCCGAGCCGTTCACCCTCCAGAGTCAGATAGGCAAGGTAGTTCTGATCGATTTCTGGACGTACACCTGCATCAACTGTATCCGGACCCTGCCCTATCTGCGGGAGTGGCACGAGAAGTACGCGGACCGGGGGCTCGTGATTTTGGGCGTTCACGCGCCCGAGTTCGAGTTCGAAAAGGTGCGGGAGAATGTGCTCGACGCGATGGAGACTCACGGCATCGAGTATGCGGTGGCGCAGGACAACGACATGGAGACGTGGCGAGCGTTCAGGAACCGCTTCTGGCCGGCCAAGTACCTGATCGACCAGGACGGGTACATTCGCTACACCCACTTCGGCGAGGGCTCCTACGATGAGACCGAGGCGAAGATCCGCGAGCTGTTGATGGAGACGGGCGAGGATGTGAGAGACATCTCGCCGAACACGAGCCCGGAGCCTCGCGTCGCCGCCGAGGCGCGGACTTCAGATCCTGAACAGGGTCGAACTCGCGAGTTGTACGCAGGTTACAGCCGGAACTACAGCGGCTTGGGCGGGGGGCCGCCACCTTACGTACTCCACGAGGAGTACTACCGCAAGACTGACGCAAAGATCCTGTACGAAGACCCAGGTGGCCATCAGAACCACTTCATGTACCTTAACGGCCTGTGGCTGAACACCGAGGAGAGCCTCGTACACGCCCGGGAGACCAGCGACTACGAGGATCACATCGCCCTCAAGTTCTTCGCCACAAGCGTGAACGCCGTAATGGCTCCGGCAGGCGCCGATAGCTTTAGGCTCCGCGTGGAGCTTGACGGCCAGCCGTTGATGCCGGACCAGGCCGGCCCCGATGTGATGTTCGCGAATGATGGCGAGAGCTACATCATCGTCGACGAGGCGCGCATGTATACAATCGTGAACACCGCAACGTTTCAGGAGCATGAGCTGACGCTTAGCTCGAATTCACCGGCGTTTTCGCTATTCGCCTTCACATTCGGGTCGTACGAGGGCGGCGAGCCCATCTACGAACCCAACCCGTAGGGCTTTTCGTGTCAAAACCACACCTTCTTGCCATCGCGGTCGGCATGCTAGCTATTCTAGCGGCGGCGTGCTCTTCGGGTGAAGCCCCGCCGACCGAGACGGGCGCCCCGACCGAAGCGGCCGCGGCCATCGAGGCCCAGCCAAGACCCGACCTGAGGCCTCTAATCGAGGGGCCGGTGTCGCCCGACGGCCTCATGGCTATCCTCGGAACGGCCGACCTCGCGGTGGGCGAGCAGCGCGTCGGGTTCGTGCTGACGACCCCAACGGGACTGATACGAGCGCCGGCGGTCACGGTCACGTCTCTGTTTTTCCCACAAGGCGGTCTACAAGCGGAAGAGAGGCAGCGGGCTCTCGCGTTGTTCCATCCCTGGCCACTGGCGACCCGAGGGCTGTACACGACCACACTGAGCTTCGACCAACCGGGACGCTGGGGCCTTGAAATCAGCGTCGTAAGCCCTGACGGATCCGCCAGAAAGGCCCAGATATTCTACGATGTCGAGGAAACCTCCTCCGCTCCCGCCGTGGGGTCTGCGGGCATCAGAAGCCACAGCAAGACCATCGACGACGTCGAGAGCTTGGCGCAGCTGACGACCGGCTCACTGCACGACCCCGACCTCTATCAGACGACGCTGGCGGAGGCCATCGACAGCGGGCTGCCGACGGTAGTTGTCATGGCCAGCCCCGCGTTCTGCATCAACGCCGTGTGCGGGCCTCAGGTGGAGGTGCTGCAGGCGCTCAAGAACGAGTACCAGGGAAGGGCCAACTTCATCCACGTCGACTTCTACGACAACCCAGAGGAGATTCAGGGGGACCTGAACCTCGCCCGTCTCTCGCCCACCGTCATCGAGTGGGGCCTGCCCAGCAATGAGTGGTCTTTCGTCTTAGACCGAGAAGGTATGATCAGCGCCCGCTTCGAGGCCTTCGCCACTCTGGACGAGCTGAGACAGGCTATCGAGCGAGTCCTCTGAATCCGCCTCGCCCCGCTCAAGAGGGCATACGTCGGGCCTCGACGCAATCCCGATGACAACCTTCTCCAACCCTCGCTCAGAAGCCTGTCTCAAGAGATCTTCTCCCCGGCGGGAGAAGATTAGGGGGCTGCGCACGCCAACACCAAACGGCGGAGCAGAGACCCTGGGCCTTCTTGAACATGGGCCCGGCGAACGCTATTATCTCTCGCGAAGTCGCCCTAGAAAGGATTTGTGAGAGGCGAAGGAGAGGCGTCGTGCCCAGTGGTAGAATCGCCCGTCCGGTCAGGTGAGCAGAGCAAAGCCCTTGCCCTTCGACGCCTCTCTCGCAATGAGTAGGCTGCGGCGCTGGGTGAGCAGGTTCATATGGACGCTTGTCGACGCGCTCCCGCCCTACCGTCGGGCGGAAGGGCCGCTGCTATCCAAGGAGCACGGGCCGGATGGCAAACACTACATCCGCGTGAGCTCGGCGCGAATCGAGGTGGATAGAGTGACGTTCGAGAGGCTCAACATAGGCGATGACCTGGTCGTTAGGCTCACGAAGGGATTCCGCGCGGTCAACATCGACGTGATTCAGCCCTCGAACCAGCCTACCCACGACGCGGAGCCGCCAGCCTAGCCCTCGTCCTCCGAGGCCGCTCCGCCGTCGCTATCCGACGCCTCGTCGGCTGACCTGTCCCCGTCCCTTCCCCGGTGGCGGGCCTTCTTCGCCATCTCCGCCAGCCGCCGCACGACGAGTGCGTGCACCGTCCCGTCGGGGTAGGTTCCATCCTCTTGGCGCTCGCCCGCGGGCACACCTGAGAGTACCTCTATGCCCTCGTCTACCGTGGAGACGGCGTAGATGTGGAACTTGCCAGCGCGGACGGCATCGACGACCTCATCGTTGAGCATGAGATTCCGCAGATTGTCGGCGGGGATCATCACACCCTGACGGCCGCTAAGCCCGGCAGCTTTGCAGACATCGTAGAACCCCTCGACCTTGTATATGGCTCCGCCTATGGCCTGGACCTGACCGGCCTGATTGACCGACCCGGTGACCGCGATGCCCTGTTCTATGGGCAAACCCGCAAGCTCCGACAGCAGGGCGTAGAGCTCCGTCGACGAGGCGCTATCCCCATCCACCTCGCTATACGTCTGCTCGAACCCGATGCTCGCGGAAAGGGATAGCGGCCCGTCCTGTCCATACTTGCCGTTCAGGTAGCCCGTTAGGATCATGAAACCCTTGTTGTGGATCTTGCCGGCCATCTGCGTCTCGCGCTCGACGTTGAGCACGTTTCCCCGGCCGACGGACACACGCGCGATGATGCGGCTGGGCTTGCCGAAGCTGTGATCCCCCATCGAGTAGACGGCAAGGCCGTTGACCTGTCCCGTCGTCTTTCCACCTGTCGCGATGTTGATCGTGCCCGACTCGATTAGCTCTTGAAGCCGGCTCTCGATGAGGCTGGAGCGGTAGTTCCTCTGCTTCACCGCCTTGTTGACGTGGTCGGCTGCGACGACCTTGCTATCCGCCTTACGGGCCCAGTAGTCGGCCTCGGTGATGATGTCCGAGATGTCCATGAAGCGAGTGGTCAGCTTGTCTTGGTCCTCGACTAGCCGGCTGGAGTATTCGATCACGCTCGCCACACCGGTCTTGTCGAAGGGCCGAAGGTCGCCGTCCCGGCATCGCGCCGCGATGAAGGCGGCGTACTTAGACATGTTCTCGGGCGTGCGGTCCATCAGCGTGTCGAAGTCGGCCGTCACCTTGAAGTACCGGCTAAAGTCCTCATCACCCGAACGCATCAGCCGCAGAACCTCCGGGCTTCCGACGAGGATGATCTTGGCGTTGACGGGGATCGGCTGTGGCCTCAAGGTGGCCGAGGGGAGGGGGCTCATCTGCTCGCCGATGTTTTCGATGCGGACCTCGCCGCTCCGCAGAGTCCTCTTCAGCGTCTCCCACGAGAGCGGGCTCATGATCAGGTCTCGTGCCTGGAGCACGAGGTAGCCGCCGTTGGCCAGGTGAAGGGCGCCCGGCCTGATCATCGTCAGATCGGTGGTTAGAGTGCCAAAGCGGGCCTTATAGTCAATCCGCCCGAACAGGTTGTAGTACGTCGGGCTGTACTCGAAGATGACGGGGGCGCCTTCGCACGTGGCGTTGTCGACGAGGTCGTTGACGCGGTACTTGGCGAAGATGTCCTCGTCGCGCGGCGGGTTTTGTATCGCAGGCGACGGCGGAGGGTCGGGCTCGCTACGAGACTTGAACATCTCGAGATGGTCGATCATGTCCGTCTCGACGTGCCCGAGGTAGCCGACCACCTCGGGGTGATCCGCATATTTTTCGCGCAGATCGTCGATGATCGGCGTTAGCGTAAAGCGGACCAGCTCTACGTCGACCTCCGCCGTCTTCTCCCCCGCCTCCTTGTTGAGGCGCCGAAACTCCCTCATGGCATGGGTTATGGAATGCTGAAGGCGTTCGGCCCCTTGGTTCAACTCGGACCTGCGGTCCTCGGGCAAGCTCGCGAACTCCTCCTGCGTCATCTGGCGCCCCTGCTCCGTCGGGACGGGAGTGATACCGACCTGTGTGAACGACAGGGTGAAGCCTTCTTTCTGCGCCTCCTGCTCCAGCTCGTTAGTCATCTGCTGGCGCTTAACCTGGACCTCTCGCATCACCTCCTCGATGCGATGCGTGTAGTCATCGCTGTCGAAGATAGTTGGAATCTCCCGCTGACACGAGTCGACGAGATCGTTCATGTCGGTACAAAATTCGCGCATCATTCCGCAGGGAAGGCTGATGGCAACCGGCTGAGACGGCTCCTGAAAGTTGTGGACGTAGCCCCAGTCGGGAGGGATGGAACGTCCCCCGGCTATGCGCTCCAGGTGCGACCTGAGGGCCGTATTGCGGCCCGTGCCGGGGATCCCCGAGATGAAGAGGTTGAAACCCGGCGCGTCGATGTCCAGGCTCAGGTCCAGGGCGCTTACCGCTCGGTCCTGGCCGATGGTCCCTTCGAGGGGCTCCAGCCTGTCGGTGGTCTTGAACCCGAGCTCGTCGGGGTCGCATCGGCGTCTCAGCTTCTCGGCGGGCACCTCTAGGTGGTCGATGCTCATCACCTGCTCCTATAGCGGCGAGCCAGCGTGTTGGCTCACACCCCTGTGATTTAGATGGCCCTGAACAACCCCACGATTCCTCTAGGCCGTATCGAACTGCGTCCGCTCGGCCGAGGCGAATATCCACCCGAGCTACAACGCATCCGCCAGGATCTCGACCAGGTGCTTGGCATGTTTGCCGGTGCCGTGCTCGATCTGCTGGCGGCATGAGATGCCCTCGGACACGACGACGGTGCCGCTGGCTTCCGAGCGGATGGCCGGGAAGAGTACCTGCTCGCCGATGCTCATCGACACGTCGTAGTGGGTCTTCTCGAAGCCGAATGACCCTGCCATCCCGCAGCAGCCAGACGGGATCTCGCTGACCTCGCAGTCGGGAATGCCTCGGAGGACCTCCATCGCCATCTGGGTCCCAACCAAGGCCTTCTGGTGGCAGTGGCCGTGAAAGAGAAGCCTCTTGGCCGGCGGGTTCCGGAGCTCCAGGCTGACACCGTCCTCGTCTCTCGCATGCAAGACGAACTCCTCGATGAGCACGGCGTTTTCGGCGACGACTTTGGCCTTGGGGTCCTGCGGAAGGAGATCGAGGTAGTCGTCTCGGAAGCTCAGGATGCAACTCGGCTCCAGACCGACCAGCTTGGCTCCCTGCGCGACATACGGGTGGACAGCGTCGACGTTGGCTTGCGCGCTTCGGCGCGCCTTGTCCATCATGCCCTTGGACAGCATGGGGCGGCCGCAGCAGCTCACGCTAGGGACGACCACCTGGTAGCCGAGGTTTTCCAGCACCTTCACGGCAGCCCTGCCCAGCTCGGGATGGTTGTAGTTGGTGAAGGTGTCGGGGAACAGCACCACCTGCCGATTGTCGGTGGACTCGGGCGAGCCTCCGCGCGCTTTGAACCACTGAACGAAGGTCTGACTGGCAAAGGTGGGTAGCGCGCGTCGCCTGTCGATGCCCACCCAACTCTCCAGCAGGTCGCGAAGCGTCTCCGACCTGAGGGTCCAGTTGGAAATTGGCGCAAAGAAGGACCCCCAGCGGCTCAGCGTCGCGATATTCCCGAAGATACGGCCGTTCAGCGTCTGGCCGTTGGCGCGACGGTATCCGTCGAGGAACTCGTACTTCAGCTTTGTCATGTCCACGTTGGAGGGGCACTCGGACTTACAGGCCTTGCACTCCAGGCAGAGGTCGAGCACCTCGTACAGTCGCTTGCCGGTGAGCGCGTCGGGCGGCAGCGCCCCCGACATGGCCGCCCGCAGCGCATTGGCCCGGCCGCGGGTGGAGTGCTCTTCGTCGCGGGTAACCATATAAGACGGGCACATGGTGCCTCCGAGGACCTTGCGGCAGGCGCCCTGGCCGTTGCACATCTCGATGGCGGAGGCGAAGCTGCCCTCCTGCTGGTAGCCAAACCCGGTCTGGACTTCTCGGGTTCGGTACGCCGGGCCGATTCGCAGGCTATCGGTCATCGGCGGAGAGTCGACAATCTTACCGGGGTTCATGATCCCCTGGGGGTCGAAGGCCCGCTTGACCTCGCGGAAGGCGTTGTAGATGCTCGGGCCGAACATCTTCTCGTTCCACCCGCTGCGCACCAGGCCATCGCCGTGCTCGCCACTCATCGACCCCCCGTACTCCAGCACGAGGTCGCTGATATCCGTGGCGATGGATACCATGCGGTCGACGCCCTCCTGGCCCTTGAGGTCTATGAGAGGCCGGATGTGAAGGCATCCGACGCTGGCATGGCCGTAGTAGCCCGCGGTAGTGCCGTGGCTTCGCACAATCTCGTCGAAACGCCTGACGAAGTCGGGGAGCTTCTGCGGGTCGACAGCGGTATCTTCCACAAAGGCCAGCGGCTTGGCGTCGCCGGGGACGTTCATCATGAGTCCCAGGCCGGCCCTCCGCACGGCCCAAACGCGGGCCTGATCCTCCGGGGTCGTCAGCCGGGGCATAGCGTACCCCAGCCCGCTTCGTCTGACGCGGCGCTCTA
>JADFIF010000151.1 GCA_022566795.1 Chloroflexota bacterium
CCAACGGATTTGAAGTCCGCGAAACCCACCAGGGCCCATCCGCTCCCACACCTTATCGAAGCGGTTGCCTCGAGCGTGCTCGGCTGCCCAGGGGCGAACTGCTAACCTCTCGCAAACCTACGCCGCCGGAGGCTCCCGTGTCATTGTATATCAGGCAAGGGCCTCTTGGAACTTGAGAGCCGCCTCACCCTGCATCGACGGAGTCACCTGGGAATAGATAGGTACAGGCCCGAGACCGGCCCCTACCTTGCGGCGGCGGGCGCCCGGATTTTCAGCTCCTGCCCGACGCCCTTTTGTGTCGCCAGCTCATATACGCGTATGCAGGCCGCTATGTCCTCCAGCGCCATGCCCTGGGACTCGAACAGAGTGATGTCGCTGTCGGCATTGCGGCCGGGCTTCGTGCCCGCGACGACCTCCCACAGGTTGTGCACCTGCTCCCACTCCAACAGCCGTCCCTCGATCGGGTAGATGAGGTCTCCACACTCGTGCTTGGCCTGATCTACGTCGTCCGTCACGATGACGTTGGCGCGCCTCACAGCCTCGTCGTCTAGCTCTCGCCGCGTCGGCCGCATGGCTCCCGCCGCGTTGATGTGTGTCCCCGGCGACAGCCACTCTCCAGAAAAGACGGCCGTAGGCGAGTTGGTGATGGTGATGAGGACATCCACGTCCCTGACGCAAGCCTCGGCGCTTTCCACCGCCGAAACGTCTATGCCGAGCTTCGCGCTCATGTCGGCAGCAAATCTCTCTCTACGCTCGGGTGTGCGGCTAAACACCTTGACAGAGCCGATGTCGCGCACGGCGCAGACGGCCAGGAGTTGGTCGGGCGCGTACGCTCCGGACCCCAGCACGCCTACCGACGACGCGTCCTGCCGAGCCATGTATTTGGTGGCCACTCCCGACGCCGCCCCGGTCCGGATCTCCCCCATGCGGGAGGCCTCCAGTAGCGCCAGCAGCTCCCCTGTGTGGGTGCTGGAGATCACGACGTACATTCGGGTCGGGTAGCCCGGGACAACGCCGTAGGTCTTCAACCCCATGACGCCGAGCGTTGGCGCGACGGCCGACATGGTGTTGGAATCGCCTGTTCCCAAGTGAAGACGGACTCGCGCGGCGTTGCCGGCCTTGCCTTCGGCCTGCGCCAGGAATGCCTTTTCCAGCACGTCCACGGCGGCATCCATAGTCAAGAGCTCGTTCACGTCCTCTTCGGTCAGATACAGGGCCACGTGGCACCTCCAAACATCCTTCTTGGGACCTCTATGTCCCACCGCGTCGATGCGGGCAGCGTACCATCATGGACAAGGGTCACGGTAGTCGCATCGTGTCGCTTTTGTACCTATAGGGGGTTTTCCGCATTACCAGCGGCCGGTAGGGCTCACCGCGCCTGCGGTTCGCCTGCTAGGACAGGTTCCAGCGTGGCTGGCCCGCTGCCTCGGCGCGAAGCCGCTCGGCCAACCACGTCTTGACGCCGTCTGCGGTGTAGAAGGTAGGCGTGATAAGCTCCGACTCGGAGCTAATCAGCTTCTCCTCCAGCGCTGCCCTGGCAGTAGGCGTGTTCGGCAGCACTCTGATCCCTACCCTCAGCGCCGCGAAGCGCGGCTCTACCTGCCTGAGGAAAGCCAACTTCTGCTCCACGGTCGCCTCATCCTCGCCGATACCTCCAAAGGCTATCGTGAGGGCGAAGGGTAGGCCAGCCCTGTGGCACACGCTCGTGAGGTTTCTCAGTCCGTCCAGGGCAGCTACCTGCTCTTGAGCGCTCGAATACTCATTCCCCGTACCGGTCAGGAGAACCAGAGAGCATCCCGACCGCTTCATCAGCTCGACCAGCTCGTCATCGCACTCGCCGGACCGTAGATAGCTGTTCCACCTGAGCCTTTGGCTCGACGAGATTAGGGCGCGGCACAGGGCCTTGGCGTGCTCCGGCTGGATGTTGAAGCCAGAGTCTATGAAGAATACCTTGCGGATCCCGTACGTCGCCGTCAGGCCGCGGACCTCTTCGAGAACGTCGTCCACGGGCCTAATTCGCCAATCGTGTCCGTCAAATCGATCTGGAGTGTTGGCGGAGGCATAGTAGCTCTGAGCCAGCTTCGTGACCACGCCTACCCCGAACCCGGCCTTGTGGTATCGGCGAATGTCTAGCAGGTCTAGCCTTGGCTGCTTGCGAAAGTCGGCGCTGAGCTCCGGCGGGCTCTGCATGACACGGTCCGCTTCCCTGCAGATCAAGCCCGGAACGTCCGAGAAGTCGGCGCCGCTGTCGAGGCGGTCTAGCAGAGCTGCAAAGGACGCTGCCGCGTCTCCCACCAGACCGAGGTCCGCCTCCAGGTAGCCGAGACACTCCGCCGGAAGGATGCTGAACGCGGGCCCTCCGCACACAATCCTGGCCGAGCTGATCGAGCGCAGCCGCCGTACGATCTCGCGGACCGCCGGCAGGTGCCACTGTGGATTCAGGGCGCTCTGGTTGTCGAGGTTGCGGATAGAGAGTCCTACCACCTCAGGCCGGAACTGCCGTACGGCGGCCTCGACGTCCGCGAGGGCGTTTCGAGAGAACATCAGGTCGAGCACTTCAAACGGATGCCGTCGCTCGTCGATGGACGCTGCCAGGTAGGCGAGGCCGATGGGCAGCGGCCTCACGACCATGCGGTCCATGTAGCGCTCGGCACGGTTCGTCGCGACCAGCAGCGTTCTCACGGCACCCCTTGCAGGACAGAGTCTTGCAGCATAGCACAGCACAGCCCCGGCGCCAGAAATGCGCGCCAGCCTTCGGCTGCGTTTGTGAAGGCGTGCCACTTGGCATACAATTGCGCCCGGAGTCCGCCCCTTGCCTATCACCTAGAAGGGTTCTGCTGGCGCCGGCATCGGCGAATCGCGTGCATCGGGGACAGACGTGCGTACCAATAACATCGTCACCAAGATGAGAGCCGGCCAGATCGCTTATGGATGCAATCTCTCCTTTCCCTCCTCGACGCTCGTTGAGCTCGCCGGCCGAGCCGGGTTCGACTTCGTGACCTTCGATAGCGAGCATGGACCGTTCACGCCCGACGTGCTGGACGACCTGTGTCGCTTCGCCGATATGGCAGGCCTTACGCCGATGGCTCGCGTCCCCAATATCGAGTCCTCGACTATCCTGCGGTTCCTGGACCGGGGCATCATGGGAATAACCGGCCCGCACATCGTGAACGGCGAGCGCGCGCAGCAGCTCGCCGATGCTTGCCGCTACGTCCCCCGGGGCAAGCGCAGCTTCGGCTCCGGGCGCGGCGCCTACTTCGGTGACTTCGAGTCCGGCCCCGAGTACATGGCGCACACAAACGACAACATCTTGGTGATGGCCCAGCTCGAGGACGTCGAGGTCCTCGACAACATCGACGATATCTTGTCGGTGGATGGCATCGACCTCTACGCCTCTGGGGCCCAGGACATTGCGCAGTCCATGGGGCTTCCCGGCCAGCCCAACCATGCGCGCGTCAAGCAGTTTGAGGCGCAGATCGCAGATGCGGTCCACGCCGTTGGCAAGAAGATGGCCGATGAGGTGATGTCCAGCGCCCGGGCGGCCAACCTGTTCCTCGACGGCGCCCGCGCTTTTCTTGAGGCCCACAAGCGCTGACCACCCTTCATGAATCCTGTACAGCTTAGCTGCGGATGCAATGGATACACAGATACGCCTTCGGATAGACCTGCGAGAGCCCTTCGCTGACGGTATGAGCTTTGGATATGTCGGTCCCTATGAGCGAATCGTCGGCGAAGTGTCGTTCGCCGTGGACCCCGACGACCCGGCGTACGGCGAGGTCGTGGACCTGCAGCACGCGCCACGCAACGGGGACGGGCTCGTCGAGTACGCAACCGACGTATACATCGTGAAACCGGTCGATATGGCCCGGGGCAACCGCCGGTTGCTATACGACGTCAATAACCGCGGCAACAAGCGTGCGCTCCAGTTCTTCAACGACGCCGTGCACAGCAACGAGCCTCGTGACGCGGCTCACGCCGGCAACGGCTTTCTCATGCGGCGAGGCTACACGGTCGCATGGTCCGGCTGGCAGGGCGACATTCTGCCCGGCGACGGCCGACTGACCATGAAGGTGCCCGCGGCCGCCCGAGGCGACGGCGACATCACGGGCCTCGTTCGAGCCGAGTTCATCGCAGAGGGTCCCGGTGTCACGTGCTTTCCCCTGAGTGGCAACGAATATTCCGCCAGCTACGAGACCAATTCCCTGGACACATTGTCCGCTTCCCTCACCTACCGCGAGTACGAGCCCGACCCCAGAAGACCTTTGGGGTCCGATGAGTGGGAGTTCTCGCGACTAGACGAGGATGGCCACCCCGTGTCTTCTACTTCGCACTGCTATCTATCCGGCGGCTTCAAGCCAGGCTGGATCTACGAGCTCGTGTACACGGCCAAAAATCCCCTGGTGCTCGGGCTCGGATTCACTGGCGTCCGCGATCTGATCTCATTCCTGCTCCATGCCGAGTCCGACGATTACGGCCCCCCCAATCCCCTCAGGCAAGACGGCGTCGACATCGAGAGGGCGTACGCCTGGGGCCGGTCGCAGAGCGGGCGGTTTCTCCGCGAGTTCGTGTATCGGGGCTTCAACGAGGACGCCCGGGGGCGGCGAGTGTTCGATGCCATCTCGCCCCATGTGGCGGGGGGCGGCCGCGTCGTCCTGAACTACCGGTTCGCCCAGCCCGGTCGCTATCCGCGCCAGCACGCCGATCACGTGTATCCCTCCGACCAGTTCCCCTTCGCATACGACGTCACCACCGACCGTTTGACCGGTGAGACCGACGGCATCCTGAAGCGGCCCGACACTGACCCGCTGGTTATCCACACGCAGACCTCCTCCGAGTACTGGGAGCGTCGAGGCTCGCTGGTACACACCGACTCGCTGGGCAACGATCTGCCCGTCCACGAGCGCGCCAGGGTGTACCTGTTCTCATGCTCTCAGCACGGCGCCGACCCCTTATTACAGGGCCCGCGGTCGGGACCGTACCGGCACCCGTCAAATCCGCTGAACACCACGCCACTGCTGCGGGCGCTATTGGACGCGCTGGACGCGTGGGCCACCGACGGCGCCCCGCCGCCTGACAGCCGCGTGCCGAGCCGGTCCGGCGAGACGCTGGCGCCGGCGGAGGTCGTCAGCGCTAGCTTCCCCTCGATGCCTGATGTCGAGTGCCCAGCCGAGCCCAGTCGCCTATTCGTGCAGGACCACGGCCCCAAGTTCGAGCAAGGCATTCTGTCCAAGGAGCCACCTCACGAAGACGTAAGCCGTGAGTACGCCGTCCTTGTGCCGCAGGTTGACACCAGTGGAAACGAGATTGCGGGCATACGCACGCCCAATGTCGAGGCACCACTGGCCACCTACGTCGGTTGGAATTTTCGCACGAACGGCGCCGGAGAGGCCCTGGCTGGCCTGGTCGGCAGCTACCTGCCTCTCGCGCGGACGAAAGCCGGGCGGCGCGATGCCGGCGACTCGCGGTCGTCGCTGGAGGAACGCTATCCTTCTGGCGAAGCGTACGTGGAAGCCGTCGGCGTGGCCGCGCAGAGGCTCGTAGACCAGCGACTGCTACTCCCAGAGGACGCCCATCGCCACGTGAAGCAGGCGGCCGAGGAGTATGCGCAAGAAACCTCCAGAACTGAGAGCTGACAGACTGAGGACCATTCCATGAAAGTCACCGACGTCACGACCTACCTCGTTCACCCTGGCCTGGCCAAGAACCTCTGCTTCGTCAAGGTCGATACCGACGAGGGTATCCACGGCTGGGGCGAGTGCTACACCCAGTCGGACCGCGACCT
>JADFIF010000038.1 GCA_022566795.1 Chloroflexota bacterium
GCGACGTATATCTGTAGGGGCAACCCCCTGTGGCCGCCCAAGGTCAGGGCAGGCTCAGGGCCTGCCCCTACAAGATTTACGACGTGTTCAAACAGAATTGGTAATACGACGCTGACGTAAAACCGATGTCCAGATGTGGCAAGCCGGGTATTTCGCTGGTTACCGAGCGATGCAATTCTAGTTTCGCAGGTGTCTTCTAGGGCACTTGAAGCCGTATTGGGATGTTATACGGGTCAGTTCAAGCCAATGTCCGACTTACAAGGAGGCATAGCCTATGTCGATTCTAAGCAGACTTGCAAAAGGCTTGGATCATCTTACTGGCTCTGCCAGCACGAAAGTTGCCATCAACCGGCTCATAGGAGAGTATGGGAAAATGATTGAGTTAAGGATAGACAACGAGAACAAGACAATAATTGCATCTGTTCTATTGAAAGGTGAAAATTCACCGATAGAAGTAAGGATAGATAAATATGAAATAATAAAGAATGATTCATCAGCAAGTGTACTGATCAAGGATGTAAGTTCCGACAAAGCATGGCTAAACGCAGTATTGAAAACCTTTGTTATCGGGAAATCCTTTGATGTCCCGGCTGATAAGATCGATTTTATTGATGACTTTCTTGGGTAAGTGGGTCGAACAAGGCACTCCACCGGACCGCATACCGCTCTGCGTCATGTGGTCGGTGAGCTTGAGCGCTAGATCGATCTGAGGGGCGACGCGATGGAATCCGACGCTCAGAATTGGCTGGAACGAGAAGACGAAATTGCGAGGCCAGAGCGCCAAGAACGGCTTCGCTGGATAGTGGAGCATTACCCTCCGGCGGAGGGGTTCATGCTCTGGGGCGGGTGGTTGTCGAAGCAGCTGCTGGAGGAGGCGAAGTACAGCTTCGTCTACGGCCAATACGTTGCCACAGCCACGCTCGGCGTCGCATTCGTCGAGCGCATACTCGCCTCGCAGTTCTACGCCGCGGGGCGCGATGATCTTGAGCGAGCCGGAGGGCACGAGCTCCTTGCGGAGGCCCTTCGGTGTGGTTGGCTCACACAGGCGGACTTCGACCGTTTTGATCGGATGCGCGGCCTTCGAAATCCTCTCGTGCACTTTAGGCGGCCGTTGGCTCGCGATACGATCGAAGCCCGCGCAATGGTCAGCGACGCCCATCCGGATCAGATTGTCGAGGCTGATGCGAGGGAGGTCTTGGAAGGTGTGCTTCGAGTTTTGAAGAAAGTCGCGGTGTAACAAGCCGATGGAGCGGCCGGCGGCGCCGCCGCGCCGCTGATCGCGAAGACGTTATGCGGCATATTTCGGCAGCAACCGCTTAACTACAGGTTCGCAAGATCAATTGTAGATGAGTCAGTCATGACGTCGCTGGAGCACATCCTTGAACCAATCCGAACCGCGCTCTCATCGACATTTAGCTCGCTGGCGTCTTCCAAGGTTAGCAGTATCGACGCACTTCGGCTCTGCGACGAGTTCATATCATCAGCGACCTTAGAAGCAGCATATGGAGATAGCTATGCCTTCTTCGGCCGCATGCGTGGAGCTGGTGAAGCCCTACCTCAACCCTTCGAAGGCATAGACGAGGACAGGGGCATCAAGGGCCCGGATCGCAGACTGCAGCCCTATATACGGAGTCAGCTGTTCATAGCGTTGGTAGCTGAAGTCGAGGACTTTCTCAGCCAATTGTTGATGGCCGTGTTTCGAGCATATCCCCAAAAACTCCAGGACCAATCCGTAAAAATCAACCAGATTCTCGAACTTGGCAGTATCGAGGCAGCCATCGACAACGCGGCGACCAACGAATTAACCAAAATGTTCTATGCAAGTCCGGAAGACTATCGAAAGAGGATCGAAGAGATTCTCTCTATGGGCACTCAGGTGCTCGGCCCCGTATGGCCATCGTACGCTGAAATGAAGGCCCGACGTGACGTAGGCCTGCACAATAACTGGCAGCAAGATGACCGATATCGCCGAAAGGTCTCTGTAGCTGGAGCCACAATACCCAGTACGGACTTCTTAGGCGTTGACCGAGATTATTTCTCAGCGGCTTTTGACGTTGCCAAGGCAGTGGTTGAGATTTGCACATCCCATTGTACAGAGAAGTTTCGCGGCAAAACTGAAAATCACGATATGGGTGCCGTATAACAGATCGCTGCAGCCGACCGCTAAGGGTGTGCTGCTTTGATGTGGCCAATTCTGCCATGGATGGTAGGCCCTAACCTGGATCTGCAAGCCCCTTAGCAGTACCTGATTTCGGCCGTTAGGCGGACGGGTACGTGGCCAACGAATTGTCGATGCCGGCGACCTCGGACGGGAAGCCCATCGCCTCCAAACCGCCGTACGGGGCGACTGCTGTAGCCTATCGAATGACCCCTTCCGGTCCGGAGCTCCTTGTCCTTCACCGGGGCTCGTGAGAGTCCAGCCTACGATGCGGATGGGGATTGGACGCCCCGAGCCGGTGCGCGGCAGCCTGGCGAGGCTGTAGACGTGTGGGCCGGAGCGAGAATTTCCTGGAGAGAAGCTGTGCCGAGGCCGCCACTACCTAGAACCCCAGCTGCTCGGCCAGTCCGTACTCCCGTGCCAGCTCTGCCAGACGCTCCCAGGTGGCGTCTTCAATCGAGATCCCCTCTTTTCGCAGCCGCTGCGCTCGCAGATGCTCCGGCTCACCCGGATAGTAGACCCGCTCGAACCCAGCCGCCGGCTGCGAGCTCTTCAGGTACTCGGCGAACTCGGTGACCTCTCGCTTGAAGTCTTGCAGCGGCCTGAACGCCTCCACGTTGAACACGGCGAGGAAGCAGCCGTCGTTGTGCCGGCCCGAAGGGTCGTGCCCGAACCCCAGGCCCGTCAAGAGGCCCGAGAGGATCTCGACCATGACCGACAGCCCGTAGCCCTTGTGGCCTTCGGGCCCACCCAAGGGTAGTGCTACCCCACCGGCAGCGGGGTCGGTGGTGGGGTTGCCCTCCTTGTCCAGAATCCACCCCTCGGGGATTTTCGCGCCGCGGGCGCGGGCGACGCTGAGCTTGCCGCCCGCCACCGCGCTGGTAGCCATGTCGATGAACATCGGTCCCTCGAGGTCGCTCGGCATCGCGATGCAGATCGGATTGGTCCCCAGGCGCGCCTCTTTGCCGCCGAAGGGCGCCACGGACTTAGCGGACCTGCCGGAGTCGGCGGTCATCAGCCCGATCATGCCGGCGTTCGCGGCCATCAGCGGGTAGTCGGCGACCCTCCCCACGTGAGACTGTCTGAACACCGTGGCCGCGGCGACGCTGCCGTGCCTCGCCTTCTCGATGGTCATCTCCATGGCCCTCTCGGAGACGACGTAGCCGAAGCCCCAGTGGCCGTCGATTACCGTCGAGTTCGCCGTCTCTCGCACGACCTCGAAGGGCGCGCCCGGCGAGATGTGCCCTCGCTTGATGCGGTCGATATACGTAGGGATGAGGATGATCCCGTGCGAGTCGTGACCCGCCAGGTTGGCGCCGATGGAGTGCCTCGATACGATGGCGGCCTCCTCCTCGCTAGCTCCGGCGCCTATCAGTAGCTGCGCCGCAATTTCCTGCAATCGGTCGGCCTCAATCGTCGGCATACGTTTCTCCTACTTTGAATATCTGGTGAATATCTGGTCGGCAGCTAAATCAGGGCGACCGCCTCCTCAATCCTCTGGCAGAGGGGCTCAGACACTATCTCAAAAAGGCAAGTGCCATGTCCCCACCCACCCGCCCTCAGGGTCTTGGCTCCTGGGGGCACGTCGCCCAGACCCGTTGCCAGTCCCGACTTGTCGGGATCTGGACTCCCCCGACGGGATGTTGAGATAGTTACTTAGCTCAGGGCAGGCTCTCAGACTCCCGGCAATCCCGACGGATCGGGACTGCACTCCCCATTTTGCGTCAGCCTGCCAGGCACGCTCAGTCGGTTGCCCACCCTTTGGACCTCTCGACGGCGCGCGTCCACTGATGGTACAGCGTCTCTCGCTGGTCGTCGCTCATCCCGGGCTCGTAGCGGCGGTGGCCGGTCTCATCGAACGGTAGGTGTGCGGGGCTCTCCCAGAACCCGACGCCCAGCCCCGCGAGATAGGCCGCGCCCAGCGCCGTCGTCTCGCTTACGGAGGCGCACTCGACGGGTATGCCCAGGATATCCGCCTGGAACTGCATCATCACGTCGCTGGCGGTGCCTCCTCCGTCTACCCGAAGCACCGGAAGGGCCAGTCCGGTGTCGCGGACCATCGCGTCAACGACATCTCGCGTGCGATAGGCCGAGGCCTCCAGCGCCGCCCGGGCGATGTGGCCGGCCGTCGTTCCCCGCGTAAGGCCGACGATGGCGCCGCGAGCGTACATGTCCCAATGAGGGGCGCCCAGCCCTGTGAACGCGGGGACCAGGAAGACGCCTCCGCTGTCCGGCTCGGTTTTTGCCAGCTCGTCGACCTCGGACGCGGCGCCGATGAGCCCCAGGCCATCCCGAAGCCACTGAACGGTGGCGCCCGTGGAGAAGATGCTGCCCTCCAGCGCGTAGGTCGCGTCGTCTCCCAGGCCCCAGGCCACGGTCGAGATCAGGCCCGCTTGCGAGGACACGGGCCGGCCGCCGGTATTCATGAGCACGAAGGAGCCGGTGCCGTACGTGTTCTTGGCGTCGCCGGGGCGAAAGCATCGCTGTCCGAACAGCGCCGCGTGCTGGTCTCCCGCAACCCCGGCGATGGGAACGCCCTGACCGCCAAACATGTTTCCACCTACATACCCGAGCACTCCGCTGGACGGTCGCACCTGCGGCAGCATCACCGGGGGTATGTCGAGGTCGCGAAGCAGCTCGTCATCCCACGCCAGCGCGTCGATGTCAAACAGCATAGTCCGCGACGCGTTGGTCGCGTCCGTGGCGTGGGTGGTGCCGTTGGAAAAGTTCCACAGCAGCCAGGAATCGACAGTTCCGAAGAGGAGCTCGCCCCGCTCGGCCCGGCGCTGTCCGTCCGGCACATTGTCTAGAATCCAGCGAAGCTTCGTACCGGAGAAGTAGGCGTCGATGGGCAATCCGGTCTTCTTCTTGACGGCCCCCTCCATCCCGCGGGCCTTCATCGCCTCGCAGAGCTGCGCCGTGCGCCGGCACTGCCACACGATGGCGTTGGTAACCGGCTTACCGGAGTCGCGCTCCCAGACGACCGTAGTTTCTCTCTGATTGGCGATGCCGAGAGCGGCGACCTGCCGAGGGCTTACCTCGGTCTCCTCCAACAGCTCTTCGATGGTCTCAAGACACGACCCGAATAGCTCCTCGGGGTCATGCTCCACCCAGCCGGGACGCGGGTATATCTGCGTGATCTCCTGCGTCACCTTCCAGACCAGCCGGCCGGCCGAATCCACCAGCGCGGCCGTCGTCCCGGTCGTGCCCTGGTCTACCGCTACGATGTACCCCGACTGCGTCATCTTCTGGCCATTCTAAGGGGCTTGCCGGTTGTGTCAAGGAAGTCGTTTCGGACATAATACAGGTGTCGTCGAGGCAGCGGCAGCGTAGGGGCGGCCCCCTCCTCTATCCTCCCTCACAGACAGTCCGCTGGGGGAAGGTTGGGGATGTCCTTTCGACAGACTCAGGGCAGGCTCTGAGCGCAGCCGAAGGGATGGGGGCGACTCGAGGGGAGGCATGTATGAGCAACCGAATCGTCAGGTTCAAGGCGGGCACCGTGGAGGCGACGGCGGTCCTCAACGACTCATCGACGGCCGACAAGGTGTGGGACGCCCTGCCGATTACCTCTGCAGGCAGCACGTGGGGCGACGAGATCTACTTCCGTGTGCCCGTCGAAGCGGAGGAGGATGACGCGCAAGAGGTCGTGAGCATGGGCGACGTCGCCTTCTGGCCGCCCGGACAGGCGCTCTGCCTGTTCTTCGGGCCCACGCCCGCAAGCCGCGGGGACGAGATCAGGCCGGCGAGTCCGGTTAACGTCGTGGGCAGAATCGAGGGCGACGCGACGATCTTGAAGCAAGTGAAGTCCGGCGCGACAGTGACGGTGGAGAAAGCATAGCGAAGCCAACGGTTTAACCTCACGGGTATCGGCGTCTCCTGCCAGGGTGAGGTGCGCTGCCGGCGGATGGCTGAGCGCTGGAGAGGAGGACTGCAGGTGGGGTTTTCATCGGACCTTCGCGAGAAAGCGGCGTCCATCTGGGCGGCGGAGAAGCGTCATCCCTTCGTGACGGGCATCGGCGACGGCTCTTTGGCTCTCGAAAAGTTCCGCTTCTACATGCGCCAGGACTACATCTTCCTCGTTGAGTTCAGCCGCGCGGTCTCGCTGGCTGTCGCCAAGGCCCAGGACATCGAAGACATGGGCTGGTTCGCCCGCCTCCTTCACGAAACACTGAACACCGAAATGGCGCTCCACGTCGGGTTCTGCGGGGATTTCGGCATTACCGAGGAGGAGCTGCGGAAAACCGCGCCCTCGCCGACAACCCACGCCTACACCCGGCACCTCATGCAGACGGCGTACTCCGGAAGGGCAGGGGACATCGCCGCGGCCATACTGCCATGCTCTTGGGGCTACTGCGAAATCGGGCAGATGCTGTTCCGTCAGGGCCCCCCGCCAGACCAGCCTCTGTACGCCAAGTGGATCGAGATGTATAACTCCCCGGAGCTCGCGGAGCTTGCAGAGTGGTTACGGTCCTTTGTAGATCGAACGGCGCGAGCGAGCAGCTCGGGGGAGGTGGCCCGAATGGAGGAGATTTTTCTGACCAGCAGCCGGTACGAGTACATGTTCTGGGACGCGGCCTACCGGCTTGAAGAGTGGCCGGTGTAGCCCTTCTGGCCAAAGCAGCGACGCCCTGGGACGAGTCCCGTTGCCGGGGAGTAGCCGCGAGTGTCTAGGGGGGATGTGGACCGCGGGGAAAGTCGGGCCATGGCAACGGAAGCCCCGGCGCTACTTGGGCGGAGTCAACTCGCTGCCTTTACCTCAGCATTGGACGGCGAGGTTGCTGCGGTCTTTTCATCTACACGACCTATGTAGACGCACCCGTCAGCCCCGTCGTTGATGCACATCTCTTGCGAGACGGCCATGTCAAGCATCGACGAGATAATGTTAGAGTCGAAGGTGCATACCGCCTTGCTCCGGAGCGCCACTGAACGGAACGGGCAGTTGATCAGGCGTATTCGCAGCGTCCCGTCGACGAAGTTAGCCTCGGGGTAGAAGTCTTCGTCGCCGAGTAGCCTGAGCAGGGCTTTGAGCCGGACCTCGAGGCTCTGGCCTTCTACCTCCTGCCGATGGTCCTCAAAGACCCGGCCCGAGAGGCGCTGGAACACCAGCTCTAGCACACCCTCTCCATCTCGCCCCATGGTGTCATCTACGCTAAGCTCGGCGAGCTCTCCGATCATCAGGCCGAGGAGCATGTCGTAGTCCTTGGGTAGCGCCTCCTGGCCATCCTCGGTGAGGAAGAAGGAGTACTCAGGACGGCCCGTCTTCTTCCGAACCTCCTCGAACGCCACCAAACGGTCGCGCTGCAGGATGTCGAGATGTCTTCGAATGGTGGCGGCGGCGAGGCCGATAGCCTGGGCCAGCCCGTCAACGGTATCGTTCGTATTCTTTTGAAGAAGTTGCAGGATTCGGAGGCGGGTGCCTTCCATGGGACCTGTCCTCATGCGCGATGCTACTGGCAGTATAGGCTTCGGTAATCATCTATGTCAACCAATCAGCGCACTTTACACTTTCAATGCAAACTGGCACAAGAATCCCTTGACGCCCCCCGAACCCCTTTGATAAACTCCGGCGTCCAATAGACGTGTAATTTCAGGGGACGAAGCCCCAATGGAGGTACCCACGACGGTGGATACGACGCAATCCAATCAAGATGAGCTGCTTGCCCTAGAGGCGACTCAGGAGCTATCGGGGTGTCAGCATCACTGGGTGATAGACAGGCCGGCGGGACCCGTCAGCAAAGGGGCGTGCCGGAACTGCGGAGAAGAGCGCGACTTTCTAAACTACATCGAGGGCGGCTGGGGCGGCGACGTGTCGCTCGAGCAGCTCTCGGGCGGCTCTCGCCTACCGTCAAGCATCAACGTGGCCAGCCGCGACGGGGGCAAGTTCGAGGACGACGCCTAACGCCCGGGTTCTCAGTCGCCGCGTCACGGGGCAGGATCGAAGCCTGCCCCTCGCAAAGTAGTAGTCTCAGGGCGAACATCGACGGGAACGTCACCGCGTCGGCTCAGGCGAGGGCCTTCTCCAAAGAGCGTCTCAGGTTGGCTTTGGGCTGAGCGCCCATGATCTGGTCGACCTGCTCACCGCCCTTGAACACAAGCAGTGCGGGAAGGCCACGGATGCCGTAGCGGTCCATCGTATTGAAGTTCTCCTCGGTGTCGATCTTCACGAACTTCACCTTGCCGTCGTACTCCTCCGCCAGCTCTTCGACAATGGGGGCGATGATCTTGCAGGGCCCACACCATGCGGCCCAGAAGTCCACCATCACCGGAAGCTCAGCCTGAAGCACTTCATGGTCGAATTCGTTATCGGTTACTTCTATCGGCTTGGCCATTCCACTGCTCTTGCTCTCCTTAGTGTCTGTGACCGGGGGTTTCTGTGGCCCGGCTACAGCGTCAACAGCCTGTACAGGAGGACGCCACCGAAAAGGACGACGAGGTAGGACCCTGTGGCCGCCACGAAGCCGTTGGTGAGCCCTTCGGTCCTCTCGCGGAACGAGGTCATGTTCTTCGATACCTTGCGCCGCTCCATGCCGCCAACTATAAGGGCGCCGATGCCCACGGCCGGCAGCACGCGGCCCAGGCCGTAGACTCCCAGCACGATGGCGCCGTACAGCGGGTTCGCCGCAGCCGCTACCCAGCCCAGCAGGATGTAGTATGTGGGCATAGGGCAGCCCATGCCCATCCCGGCCCCCATAGTGCTCCCCAGGACCAACGACCGCCTATAGGGTTTGTCCTGGCCGGGCATGTTCGGGCCGGTGAGCTTGCCCGTCAGGCTGGGCAGATGTATGAGTCCCACCTGGCTCAGGGCGTAGCCGATGGCAACGATGCCCATGAGGGAGTAGAGGACGACAGCGAAGCCCATCTTCGCCGACATGCTATCCAGCAGGCCCAGTACGGCGTCGCCAGCAAACCCCAGGCCAACTCCCAGGGCGGCCAGGGGCAGGGCGCTGGCCGCGAGGAATACCAGGCTCAGCGCGCCGCGCTGTGGCAGGCCTTTTCGCGAGCTCAGGATGGACGGCACGGCGAACACCGAGGGGAATCCGCAGGGCAGAACGATCATCGTGGCGCCGATGATGAACGCGGCCACCACCGCCACCAGTGCGCCGGGGTTGCTTGCCTCCGCAGCCGAGCCAGAGATGCCTGCAAAGATGCCATTAGTGTCCAGTAACCCTGCCTGCCAGCTAATGAGGGCCAGGGCCGCCCCTACCGCCAAGGCAAACACGAACTGACCTCGCTTGCCCATGCGGGTCCACAGGGACTCGCGTTGTTCTGTGGCTGGGGATACTTGAATCACTGTGAGTGTCCTTTCACTCCTATTCGCGGAGGACTAATCGTCAGGGCTGAATCCGACCTCGTCCAGGGCCTCCCGGACCTGGTCCAGGCTGATGGCAGACTCGTCAAACTTGACGACCACGCGTTTGGCTTCGGGGTTGGTCTGGGTCACCTCCACGCCGGGCAGGGCCTCGAGGATCCGCGTCACGGTCTTGGAGCAGCTGCCGCAGTGAAGGGCCGGAATCGTCAGCGTAGCTTCTTTGTTCATCGTTAGCTCCTTATCTTATCTTCGTCTTTCTTCATAAGGGTCCCGTCGGTTTGAGGACGTTGTACCCGTCTTCGCGTCTGGCAGTTTGCGACGGGGCTCCCGTTCGTTGTTCTTTGCTATTACGCTCATCCGGTCCTACTACTGGCAACTGGAAACTTACACCTTCCAGTCGAGGTCAAAGTCAAATCGATGATTCTTACGTTCAAGCGGAGCCGTGAGCATCATGCCGGGTCGAGTCTCTGGGACTCGATCCACGTCAGTGCCGCCTGACCCTTGGCGTGGATGCCTCTCTCTACGATCCCGCAGATGTGTCCGCTCTGCTCCGCTCGCGCCGCCGACTCTTCACGGAGCCGTGCGAGCTCCTGTTGCAGCTCCTTTAGCTCGCTTACCAGCCGGTCTATCTCGAGAACCTTTCGGTCCAGCAGCGCCAGTACGTGGACACAGGGGGCCTGTTGGGAGTCGAAGAGCGTCAGGGTCTCCCCTATTTCGGTGAGAGAGAAGCCCAGGCTCTTGGCCTTCCTTATGAAGGTGAGCCGCTCCACATCCTTTTCGTCGTATAAGCGATAGCCCGACTCTGTGCGCTCCGGCTCGTGAAGAAGCCCCAAGAGTTCATAGTAGCGTACCGTCTTGGTGGTGGCCCCGCTCCTCTTGGCCAGCTCGCCTATCTTCAGTCTTCCGCTCATCTCCACCTCCGTGATCGAAGTATTTCACGCTCTATTCGGTTGGATGACGCCATCGTAAACTGGATTCTAGCTTCCAGGCGAGGTTAAGGTCCATGCTCTTGACGTCAGGTGCGTGAGAAGGGATTGACATTCCAGTTACTGGAACGTCTAGACTTGTGCTGGAGGTCGGTGATGGACAGGAGACTGACGATAGGACGGCTCGCTGAATCGAGCGGCGTCCCACCGAAGACTATCCGCTACTACGAGGAAATTGGTATCCTTCCGACGCCAGAGCGGAATAGAGTGGGGTACCGCATCTACTCAGAGACCGACGTGCGCCGACTTGACCTGGTGCGGCGAGCGAGGACGCTGGACATGGCGCTTCCTGAGGTGCGGGAGCTGGTGGAGTGGGCGACCAGCGGGACATGCAATGACTTCCAGGACCGCTTCGCGGAAGTGGTGCGCCAGAAGCTTGAGGAAGTGGACAGGCGGCTTACCGACCTGGAACGCTTAAAAGAGGACCTCCGACATCTGGAGGCCCACTTCATGACGACTGGGAAGGAGGTAGCTACTGACCATACGGTGCTGGAGTGTTCACCGGAAAAATGCACGTGTCTGGGAGACGTGCGTATCACAAACAGCGGAGACAGGAAGTGATAATTATGGCTGAACAGGCCAAAGTCGAAGAGACGATCGCACACGAGCAAAGGAATGATTGCGGATGTGGCTGTGGTGGCGCTGTCTGCGGGACTGAGAGGCAAGAAGTGGTCTTCGTGACCTCTCTGCCTGATCGGGAAACAAACAAACCCAACTCCGAGCAATGCGACTGCGGCTGCGAATGCTGCGCATAGTCACATAGCCGTTCGCGCCAGGGCAGGGCGTTGTCTGCGACCCCGGCGCGGCGGTCTTTAACCTCACGGCCAACTCCATCTGGAAATGGCCTGGAAAAACGGTTGTGCGCGTCGGATGGCCGTCTGTGTTGGCAGGCCCACCCAACCGGGTGCGTGCGGAAGAGCATCGGCGCGGAGAAGCTCGCAGCCAACCTGAGGGAAAAAGTACGCGAGCGCTGGGTGTCCCTTACCTGAACAGGTCCCGAGACCTGTCCCTGAGCAGATCGCCCACGGACCCGTCGCCCTGGGGCGCCTCGTAACCCTTGACGATGGCCGCCGGAACGCCGATGGACTTGCCCGTGACCAGCTCGGCGGCAGCGGCCAGCTCGTCGGCGACGGCGATGTTGGTGACCCTCAGGATGGTTCCATAGGCGTCTGGCGTGCCCCGATAGTCCTTGATCGGACCCATTCCGGCCACACCTATCGCAAAATTGACGTGCCCCTCGCGCCATGCCCTGCCGAAGGTGTCGGAAATGATGACGGCCGCATCCACTCCCGAGGTTGCGGCGCGGACCTGAGCCCTGATAAGGCGCGCCGACCCGTCCGGGTCTTGGGGCAGGAGAGCCACCTTGGAGTCCCCCGGAACGTTGGATGTGTCTATTCCGGCATTGGCGCATACGAAGCCGTGGTGGGTTTCGGTGATGATGATGCCGTGCTCGGGCTCAACCCTCACCACCGTGCGGCTCTCGCGCAGCACGAGCTCGACGAGGCGAGGGTCTTTGCCTGTCCAGCTTGCCAGGTTCGACGCGTACGTGGACGGCTCAACGTCGGATAGGTCAACCACCCGTCCCTCGGCCTTGGATACTATCTTCTGAGTGACGACGAGGATGTCTCCGGGCTCGATGGCGGTCTGCTGACGCTTCGCGGCGTCCGCAAGTATGGCACCCAGATCGTCACCCGGCTCGATCTCCCCGATGCCGGTGATCCCGAATACGTGAACTCCATGCACGGGCTTCTTATGCGGCTCATTGGTTTCAAGCGCCATGACGCAGCGGTTATAGCATAGGGGTCTGTGGGTGTCAACGGGTCGCCGGAGTGGGCTCGGCGCCATGTTATACTCCCTCAGGCGCCCGGCAGGCCCAGGGTGCTGAAAAACACTTATGGCCATCCCCTTCGACGGTTCGACAATCCTTCGCTGTGCTAGAGGACAGGGCTTGGCAAGGTTTTGCTCAGGACAAGCTCTCAGACTCCCGTCAATCTCGACTTGTCGGGGTCTGCACTCCCCGTTTTTCGTCGGCCTGCTAGGATGTCAATGACCCCTAGCGAGGAGCATATCGTGCGGGTCCGACCACAGTCTCCATTGCTGGCCACCGCGATACGATGAACAGCAGGTCACTGGCGGTGGTGCCGCTGTTCCTCATTCTCGTTTTCGTGGCGGGCTGCTCCGGAACTGATCCGATCGACACGGTCACCGAGGAGAACTTCCAAACGCTGATCACGTTGGAGGACGATGTTAGAGGCCTGCTCCTCAGGGAGCAAGAGCTAAACGTCGTGGTGCGCGACACCCGGGCTCTGGCGGGCTCGGTGGATGAGGAGACGGTATCGCAGGTCGAGAGCTGGTATACGGTGGCCTTCGAAACCCTCGACCGGAACAAGCAGCTGCTCATGTCCGTTATCGACTATGTGTCGGAGGCAGAGGCGCTTAACCACCTCGAGGTCATGAAATCCAACCTGCCCGACGTGCCCATTCAGATCATGGACCCACCCATAGGCGACGAATCTTTCCAGATGATGGTGGATGACCTCGGCGTGGGCGGTCTCATCGTCTTCAAGAAAGGCGACAAAGCGGTCACAATTCACACCGCCCAGCCCAATGGTGAAGAGTATCTCGTGAGTCTCGAGGGGCTCGAAGAGCTCGCCCGCAGAGTGGCGGGGAAGCTGCGGTGAAGGGCCAGCCTTCTGCTGCCGAAGAAGCCATTCGATGACCACAGCGCCAGTCCTCCGAAGCCTCCTGTTCGTCCCCGGCAACCAGCCCCGCATGCTGGAGAAAGCTCTGGGTCTGGCGCCCGACGCGTACGTCCCTGACCTGGAGGACTCGGTGCCCCTCGAAGAGAAGGAGAACGCCCGCGGCGTCGTTGCCTCCTGGCTGCCGAGCCTCGCCGGCGCCGGCCCTCTGGTGATCCCACGGATCAACTCGCTTGACACCGGTCTTCTTGAAGACGATCTCGCGGCGGTGGTGGGCGCGCACATCTTCGGCGTGTCCGTCGGGAAGATTCAGAGCGCACAGGAGGTCGAGCGCATCGCGGCGATGCTCTCCGATCTCGAGAGGAAGGCTGGACTGGACGTGGGCCGAATCAGGCTGGTGCCGTGGATAGAGACCGCGATGGCGATAGTCGACGCCTACCGGCTCTGCGCCAGCTCGCCAAGGGTCGTGGGCGTGGCGTTCGGCGCCGAGGACTTCACTCGCGACATGGGAATCGAGCGCACCGCCAATGACGCTGAGATTCTCTACCCCAGAAGCGTCATCGCCGTCGCGGCGAGGGCCGCGGGCGTGCTGGCGCTCGACACGCCCTTCTTCGGGTTCCGAGACCCTGACGGTCTTCGCCAGGATGCGGCGACGGCCAGGAGCCTCGGATTTCGCGGAAAATTCGCCATTCACCCGGCGCAGATAGACATCATCAATGAGACTTTCTCCCCATCCCCCGCCGAGATCGAACAGGCGCGAAGGGTCGTCGCGGCGTTCGAGGCTGCAAAGCAGCAGGGTAGGGGCTCGACGTCCCTCGACGGGCAGGTGATCGACGTTCCCGTCGTCCGCCGAGCTCAGCGACTCCTGGAGGTCGCGGAGCAGACGGGCGGCACCGAGTGAGCGCATGGTAGCGAGAGGGGCGCGCCACGGTGAGCGCCCGGCGGGCGGAGTCCAATGAGCCAGGACAGAATCAAGCTGACGGGAATGGTCTTCTACGGCTTCCACGGCATCGGCCCGGCGGAGCAGGAGCTTGGACAGCGCTTCGTGGTCGACCTGGAGGTGACCAGAGACTTGCGCGCCGCGGGTGTTTCGGACGACCCCGCCGACACCATCAACTACTCGCGCATGTACCGGCTGGTCAAGGAAACGATGGAGGGGCCCAGCCACAAGCTGCTGGAGTCGCTAGCGGAGACCATCGCCCAGGGCATCCTGAGTGGCTTCGACGTGGAGTCGATCACGGTGGTGGTCAAGAAGCCGGAGGTCCCGATGAAGGGGAGCATCCTGTCCCACGCCAGCGTGGAGATCTTTCGCCAGCGCGGCGGCGCGTCAGATAGCATGGGCTAAGAAACTATCTCAGGAAGGCAAATGCCATGTTCCCACCCACCCGCCCACAGGGTCTTGGCTCATGGGGGCAATCCCTTCGACAGGCTCAGGGCAGGCTCCCCAGACCCCTTGCCAGTCCCGACTCGTCGGGATCTGGACTCACCCGGACGGGATTTTGAGATAGCCTCGAACAGCTCTATGCATCTTCCATTATACGCTTGACGTAGCGCTCTGCCGACCGCCTAACCGCCTCTTTGGCGTCTTCGGCGACGATGGTGCCCCACCAGCCGCCGTAGATACGGCCGAAGGAGTACGGCTCGATGGCGTCGACGATTCCGCGCACCTTTGCCGGAGACATAGGGATGTTGTTCGGATAGCTGGTCATGAAGCTGACGAACCGGCGATCGTTGGCAACGGCGATCGAGTCTCCCGTCAGCAGCACGCCTTGGCCGTCCGCGCCCTCGGCCCAGTGCAGCACCGCGCTGCCCTCGAAGTGGCCTCCGCACTGAATTAGCGTAACGCCGGGAACAAGCTCCAGCGGCCGACCGTCCCAGTAGGTTATCACCGGGTCCGGCCGCATCACGTGCTGTTTGTCGGCCTCTGGAACGTATATCGGCGGGCGCCCAAAGGCGTGGCTCCAAGTGACCATGCTGTCGTAGAAGTGGGGATGCGACAGGCAGATGGCCTGAATCCCGCCGAGATTCTCCACGGCGCTGATCGTTGCGTCATCCAGGTAGCTGATACAGTCGTAAAGGACGTTGCCATGCGGCGTCTGTACCAAAAGCGCCCTCTGGCCGATGCAGAAACGGGGAGTGGTCCCGATGCCGGTCAGCCCCGCCTCGTGCTCGCGGATCTCGTTTCGAAAGCCCGCGTCGCGCAGGCCGGCCATAGTGGTCCACCGCTGCCCCTCCCAGCCGACATACTGACGCTCGTCTTCGCAGATCGGGCAAACCTCCGGCGGACTGTCGCTCTCCGCATATTCGACTCCGCAGGTCTTGCAGATGAACCTCTCCATGTTTGTTCCTCTAGCGATGGGGTTGAAACCTCGTATCGAATGATAGCCCGCCCAGGCTATGCGGCGCCGTCTCAATCGTCAAGTCAGAAAGCCACCGGGCGCTTATTAGGGCGAGCGTATCGTTGAACGCGGCGGGTGGCATGTGCAAGACTGGAGCCTCAGGAAGGGCGGGTCTCCGGGCCCCTGTCTCGGCTTACAAGGTATTCATGGGCCATTGGCGGCATAGTATGATGGGTCGACGCTCCGGGGGAAGCCTTAGCGCCGGCCAACGGCCTCACAGGAGAGAACGCATGCCAAGAAGTGAGCGCCCTCGCACAGTCGCGGAGCTGCGCAAGAGCCGCTACAAGGTAGTGACGGTCAAGCAGGAGATTCGCAACAACCTCATCAAGAAGATCAAAAAGGGCGAGCAGCTGTTCCCCAAAATCGTCGGTTTTGAGGACTCGGTGATTCCGCATCTCGAAAACGCCATCCTGGCGGGGCAGGATATTATTCTGCTGGGAGAGCGAGGGCAGGCGAAGTCGCGTCTTATCAGACACATCGCCTCTTTGCTCGACGACGAGATTCCCGTCATCGCCGGCTGCGAGCTCAACGACAACCCGTACAGCCCCATCTGCCGCCAGTGCAAGGATAAGGTCGCGGCCGACGGCGATCAGGTGGAGATCGCCTGGCTGCCCAGGGAGCAGCGCTACTCGGAGAAGCTCGCCACTCCGGACATCACGGTGGCCGACCTCATCGGTGAGATAGACCCCATCAGGGTCGCGGAGGGGCGATACCTGTCCGACGAGCTGACCATCCACTACGGGCTGATTCCTCGTACGAACAGGGGCATATTCTGCATCAACGAGCTGCCGGACCTGTCCGAGCGCATTCAGGTCGGCCTGTTCAACCTGATGGAGGAGCGCGACATCCAGATCAAGGGGTACCGCATCATGCTGCCCCTGGACATCCTCCTGGTGGCGAGCGCCAATCCGGAGGACTACACCAATCGGGGCCGCATCATCACTCCGCTCAAGGACAGGTACGGCGCGCAGATACGCACGCACTATCCGAAGACCTGGGAGGACGAGCTGGATATCGTCGAGCAAGAGCACGTCAAGTTCCCCGACACGTCCAAGAGCGTGACGATGCCGCAGTACATGCGAGAGGTCATCGCCGAGTTCACGTCCCTCGCACGGCGCAGCCCCGAAGTCAACCAGCGATCGGGCGTCAGCGTTCGCGTGTCGATCGCCAACTACGAGACACTGCTGGGCAGCGCGTTCAAGCGCAGCCTCCGCCAGAAGGAGGCGGCCTCCCCGAGGGTCAGCGACCTGCCGGCTATCATGGCCTCGACGACAGGGAAGCTCGAGATGGAAAGCGCTGAAGATGGGCGCGAGACCAAGGTTGTGGACGACCTGATCAAGAAGGCGGTGCTGAATGTCTTTGCGCGCTACTACGACGCCAAAGAGTTCGACGCGGTGCTGGCGGCGTTCGAGAGCGGACTTGTCGTGGAGGTCGGTAGCAGTATTCCGTCATCCGACTACGTCAAAGATCTGCGCAAGATGGAACAGATGCCCGAGATGATCAAACGGATCGAGCCGTCCGGAGATCCTGCGCCGGTTGCGTCGGCAATCGAGTTCGTTCTCGAGGGCCTTCATCTGAACCGCCGACTTAATCGGGGTCATATCGACGGCAAGTTCGTTTACAGCGTGTAGCCGCAGTCGAGCTACCTCCCAGGACTCGGCCGCGCCCGACCTCTAAAGACTGGTTTAGGGGGGTTGAGCCGGGTTGACACTACAGTCGCCAGGCCCAATCGGGGCTGGCAAAGCCAGTCGCCACACCCGTGGGTGAGAGGAACTGGTCGCCTCCACAAACCCCGTTGGCGCCCTTACCATCTGCCCCCACGGGGTGTGGCGCCATTTGTGAGCAGCAGATTCCGGCTGGTCGCCGTGATGTTGGCTTGGGTGGGATGCCGCGGTCCGTGATAGCCGGGCCGCTACTCGGCTCGCCGCGACCTGATCTCGTACACTCCGCCCAGCGGCGTCACTTCGAACCGTTCCGAGAGCGAGAAGTCACGGTAGGTCATGTAGATGCCGGAGGACCCGCTGTTGTGCTCTATGAAGCGTCTGACCGCGACGCCAAGGTCTGTCGCGACCTCTGGCGGCACCCGGCTCGGATAGGCCTCGCGAAGGTTGGCCCAGTACCACTCGAACTGCAGCAACGGGACGGCGACGGGCAGTACGTCTCTGTCTGAGGCTTCCACGTAGCCCATGTACCACATGGAAAACGCCGGCCCCTCTTCGGTGCTCAAAACCGTCGAGCCGTCGGGTACAAGCTCCATCACGCCCCTGGCGTACTCCAGGGCCCTGGTATCGTTTCGCAGGTCCTGTGCTCCGTAGTTGAGCGCCACCGACGCAGCGGGCAGCGCCGCGATGGCTATCAGTACCAGACCCAACGCGGGCAAGCGGGCCGGCAGCGCTCCGAGCTTGCGAAAGCTCAAGCCATTGACCCAGTCGGAAAGAGCCGAGGCGACCCACTGAAACCCGATTCCGGCCCACAGCGAGAAGAGCATGAAAGCCGGGATGGTAATCACCTCGGAGTCGACGGTGAAGAAGGAGAGGCTGTATCCGCCCAGCGCCACGATCGACAGCAGCGACATCGCCAGGAACCAGCGGTCCCGCGCCCACAGGGGCGCCAGCGCGGTCAAGCCAAGGAAGATACCCAGCGGGTTCAGCTGGGTGAACACCAGGGCGATCAGGTCGACGATCTGGCCGGGTATGGACCTTAGCGGAGCGCCGAACAGGTAGTCCTGGTAGGCTCTGCCGGTTAGCATCCAGGCGATACCCCCAAGCGTATCGGCGCCGCCCCAGTTCACCGGCGGGTTCCGTGCGGCGCTGATCGGCAGATACACGTAGATTCCGAGGCCAAGCGCCAGCGCGCCTACCGACCAGGCGGACGCGACGCTCCGCCAGCCGATGCGCACCCCAATCCACACGAGCAGGGGCACCGCGACCGCCAGGAGCGTCAAGTGGTTCCCCAACCCGAGGCCGAGCAGCAATCCGAACAGCGCCATCGCTTGCCTGGTCCGTCGTGCCGGGAGATGCTCCCGACGCGTCACAAGCAGCGTCGCGATGAGCAGCAACGCGCCGACGAAGACGGTGTTGAGGGTGTAGACCTCCGTCATGACCGCCTGCGCCCAGAACAGCGGCGCCGCCGCAAACAAGGTCGCTCCGACGGCGGCGCTGCCGATACGCACGACCTCCGCGCCCTCCGGCCTGAGGAATCTCGCGAACTGAAGGATGACCACGTAGAGCAGGGCCACCGACACTGAGCCCAGTACCGCCGACATCAGGTTGCCACGGTGGGCGAAATCGCCGATGGGCACCACCGTGGCGAAGAGTCTCAGCAGCAGGGTGTAGGTCGGATAGCCCGGCGGATGGGGCACGCCGAAGGTGTTGGCCGCCGCCAGCAGCTCGCCGCCGTCGACGCCCGTGTCGTCGTATCCCCAGGTCAAGGACGGCGCGAGGGTGGCCAGGTACAACGCCAGGGCGCCTCCCCAGACGGCCAAGCCTGCCAGCACCGTCGGCGATAGCGCGCGCTTGAAGATCATCCCACCTATCATATATGGGCGGGACGCTGAAAAACTCGTTCGACAATCCTTCGCTGCGCTCGAGGACGGGGCTCACCGCGGGCTTTGCTCAAGGCAGGCTCTCAGACTCCCGGCAATCGCGACGGACCGGGATCTGCACTCCGCGGTTTTCATCAGCCTGGTGAACCCGAATGAAATTGACCGGGCCTGTGCGCGGCCATTATTATTGAGCTCTCACGATCTAGCGCGGTATAGAGGAGCAGACCCTGTGGCCACGGCGGCTCGGCGAGAGATCCCCAAGGCTTACGATCCCAAGGCGGTCGAGCAGCGCATCTACGCCATGTGGCTCGATGGCGGCTACTTCACCGCGCAGATCGAGCCCGACAAGAAGCCCTTCGTCATCATCATGCCACCGCCGAACGTCACCGGGGCGCTGCACGTCGGCCACGCGCTCACGATAGCGGTGGAAGACCTGATGTCCCGATGGCATCGGATGCGTGGAGAGCCAACGCTGTACCTGCCGGGCACGGACCACGCCGGCATCGCGACCCAGTGGGTCGTCGAGCGGATGCTCGCCTCCGACGGCATTACCAGGCACGAGCTGGGCCGCGAGCGCTTCGTCGAGCGTGTCTGGGCATGGGTCGACCAGTACGGCGACGCCATCGACAGGCAGATCAGGAGCCTGGGCGCCTCCTGCGACTGGTCGCGCAAGCGCTTCACTCTGGACGAAGGGCCCAGCAGCGCCGTCAGGACGACCTTTGTCAACCTGTTCAAGAAGGGGCTGATATACCGCGGAGAGCGCATCACCAACTGGTGCCCCCGGTGCGCCAGCGCGCTGTCCGACCTGGAGGTCAAACACCAGGAGGAGAGCGCCAAGCTCTTCCACATACGCTACGAGCTGGAGGACGGCAGCGGCGCCATAACCGTTGCGACGACTCGCCCGGAGACCCTGTTGGGCGACACGGCGGTGGCCGTCAACCCCGCGGACGAGCGCTACGCCGGCGTCG
>JADFIF010000039.1 GCA_022566795.1 Chloroflexota bacterium
AAGGCTCCGAGGGACAAGCCCCTCGGGCTCCCCGGGGGTTCCAAGTCCCGACTCGTCGGGACCGGCGGGGGTCTGAGGGACACCCCCAGACCATGAACCCCACGGGCGGGTGGGTGGGAAAGAGTACGTATCGCTTTCCCGCTGACTTAAGCACTAGCTTGAATGGAACAGCGAAGGCGGTGGGCCACAGAATAGACCCGCTTGGCAGAGGTCCTACGGGTCAGGGGAGTGGCGGCGATCAGTTGCGGCGGGCCTCTTTGATGCGTGCGGCCCGGCCCGAAAGCCCTCGCAGATAGTAGAGACGCGAGCGCCGCACGGCTCCGCGCCGCACGGTCTCAACGGCCTCGACAATCGGAGAGTGGAGCATGAAAGTCCGCTCGACGCCGATGTCGCGGGCCACGCGCCGGACGGTGAACGAGGTGCCAGCCCCGGCTCCACGCCGTCTGATCACCACGCCCTCGAAGACCTGCGTCCGCTGGCGGTCGCCCTCCCTGACCGTTGTGCTGACCCGTACCGTATCGCCGGGGCGGAAGTCTTGAATCTTCGGGTTGAGCTCGGTTGCGACGAGGTGATGAGCGTCCATATACCGTTCCTTGAGTTCGGAAGTGGAGTGAGCCGCGGGTCGACACCGCGCGAGTGTAATGACGAAAACCGCCACACATCTAATTCTACCCCCGTAGTGGGGCCGCCGCAAGGGCCTTGCGCTGCCCTCTATGTTAGACTCGCGGCGTCGGCGATACACCCAGACTGCGAGATCGGGGGCGCCGAATTTGGAGGTGCAACGGTGCCGGAGGCCCCGGACCTCGAGGTTATACGCGAGTACCTGACCGCGCGGACGGTTGGCGTTGAGATTAGCGCAGCCTCGGTCATCAAGCCCAGCGTGCTGCGCTCGCTGGCGGGCGATTTCGCGTCGGACATCGCCGGACGGACTGTGGTCGGTATCGACCGCCGGGGCAAGTTCCTGATGTTCCGCCTGTCGGGCGACAGGCTCCTTGTCGCCAATCCGATGCTGACCGGGGCCTTTCAGTACTGCGCGCCGAAAGAGCGCGTGTTCAAACGCACGTGCCTGACGCTGTCGCTCTCGGACGGAAACGAGGTGCGTTATCTGGACGACCGGCAGATGGGGCGGCTGTACTACGCGACGCCCGACCAGCTCGGAGACATCCCCGGCCTGGAGGAGCAGGGGCCGGACGTGCTGGACGACTTCTCGTTCGACGAGTTCAGGGACCGGCTTCGACGGTTCCACGGCGAGATCAAGGGGGTGCTGACGCGCGGCCGTGTCATCTCCGGGATAGGCAACGCCTACGTCGATGAGATTTTGTTCGAGTCACAGGTGTACCCGTTTCGGAAGCGAAAGGCGCTGTCGACGGAGGAGCTGCGCGGAATCTACGATAGCTCGCGCCGCGTAGTCGAGGAGGCCGTGCCCGTCCTGAGGAGCAGGATGGGAGACAAGATTCACGTAAAGGTGCGAGACTTTCTGAAGGTGCACAACAAGGGCGGCTCACCGTGCCCTCGCTGCGGCAACACCATCAGCCAGATTACGGCCAACAAGCGGATAACCAGCTACTGCCGCCGGTGCCAGCCCGGAATGCTGATAGGCGCAACATAATTGGAAGCCGATGGCACGACGTTTACGGACACCCGCATGACGTGTTCTCCGCCCGGCTGAAGGATTATTTTGAAACCGAAGTCCCTCAGCAGCGATTTCCACTCCCCATCGTCGGCGTTGTCCAGAACCTTCGCCAACTGCCCGCAAACCTCCCGTACTCTTTCCTCGGTCAGCTTCGTCTCGTAGTCCGTCCGCAGCGCCTCCCGCACGGCATCTAGGTCGGTTTCCAGCGATGCCTTGCGGCTCTTTATGCGCTCGACTTCAGCCTTCAGCTTGTCCTCTCCGTAGCCGTCCAGGATAGCGAACAACCTCACCGCCCGCTCGAAGGCTTTATCCAAGTCCTTCAGCTCGGCGTTGATGAACCTCTTGTGATCCTCCAGGTCTTCGCGGCTCTCCTGCGATCGCAGTTGCTCGTTCAACGCGGGGATGACGTGCATCCGAGGAATTGGCCGCCGAGAGCTCGCATGCTATCCACGCAGCTCACGTAGCAGAGAGTGAAGCTGCGGGCCTGCCGGACCCTGCTATCATAACTGTCTTGGAGAGGGTAAGGCGCCGCTACGCTGCCCGCGTCGGGACATTATCCTGACTACCTGACTACGGAACAACTAGACGCCATAGTGGATCGCGTGCGACGCCCTGACCGTTGCCAAGCGTCCACAGACCCGCCAATTGTGTTGCACCATTCAAGTTGCGCGGGGCGGCCCGATCAACTTGCCAATTCTCAGAAGAAGGCCCAGTTGCCTGTGTGGGCCAAGTCCTCAGCGATGCTCATCTCGTATTGCAGGACCTTACCGTTGGAGCGAGGATGATCGGTTGAACTTGCCATAAGGGCACATTGGGAAACTTGGCCTCACTTAATGACTACGGGGCCTGACTCTGTCGAGAATCGCATCCCATTGGAGGAGCGATGACTATTGACAGTAAGTGTATCCCTCACTACACTCGCATGCATCTCGTGTGGCAACCGATTTCGATGATACCGGAGTTGAACTTGGAGACGACGGATGAAAACGATGAGGGGAGTAGTGATTAGAGAATCTGATAGTCCGTGGGAGGGCTGGGCAGATCCCGTCATCGGCGCCAAGAGCCCAATCAGATGGAAGGTGTTGGTCACAGGTGAGCGCACCCCCTCAGAAGGCCTGACCATGGGCTCGCAGAGATTCCTCCCGGCGATTCCCTCTTACTCAACCACCACCAACCTGAAGAGGTTTACTATGTGGTGGAAGGCGAAGGCACGGTGGAGATAGAAGGCAGAGCCGCTACCATCGGTCCTGGCTCAGCCATCTTCATACCGCCTAATGCCAAACATCGGACGAGCAACACCGGTTCAGCACCGCTTCGCTTCGTGTTTGTCTTCCCGACGGAAACCTTCGAGGAGATTCAGTACCATTTACGACGAGTGACCAGCCAGACCTTCGTGTGGCAATACGGTATCGCCAATGGGTGTTTGGCGCTTGTGTGCAATACTCGCTGTGCTGACGTGCGGCCTGCAGGGCTCCCTCGGTAAAGTCATCGTCACATTTCTCGATCCCCAGAGCGGTTGAACTTACTATCTCGCCGGGACAGTCGACACAGGTGTCCTTTGTGGTACGAGCGTGTGGAGCATACCGTCGACGCCCGACGGGCCACACTTGGAGCACAGGAGATGCGGTGTGGTAAATCCGGGTCACGGCAAATCCGACATTTTGGCTCCGAGACCGAGCACGCATCCGCTGACCACAACGGTGATCGGTAGCTGGCCAAAACCCTCCTGGCTGTCGAGTGGCGCCCATGACATCTCGGGTTGGGCCGTAGACCGCGAATGGCGGTTTCGTGGGGAAGAGTTGAGGAAGAAGCAGGACGAGGCGACCGAGTGGGCGCTGATCGAGCAGGAGGCGACGGGAGTGGACATCGTCTCCGACGGGGAGATACGCCGGGACAACTACGTTTACTATTATTGCCAGCATCTGGATGGCTTCGACTCTGAGCGTCGCGCTCGGATCACCGGGCGCTCTGGAGCTTGGAACTGGGCCGCGCCGATGATTACCGGTCCGATAGCGACCCGTCAGCTGTTCCTAGCGGCCGATTATCAGTTCATCCGCGACCGGACTGAACGCCGGGTAAAGATGACGATTCCCGGGCCGATGACGATTATTGATTCCGTGAAAGACGAATACTACTGCGATGACGTAGCCTTGGCGATGGACCTGGCCGCGACCATCCGTATGGAAGTAGAAGCACTGGCTGCCGCTGGCTGCAATGTCGTTCAGTTCGATGAGCCGGTTTTCGCACGTTTCCCGAAGAAGGTGTCTGAGTATGGCCTGCGAGCATTGGAGGCATGCTTCGAGGGCGTTACCGACATCACCACCGTGGTCCACATTTGCTGTGGTTACCCGATTGAGGGCTATGACAAAGCCAACGCGGATAGCTATACTCACCTGGCCCCCATGCTTGCCAATTCCAAGATTGACCAGATTTCAATCGAAGGAGCCCATCGACCGTTGGATCCAGGGGTCTTGCAGAGGTTCGGAGACAAGGGCGTCATCTTTGGTGTGGTGGATGTTGGGGACTCGCGGATCGAAACGGCTGAGGAGATTGAGGCCAGAATCAAGCAGGTGCTCGACCACATAGAGCCTGACCGACTGTCCGTGGGGCCCGATTGTGGAATGGTCTTTCTCGATCCAGACGTGGCCAAAGCCAAGCTGATGAACCTTGTGGAGGGCGCACGGCGAGTGTGGGAGGGTCTATAGCGCGGCGCCAGGAGAATACTAACTCGCCGGTAGCGAAAAGAGAGTCACATGAAAGTGCTCCTAATGGCAAGTATCGATTTCCCAGTCTCGCGAAAGTTGAAGCATGCTGGGATCCAAAGGGTAGTATTAGCTCTGGCAGAGGAGCTTCAATCGCTCGGCATTGAGGTTACAGTATGCTGCTCAGGGGACTCGGATGAACTAGGGGGGGCTCAGTTCACAACCGTGGAGCGAGCGCTGCATGGCGCGCGGCCCGTGGTTGGCACGGGCACAGATCCTTGGGCCGTGGCGCCAGACATAAGTTCGGAGATAATCCTCGAGGGTTCCTATACTAATGAGGAACACGAACGCCACTTCGCATTGAGTCTGAACCGGGCTCTCTCCGAAGGCGCTGATATAGTAAACGACCACGGCGGAGGCCTCCTGCTTTCTGATGCGTACCTGCGTTCCGAAGGCGTCCTCCGCATGCCCATCCTATCTACCCTTCATGGAGCCGTGACCGCTGATGGCCACAGGGAAGAGTGCGCTGCGTACAGGGAGCGTGGGAGACCTAACGTCTTCTTCAGTTGCGTCAGCCGGCATCAGGCGGAGTTATGGGCGCAACACATAAGTATTAGCGGCGCTGTCCACAACGGCATCTTTGTCGATGATTACCATTTTCAGAGCCAGAAGAACGACTATTTGTTCAATCTCGGTCGGATCATGCGGCGCAAGGGACAGGATGTCGCTGTAGAGGTAGCGCAAAGGGCTGGTCTGAAGCTGGTTCTTGCAGGCCCTATCATGGAGCCAGAATATTTCGACCAATTCCGTTCCCGGGTGAGGCTGATGCCGCAAATCGGCGCGATCCCAGTTACGGCATCCTACTTTGCCGACGTTGTGGAACCCGTGTTGGCTTCCCCCGAACCTGCCGTTTACATTGGGCAGTTGGACGACGCGCAGAAAGATGTGTGGTTCGGGCATGCCCGTTGCTTCCTGATGCCTATTAGCTGGGATGAACCGTTTCCTCTGGTGCTCCTTGAGGCTATGGCATGCGGCACACCTGTGCTAACGTTCAATCGGGGCGGCGTGTCTGAGTCCGTAGTAGATAAGAAGACGGGCTTCATTGTTGACACTGTTGACGAAATGGTCGAGGCGATCAACAAGGTCGACCGAATTGACCCGCTGGAATGCAGAAGGCATGTGGAGCATCACTTCAGTAGCCGGGCGATGGGCATGAAGTACCTGGAGTTGTATAAGCAGTTACTGAGCTCAACTTAGAGCAATTCCCATGCATGCTTCATCCCATGAGTCCGCGGGAGTGAAACCATCTTTAGATTGCCGGAAAATGTTGTCGATGGGCTCTACAGACGTGGCACAGAACCTCTGGCTGGCTATTTGGCCCGCTACTACTGGATTACCCCTAATCGAGTTTCTTTTGCTGGCTTCCTGGTAGGCGGAGTAGGGGCGTCAATTGCTATCCTGACTCTGCCATTGTGGGCCGCTGGGATCCTCGTAGCGCTGGGAGATTTCTTGGATTACCTTGACGGTGATCTAGCGAGGATACAAGGCACCGGCTCTAAGGAAGGAGCCATTTGGGACGCGGTACTAGACAGATACACCGATTTCTTCGTGATCGGTGCATTGACCTACTTCACGGTTGCTGTGTCGGAGCGGCACTCAGATTACTTGATTGGTGAATTGAGCGTCATCTCGTCAGAGGTGGTCTTACTCGTGGGACTGGCAGCGCTTATGGGTTCCATGTTGACACCATACGTCAGGGCGAAGTCCGAGGCCGAAGGGAAGAGTTCTGTCGCTACGCTCGGCGATCGGGGTTGGCGTGATCACGTCCTAGTTGTTGGACTCCTTTTGGGTCAACCGATCTGGACGCTTGGAGCAATAGCGCTGATAGCCAACTTCTCAGTCGTCCATCGTCTGGTCCACGCGTTGCGGAATGAGAAACGTTGAGATGATGCGAGAAACTCACAGACATATTAAGTTGTAAAAAAGCAGATTCACAGCTCGAGTGGGTACAGCGTAGTCGGCTAAAGAATGGTAACGACCAAGGGGTGGGCGTTCCAGTCTATCTGCCCGGCGAGGAGTGGTATTCACTCGCAATAAGCTATGACCCAAAGCATGGAATCGTTAGCCACACGGGGGATTTGCCGAATTTGCCGAATGGCCAGATTCGGAAAGTGCCTTAATGCGATGGCACGGCCTTCCATATTTCGCTCTCGCCCCGAACATTGCCAAGCGTCCATAGACCTGCAAATTGTGTTGCGTGAATCCTGATTCGCAACTAGCGCCCGGCGGCCTAGCTTGAACTTTCAGTAGCCCGACAACCAGCTCCCGTTGGGTTCGCGGCAGCGACTAGGCACTTGACCATCCCACCATCGTCGTGGAACCCGTGTCTTACGCCGGGCAGACGCCCTCGACCACGTGCAGCGGTTCAAGCCAAGCTCTCGGCCTTGACTCGGCGACCTCCCGCCATGCGCGGGTGGAGCCGCCACTTCGGGACCGCTACCGTTTTCTTTGTCTCTTCCCGTTCCTGGGCGGCCGCTATATACTGCTGGCGCGCGGAGGCAGCATTACCATGAGCGTCCAGGCGGAGCCGCGTCAGCGTTGGGAGACGTCTCAGCGTGCGGTCGAGACCTTCGCCCGCACCGTCGCAATAGGAGGACTGTCCGGGTTCGTGGCCGGGCTGATCGCCGGCGGCGTGGGCTCGCGCCTCGCGATGCGCGTCAGCGGCATCCTGACCGAGCCAGCCTTCCGTAGTGTGCTTACCGAAAATGACAACGTCGTTGGCGAGATCACTGTGGGTGGCACCGCTATTCTAATCCTGGTCGCGGGCTTCTTCGGTGCCGCTGGTGGCTTACTCTACGTGGCCATGCGCCCTTGGATGGCCGATGCCGGCCGATGGCGAGGGCTGGCTTTCGGAGTGGTCCTACTCGCGATACTAGGGTCGTTGATCCTAGAAGCAGATAACCCGGACTTCCACCTGTTTGGTCCGCCAGGTGTGAACGTCGCCATGTTCGCCTCCATCTTCGTATTCTTCGGCCTGCTGTTGCCGCCCTCTGAACGGATGCTGCGAGCGCTGCCTCCTCCCTCATTGAGCTCCTGGATGATCCCGCTCCCGATTCCAGCCGAATGGTCCGTTTTCGGGTTAGGCTCCTTTGCAGTTTATGGTTTCGGTATCATCCTCGCGATCATGGCGGTGTCCTTTGCGATTCACTCGGTCACCGTGGGAGACAGAGCCTCTGCCCACTTCTTGCTGGCCTACGGACTATTCGCTCTGCCCATCGCGTCCGTGCTGCTAACCCGGATCACCGGCCAGTTCCGTCGGCTCTCTGACCTGCGCGGACGCCCAGGCGCTTTGCTTGTAGCCCTGGCCTTGTTTGTCGTACCCGTCGCTTTCGGGACTTACGTCGTCGCTCGGGCCATCGCCGACATCTTCAGCGCTGCATAGAAGCCATTTGGCATCGCGAGCGGACCAAGTCCGATTAATCCTTACCCAGAGCTGCTAGTGCAGGCGCAATTTGGCGCTTGGGCCTCTAGACACTTGGGCTTCGCTCAGGGTGAGACCCCGCGGCACCGGCGAGCGCTGTGTATGGCCAGGTGGCACTCTTTGGTGGTGCCGGTCTGTTACAATTGGTGGCCAGTCGCATTAGACGATGGAAAACGTGAGAATCAGGAGGAGCAGCATGACTTCCGCAGACCTCGCGGCCCACAAAGAGCAGATAGTAGACGCGTGCAAGGCGCTCGTCGAGTCGCAGGTGATGTCGATCAGCGAGCATGGCAACGTGAGCGCGCGGGTGCGAGGCACTGACACGTTCTTGCTGACCGCGGGCGGGTCGCTGGCGAACATGACGGCGGAGAACATCGCGCTGTTCAACCTCGACGGCACGCTGCTGGACGGCGCGGTCGAGCCGACGTCCGCCGAGATCGTCGACATGCACGGCATCGTGTACAGGCTCCGCCCCGAAATGGGCGGCGCGCTGCACACCCACTCGCCATACGCCACGAGCTTTGCCGTCGCCGGGGAACCTATCCCGCTGATCTACGAGGCGCTGGCGCGCTTTAATATGACCGATGGTGTGCCGGTCGCCGACTATGGGCCGAGGGGCTCCAAGGAGTCGGTAGACAACATAGCCAGGGCTATAGCGGCCAACCCGAACACCGGAGGCGTCCTCCTCGCGAATCATGGGGTGTTGGCGTTCGCGGACACCGTCCAGGGCGCTGTCAGGGCCAACATCATCATCGAGGAGTCCGCGATCCTTGGACTGAACGCCCGGATTCTCGGGGGAGCCAAACTCATCCCGTCCGCCATGATCGAGCTCACCAAAGAGAGGCGAGACAGCTTCGCAGCGGCCGGCGTCCAACGCACGGGCGATTGATTCCGCCCAGAACCTCCGAGGGGACTGAAGAAGGCCAATGCCTGGGCTCCGCGGGCCGTTTGGGTCTGGCGCGTCGTCCAGAACCTCTAGGGCGTACTGTCCGATAAGCTCACCATAATAAGCGGTTGACGAGATATGCCAGCCCAATGCTTGGGCCCGAGCCTCCCAAGGGCCCACCCTTCCGGCGCCCTTTATTCTTCAACTGCGGCTCAGCTCTCAGCTCCGTTGCCTGGCGACCGCTAACTCACGACGCCGAGAGATCGTTTTGTGAACTTGATTGGATGGTTGACGGCGTTGGTGGGTGATACTACCATGGCTCTCGTCGAGCATAGTGCGTTGCTTGGGCCCAGGCACTCTGATATGAGGAATCGCGGATACGAGGGTCGCGAACTCCACCTACTTAAAAAGTTCCGAGCCTTATTGGCCGAACGGAGCGCCCTTGGTGTGAGTTTTAAGTAGCTTGATATGGGAGGGTACGAACCGCGCCTACTTAGCGCGAAAGCCTGAAGCAAAGCCGGCGGAAGTGTCAATCCAACGTTCCTCGGTGGTGTCAAGAGTTGTGTGTAAATTGAGGGAGGAGGCTTATCCTCCCAGCCCAGTGGCAGCCTCCCGGGAGGTTGTATACTCGAGCGCCAACCAAATGCTGCGTCTTATGCAGTAAGTCGGAAGATTTACCTGGTGTGGAACACGGTATGAATCAAGAGCACTTCGAAGGAATCCTCGTTTGGACGGCGAACGGTCCATCAGCGGCGGTGAGCGAGTGGCTCACTGATCATGGATTAGAGACTATGCCCATGCGTAAGGGGCTCCTCATCAGTGGTGATCGCAAGGGGTTCGAGGCAGCTTTTCAGGTCCAGCTAGACACTCAGGCCTTACCGGCCGCTCTTCCGATCCCCTCGGAGTGGCGAGACGTCGTCTCTTCCATTACAGTGCCTAAACCGCCGGATTACCACCATCGGCAAAGAAAGGAAGTAGCTTCATGACCCCGAGCCTTCCCGCAGAGATCGAGTCTAACGGTCTGCTACCCGATGTCATTCACGGCTACGTGTCCGTGACATCACAGGGGGGCGAATCGGTCTTCCAAGCTCGCAAGGACGCCTTGCCGGCGAGCACAGAGGCTTATCATGCTACGAGCGGCAATCGCGACCAGGCCAGGCGTGCTTTGGAGTCGATGCGCTTTGAGATAATTGCCGAGAGTAACATCGGCATAGCTATTGCAGGTCCACCAGGGGCTTACGAAGAGCTAACAGGCGGTACGGTCGTAACCCGTGAACGGCTACTTAACACATCAGCCGGGATGCAGCGTTACGTCACGCATATCGACATCGTAGGTGAAGGTCAGCCGTCCGCACTTGCGCATGGAAATGCCCAGAGTCCAACGACACAGGTCGAGGGCGTCCTCATCGAGCGCCCGTTGCAATTCCATGGCGTCTTTCCCGCGCCCATTCCGCCAAGCGTCGAAGGCTTTCACCTCAGGGTGCCGGACGATGTTGCCCTAGGGTTGAGCGCGACCCAAGCGCATCGGCAAGGCAGGCAAGGGGATGGCGTCGTCGTCGCGATGGTCGACTCGGGGCAGTATCCCCATCCGTTTTTCGCTGTCCATCATTACGACGTGCGCCCCTCCGTCGCTATCGTCTCTGGTACAAGTCCGACGCAAGACCCGGTGGGGCACGGGACCGGTGAGTCCGCTAACATCTTTGCCGCAGCCCCGGGCTGCGTACTGCGACCGTACCGCGCCTCCAACAATCAAGGCAATCTGGTCGGAGCGATCGGTGGCTTTCTCCGTGCCAAAGCGGACAGCCCTACACCCGCAATCTTGACCAACTCCTGGGGAGGTGACGGTCCGTTCCCTCCTTCAGGACCGCCAGATGAATTTGAGATCGCTTGGGCCCTCGAGATACAAGATGCCATCCAGCAGGGTATCTTCGTCGTCTTTTCGGCCGGCAACGGCCACTTTTCTATCGAACCACAGGTCCCTGGTGTCCTTGCAGCGGGAGGCACCTTCATGACCCAAGATTACGAAATATCCGCATCGAACTACACCAGCGGCTACCCGAGCCCATGGTTCCAAGTTACGGTCCCAGACGTATGTGGCCTTGTCGGGCTGCGACCGCGCGCGCAATACATCATGCTCCCACTCCAACCGGGCAGTGAAATTGATGTCAGCGAGAGTCAACGTGCCTTCCGTGATCCCGGTGATGGAACAGCCTCCAATGACGGATGGGCTCGCTTTTCCGGCTCGTCAGCTGCGGCCCCGCAGATCGCTGGTGTCGCAGCCCTAATACTGGGAGCTAAGCCCGGTTTGACGCCAGGGCAGGTCACCCAGGCGCTCAGGGCCACGGCCATCGATGTCACCTCCGGCAATTGTCACCCGCGGTTCAATTTTGCGGCAACGCCGGGACACGACGCGGCAACCGGCGATGGTCTCGTGAACGCTTCGGCAGCTGTGCAGTTCGCGCTAGACAACTTTTAACTCGCGGAGCCTAGGTGGCCGCCATCACCGACGGACAGACGGCAGAACGCCCGCTCGAGCAGGCCGCGGCCGTGGCCATTCGCTTCGAGTAAGCCCCTTTGCCGGCTCAGAGGTTATAGCAGATGACGATGGAAAAATTCAAAGCCGGTCAGACCGCGGAGATGGAGGTCGAGGTGACCAAGGACCTGACCACCAACAGGATGGGCCGCGAGGGGGCCGACGTCCTCTCGACGCCCGCGCTCCTTGGCCTGATGGAGAACGTCAGTATCAAGGCGACCGAGCCGTACCTACCCCCAGGGCATACGACGGTGGGCTATGCGGTCGATGGCCTTCGCCATCTGGCGCCGACGCCCATCGGCGAGAAGGTCCTCGTCAAGACGGAGCTGACGGAGGTCGACCGCAACAGGCTGACCTTCCAGATCGAAGCGTTCGAAGGCGACAAGAAGGTAGCCCTGGCCACCCATAAGCGGGCCGTCGTTCCGACAGACCCCGGCGCGTAAGCCGGTGGCGGACGGTCACGGGCTGCTGGCCGGCCTGAAGGTCCTCGACCTCACCCATTACGTCGCCGGGCCCTACGCTACGCGGCTCATGGCTGCTATGGGCGCGGACGTGGTCAAGGTCGAAAGGCCGGACGGCGGCGATCCGGCGCGCCACATCGGTCCCTATCCCGACGACGAGCCACATCCTGAGAAGAGCGCACTCTTCCTCTACCTGAACACGGGCAAGAAGAGCATCACTCTCAACCTCAAATCTGAGGCCGGCCGGGGGATACTCCAGCGTCTCGCCCGCGACGCGGACATCCTGATCGAGAACTTTAGGCCCTCCGTGCTGCCAGCCCTGGGACTCGACTATGCGAGTCTCGCGGCGTCCAACCCGGATATCGTCTTCACGTCGATCTCCAACTTCGGCCAGACCGGCCCCTATCGCGATTACGCCGCTCGGGAGATCAACCTGTACGCCATCGGCGGGCTCATGTACATCACCGGTGACGCCGACCGCGAGCCTCTGCAGATGGCGGCGCGGCTCGCGCAGTACGGGGCCGGGCAGAACGCACTTGTCGGCACCCTGTCGGCCCTGTGGCATCGCGAGAACACCGGCGAGGGCCAGCACGTCGACGTAGCCATATCCGAGTACCTCGCCACCACTCTCGAAAACGCGCTCAGCATGTACAGCTACACCGGCGCCAACTTCCCACGGACCGGCAATCGCGGCTACGGCAGAGCAGCGTGGGGCCCGTATCCGTGCAAGGACGGCTATGTCGGCGTAATCGCCGGCCCCGACCATCGTTGGCCCGCCGTGGCCGAGCTCATGGAGAACGCCAGCCTGGCGGACCCGAGGTTCGACGATCGCGCCGGCAGGGCTGCCCACGCCGAAGAGCTGGACGGCCTCATGCTGCCCTGGCTGGCCGAGCACGGCAAGCGAGAGATCTTCGAGCAGGCACAGCACCTCGGATTGGCCTTCGCCTACGTCGCCTCTCCGGGCGACATCCTCGGATGGGAGCACCTGCGGGTGAGAGACTTTTTCGCCGAGGTCGAGCACCCGGCCGCCGGCCGGCTGGAGTACCCTACAGGGCCCTTCAAAGCGGACGCCGCGCCATGGAAACTCGAGCCGGCTCCCCTGCTCGGCCAGCACAATCGCGAGGTCCTGGTAGAGCGCCTCGGCTACTCCACCGACGATCTGGTACGGCTGCGAGAGATGGACGTGGTCTGAGTCCGGACCAAACGCGCAGAGACCGACCCCGGTTAAGGGTGGCTGTCGATGGCCACGCCGAACAAGATAAGAACGAATGCTTGGAATTCGAGGTAGGCAGCGGACCACCGCTATGTCATCGGCTCTCGAAAACGTAAGAATCCTCGACTTCTCCCGCATCTGGGCGGGCCCTCACGCCACGAAGCTCTTGGCCGACATGGGCGCCGAGGTCATCAAGGTCGAATCGACCCGCGCGTGGGACCCGCACCGCACCATCGTCGGCTCCGGCAATCTGCCGGACGGCGAGCGGGGTTCGGACCCGTGGAACCGCAGCGGCTGGTTCAACACCCTCCATATGAGCAAACGCGGGGTCACCGCCGAACTCTCTCACCCCGACGGCAAGGCGTTGATAGAAGAGCTCGTGAGTATCAGCGACGTCGTCGTCGAGAATTTCCGAGCCGGTGCGATGGCCCGGCGCGGACTGGGCTACGAGGACCTCCGACGGCTGCGCCCGGACATCGTCGTCGCGTCGATGCCGGCGTTCGGCAACAGCGGCCCCTGGCGTGATTTCATCCAGTACGGCATCGGCCAGGAGCAGCTAGGGGGCATAGCGTCCATGAACGGCTACCTCGGCGAGGCGGCGCCGGTGAAGTCCGGAGTCAACTTCGGCGATCCGATTAGCGGGGCCCACGCCGCCGGCGCCATCCTCGCGGCGCTCCTCTACCGCAGGCGCACCGGCAGAGGCATCTTCCTGGACATGTCCCAGCTCGAGTCTACCGTCGGCGTCGTGGGCGAGCACATCCTCGGGTTCCAGATGAGCGGCCGCGCCCCCGAGAACGTGGGCAACCGCAATGCGGTGTACGCCCCTCAAGGCGCCTACCGATGTCGTGGCGACGATAGCTGGGTGACCATCGCCGTCGGCTCCGATCTCCAGTGGCATGACCTGTGCGAACTTATGGGGTCGCCTCAGCTGGCCGACGACTCTCGCTTCTCCGGCGTCCTGGCCCGGCACCGGAATCACGACGGCCTCGACGAGATCATCCGCGGATGGACGAGGGACCAGGACCCCCGCGAAGTGATGCACGCGCTGCAGGCCATTGGCGTGGCATCCGCGCCGGTGTTGTCGAGCGAAGGGATCTTCAGCGATCCCCACTATCAGGAGCGGGGGTTGCTGGAGCTCGTCGACCATCCCTCCACCGGTCCGTACCTCATGCCCGGCGTCGCCTGGAAGATGTCCATGACACCGGGCGAGATTCGATGGCCCGCCCCACGGCTCGGCGAGCACAACGACTTCGTCTACGGCGAGCTGCTGGCCAGGACCGAGTCTGAGATCGCCGCGCTGAGGTCCCAGGGAGTCATCGGCACGGTGCCCGATGGCATGGGAGAGGGATAGCCGAGGGCTACGTCGAGCCAGGCGGAAGACCCAGCGCGTTGCTTTGGGTACGCCGCCTCGGTCCGGCCAGTCACACGGCCCATTGTTGACAGCGTTGGCGCTCTGATATACTGGGGCCGGTCGTCGGGCCGAGCCTGGCTCGACAGCGCGCCGGGATTGACGCACCGCCAAAAATCACGAGCTCATGCTCCTTGTCGATGCTCGGCTCAGCCATTGTTGAAAGCGAATCGTCGACGCTGTAGCGTCCCGTAGAAAAGCGATAAGGAGGTGGCCTGTTGCACTGGATTGACTACGTTAACCCTCACTCGGTGAGGGAAGCGACTGAGCTGTTGGCCGAGCACGGCGAGAGTGCCCGCATTCTGGCCGGAGGAACCGACCTGCTGGTCCTGCTCCGCGGGGGGACTATGGACAACGTCAACCTGGTGGTGGACGGTAAGTCCATTCCCGAGCTGAACGAAGTGACGTACGATCCCCAAGCGGGACTGACTCTCGGAGCCGCGGTCCCCTGCTACAAGATCTACAACAATCAAGCGGTCGCTCACGCATACCCTGGGCTCATCGACACCGCCTCGCTCATCGGGGGTACCCAGATTCAAGGAAGGGCGACGCTAGGAGGCAACCTCTGCAATGCCGCTCCCAGTGGCGACTCCATCCCCGCGATGATAGCCCTCAGTGGCGTCGCCAACATCGCAGGTCCCAGCGGAAACAGGTCGGTCCCCGTTGAGGATTTCTGCACCGCGCCAAGGCAGACGGTCTTGAAGCGGGGCGAGATGCTCGTATCGCTGCACTTCCCTCCTCCAGTGCCCAACTCCGGGGCCCGCTACCTCCGGTTCATCCCTCGGAACGAGATGGACATCGCCGTGGCCGGGGCAGGTGTGTCCGTTGTCCTGGACAACGGCACCATCAAGTCGGCGCGGGTTTCGCTCGCTTCCGTGGCCCCGACGCCACTCTTCGTGAAAGAGGCTGGGGAAGCGCTGGTCGGGATGCCGGCGACGGAGGAGAGCGTAAGAATTGCGTCTGGGCTCGCCAGGGACGCCGCGAGGCCGATCACGGACATGCGCGGCACCATAGAGTATCGAAAGCACCTCTGCGAGGTGCTTACCAGACGCGCACTGCTCACAGCTATCGAACGAGCCAAGGAGGCCTAGTTAGATGCCGGGAAAGACCTACGTACAAGCGACAATCAACGGCGAGCACACCGACTTTCTGTGTGAGCCACGCCAGAGCCTGCTCGAGGTCCTGCGCGACGTCATCGGACTCACCGGGACCAAAGAGGGGTGCAACGACGGCAACTGCGGAGCCTGCACCATCATCCTCGACGGCCGCATCGTCACGCCGTGCCTGGTGCTGGCCGTAGAGGCCGAAGGCAAGGAAATGACCACCATCGAGGGCATCGCCAACGGAAGCACGCTGCACCCGATTCAGCAGTCCTTCCTGGAGAACGCGGCGCTGCAGTGCGGCATCTGTACGCCCGGATTCATCGTGGCCACCAAGGCGTTGCTCGATGAGAATCCGAACCCCACAGAGTACGAGATACGGTTCTGGCTGGCCAACAACCTGTGCCGGTGCACCGGCTACGACAAGATCATCCGGGCGGTGCAGGATGCCGCCACGACGATGCAGGAGGCCAAGGCATGACCACCACGGCGTACGAACCGAACATGGTCCTGGTCAACGAGACGTTCGATGTCGTCGGCACGCGCCCTATCCGCCACGACGGGGCGGACAAGGTCACCGGCAGGGCCTTGTACGGCGCCGACTTCGACACGGCGGGACTGCTGCATGGCAAGATCCTACGCAGCCCCCACGCTCACGCGCGCATCAAGTCCATCGACACGAGCAAGGCCGAGGCCCTGCCCGGCGTGTTGGCCATTGTGACGGCCAAGGACCTGCCCACCACCAAGGCCGGGGTCATCGTGGATTTCGGCGAGGGCAACATGGAGCTGAAGTACCTCAGGGACAACATTTTGGCCAGCGACAAGGCACTCTACAAAGGTCACGCCATTGCTGCCGTCGCTGCCTCCAGCCCGCACGTCGCCGAGGAGGCCGCCGCTCTAATCGACGTCCAGTACGAGGTTCTCGAGCCGGTCCTCACCGCGCCCGAGGGTATGAAGGAGGGCGCTCCGTTGGTCCACGAGGACCTCAAGACCGAAGAGCTCGGCGAGAAGACCGATAAGTCCAGCAACCTGGCATCCCATTTCCGGCACACGAAAGGCGACCTTGACCAGGGGTTCCAAGAGGCCGACATCGTGGTCGAGCGGGAGTTCAACACGGTAACCGTCCACCAGGGCTACATCGAGCCCCACCCGGCGACCGCGCTGTGGAACCAGGACGGCCGCCTCCACATCTGGTGCAGCACTCAGGGCGCCTTCGTGGTGCGCGATAGCTGCGCCCAGATCCTGGACATACCCGTGTCGCAGATCCGTGTGGTGCCGATGGAGATCGGCGGCGGGTTCGGTGGCAAGATCAACGTGTACCTGGAGCCCGTGGCGGCGCTGCTATCGAAGAAAACAGGGCACGCGGTCAAGATCGTCATGAGCAGGGCCGATTGCTTCGAAGGAACTGGGCCGACGCCCGGCTCCTACGTCAAGGTCAAGATCGGCGCCAAGAACGACGGCACGATCACGGCGGCCCACGCGTACCTCGCTTACGAGGCCGGGGCGTACCCGGGCTCGCCGGTTGGCGCCGGCGGCATGTGCGTGTTTTCCGCCTACGACATCGACAACGTCGTCATCGACGGCTACGACGTCGTGGTCAACAAGCCGAAGACAGCCGCGTACCGCGCCCCGGGCGCACCTAACGCCGCCTTCGCGACGGAGCAGGTCGTCGACGAGCTCGCCAATAAGCTGGGCATGGACCCCATAGACCTTAGACTGAAGAACGCCGCCAAAGAGGGTACCCGCCGCGCCGATGGGCCGGTCTTCCCTCGCATAGGCTGCGTCGAGGTCCTAGAGGCTATGAAGAGCCATCCCCACTACAGCGCTCCGCTCGAAGGCCCCAATCGCGGGCGCGGGGTCAGCATCGGCTTCTGGTTCAACATCGGGCTTGCATCGAGCTGCAGCATCTCGGTCAACGACGATGGGACCATCAACCTCGTCGAGGGGTCCACGGACATCGGAGGCACGAGAGCGTCCATCGCCATGCAGGCCGCCGAGGTGCTGGGGATCGCTGCCGAGGACGTTCGCCCGTCCGTTGCCGATACTGACTCGGTGGGATATACGGCCGTCACCGGCGGGAGCCGCACGACGTTTGCCACGGGTTGGGCTGCCTACGAAGCCGCTCAGGACGTCAAGCGCCAGATGATCGAGCGCGCCGCCACCGTATGGGAGGTGGACGCGGATTCGGTCGAGTTCGACAAAGGGGCGTTTAAGTCGAAAACCGACCCGGAGCTCAGCATGAGCTTCAAGGACCTGGCGGGCCGGCTCAGCAGCACAGGGGGCCCCATCGTGGGCCGGGCCGCGGTCAACCCTCAGGGCGCGGGCGGCTCCTTCGCGGGGAACATCGTCGACGTGGAGGTCGATCCCGAGACCGGAAAGGTGGAGGTACTGCGCTTCACCGCCGTCCAGGACGTTGGGAAGGCCATCCATCCCAGCTACGTCGAGGGCCAGATGCAGGGCGGCAGCGCCCAGGGAATCGGCTGGGCGTTGAACGAGGAGTACTACATGGGCGAGCAGGGCCAGATGACCAATACGAGCCTGCTCGACTATCGAATGCCCACCAGTCTGGACCTGCCGATGATCGACACTGTCATCGTCGAGGTTGCCAATCCCGGGCATCCCTTCGGCGTCCGCGGAGTCGGCGAGGCCAACATAATCCCGCCAACACCCGCCATCGCCAACGCGATTCACAGTGCCACGGGCCTGCGCTTGGAGCGCCTGCCGATGAACCCGGGCGCGGTCACCGAGGCCGGCTGGAAACAGCGGAAGTAAAGCAAATGCCAACGGTCTACATACCGTCGCTGATGCAGAGCCTGACCGGAGGCAAGCAGACGGTCCAGGTCGAGGGCTCCACCGTTCGCCAGGTCGTGGAGGCGCTGGAGCAGTCCTATCCTGGCATGAGAGCGCGCCTCGTCGACAGCGGACGGATAAAGCCTAACATCTCGGTCGCCATCGACGGCGAGGTGACGACCCTTGGCATGCTCCAGAAGGTGGGCGAGAACAGCGAGGTCCACTTTCTTCCCGCTATCGGCGGCGGGAGCCACAACCGGCACGGCGGCTGACCGTATCCAAACGTAAGCTTGGGGGCGACGGGCCGATGCATAGCATCGGCCCGTCCGGCTTTCGTGTGCCAAACGAGCATACTCCCGTCGCAGCGGGAGATACTGCAACGTCTGCACCAAGAAACTATCTCAAAATCCCGCCCGGGGAGTCCAGAGGGGCTGACCCCTCTGGGAAGGGTCTGGGGAGCCTGCCCTCAGCCTCTCGAAGGGATGTGCCCTCAGGAACAGAACACCCTTGGGCGGGAGGGTGGGACCAAGGCGGTTGCCTTTTTCAGATTGTTTCCAGGTCAGACTGCAAGTGAAGGAGCCCGCGTTGTCAGAACGGCCCAAGCTGCAGACCCTTCCCGAAGACTGGGAGAGAGCCCTCGCCGTGGTGGCCCACCCCGACGACCTCGAATACGGCGCGGCCAGTGCCATCGCCAGGTGGACCTCTCAAGGCAAGAAGGTTGCCTACCTGGTGGTTACTCGCGGAGAGGCCGGCATAGACTCGATGCCGCCGGCGGAGGTCGGCCCGCTCCGCGTGCAGGAGGAGCTCAACAGCGCGGCGGTAGTGGGCGTCGACACGGTCGAGTTCCTCGACTACCCTGACGGGGTTGTCGAGTACGGCCTGCCCCTGCGAAGGGACATCGCAAGAGCGATCCGCCGGCACCGGCCGGAGCTGGTCATCACCGATAACTACCGGATGAGCTGGGGCGGGGAGTCGTTCAACATGGCCGACCATCGTTGGGTTGGGCTGGCTACCCTGGACGCCGCCCGTGACGCCGGCAACCGCTGGATATTCCCGGAGCTGCTGGACGAGGGTCACGAGCCCTGGAATGGCATCAAGATGGTCTGCATCAGCGGCTCGCCCGAACGAACTCACGCCGTAGACGTGACAGAACATATCGACAAGGGCGTCGCCTCGCTCGAGGAGCACCGCATCTACATCGAAAACCTCGGAAGCGACTTCGACCCCGACACATTTCTGCGGATGAACCTCAACGCCATCGGCGAGCAGTTCGGCTGCGACTATGCGGTCGCCTTCGAGGTCGTGCGGCTTTGAGGCCACCGCCAACCCCCACAGTCTGACAAACGGCGCAGGTGAGCCTTGAGCCTGACGACCGTAATCTTCGATCTCGGAGGCGTGCTGGTGCAGACCCGCTGGGACGGGGTGACGCAGCCCCTGAGCGAGCTGTCGGGCCTGACCTCTGAAAGGGTGATGCAGGCGGTCACGGGCGAGGTGGGCTATCAGTTCATGCTCGGTCGGTTCGATGCGGCCGAGTTTCATCGGCGGCTGACCAGTCAGCTCAGGGTCGAAATCGACGCCGACGATTTCCTTGCCCTCTGGAGGGGCGTCATCGCTGTCGATGACGACTCCAATCGGCCAGGTGGGATCTACGACATCGTGACGAGACTGCGCGGACGCTACCGCCTGGCCATCGGCTCGAACACCGACGAGCTCCACTACGCCCGCGGCCTCGAGCTGCAGCCATCGCTTGAAGACTTCGACGACGTACTGCT
>JADFIF010000152.1 GCA_022566795.1 Chloroflexota bacterium
AGGGTCATGCCGCTCATGATGCGGTTGCGACGGGGGAAGTTCTGCGCGTCGGGCCTCGTGCCGAGCGGGTGCTCCGACACCAGGGCGCCGTGTTGCGCGATCTCATCGGCCAGAACCGCGTGCTCTCGCGGGTAGATCACATCGACGCCGCTGCCCAGCACGGCGATGGTACGCTGGCCGGCCTCCAGCGCCGCTCGATGCGCGATGGCGTCGATGCCTCGAGCGAGGCCGCTCACGATCGTGACGCCCGACCGCGCCAGGTCGAACGAAAAGTGGTGCGCCGCCTCGCGGCCGTAGGCTGTGGCCTTGCGGGTGCCGACAACGGCCAACGAGCGCTCATCCTCCGGCGCAATCTCACCCTTGACGTACAGCACCGGCGGCAGATCGTAGATCTCCTTCAGCCGGGGTGGGTACTCGGCGTCATGCCAGGTGAACGCGCGAATCCCCGATGCGTCGAGGCGGTCCATCTCCTCGTCGACGTCGATCGTTGATCTGCGCGTGGCGATGGACTGGGCAGAGCGGGAGTCCAGGCCGGCGGTCTTGAGCGACTCTGTGCCGGCCTGCCATGCGCCCCGCAGCGAGCCAAAGTAGCTCTCGAGCATCACGATGCGCGCCCGGCCGATGCGCGGGATTCGATTGAACGCGACCCAGTAGGAAAGCTCTTCGCGGTCCATATCTGGAAGATTCTAGCATACAAGAATTTCTGGGTAACCAGTTCGCGGCGTCGTTTCACGCGTGTGTGATTCGTGGCGGGAGGTGGGATAGGCCCGCGAGCTCCATAGTTGACTCAGGAGACGCTCTGTCGAAACGTGAGCAAGAGCTTGGGTGCGGGACATCCGATGTGGGTGGCGGAGAGGGTGGGATTCGAACCCACGGTCCCCTTGCAGGGACACACGATTTCCAGTCGTGCCTATTCGGCCACTCTAGCACCTCTCCGCGGTGCGGCGATCAGCGCCTACCCTGGGCAATCAGTGGCGACTGGCGGCGAGGGGCCAGCGGCCGTCTCATATTCCGCGCGCCCTGAGCCCTTTGAAGAGTCAGGGCGGGCTTGTCGAAGGCTGCGCCGGCCTACAAGTCTGAGGCCGCTCGCTCTGCGCCAGACACCCGCCGGGGGTGGCGGAGAGGGTGGGATTCGAACCCACGATGAGATTGCTCCCATACCGGTTTTCGAGACCGGCGCCTTCGTCCGCTCGGCCACCTCTCCGGACTCCCGATTATAGCATGGCAGCGTGCCATCGAAGGCTGTCGACGGCCTTAAGGCGGGCGGCTGCCCCGGAGAATCGACCTGGGTTATTTAGCTACAGCCGCGGCAGAACAAACTCCTCGATGGCGGCCGCGAGACCGTCTTGGTCGACCGTTGGCGCGATGTGGTGGGCGATGGCCTTGAGCTCGTCGGGGGCGTGCCCCATGGCGATTCGCAGTCCACAGGCCTCGAGCAGCACAAGGTCGTTGTAGCTGTCGCCCACGGCGATCATCATCTCCGGTTTCGTCCCCAGCATTCTAGCCAGCTCCCTGACCGCGGTGGCCTTGTTGACGCCCACCCGCGTGAAGTCCACCGCCCATAGTCCGTTGTACGGCAGCGACGCTTTTACGACGTGCAGATTCAAGTTCGTCCGGAAGTGCGCCGCCACCTCGTCGGCTCTGGTCTCCGTCAGATCGAGAGCGGAGACGCGGGTCAGGTTCCAGTCTGAAACCTTTGCCGCATCGTGGACCGTCCCGCCTGGATGCGTCGCGATGAAGTCCACACCCTGCTCGTCCAGGCGCGTCACGATCTGCCTCGCGTCCTCCGGCCTGAGAGGGATGCTCCAGAGGGGGCGGCCGCTGGCTGCTTCCAAGATCAGCGCGCCGTTGTCCGACACCTGGGGCGCCGTTAGACGAAGCTGCCTGGCGAAGCGAAGAACGTCCGCCGGCTCTCGGCCCGTCACGATGCTAACGCTGAGCCGGGCGGAGACGGCGGAGACCGCGCGGCCGACTGGTGCCGCGATACGCTCGTCGCGTCCGATGAGGGTTCCATCGAGGTCAAGCAAGAGCGCCGTATAAGTGTTCTTGGCTGGCACTCGTATCTCCTTTTTCTGGCTGCTGGCCGGCGCCCGCTGCTGCGCTCCGCTCGCCCGAAACCGGTGGCCCGCCCGCGGGCCACTCACGACTCTATGTTGAGCTGCGGCGGGCGTCAAGGAGCGCTTCGAGCCTGGTGCGCTGCAGCGACTTCTCGCAGAGTGTGGCGGCGGGTATAATTCGGGCTGGCGGCCCAGGGATTTGTCGATGAGTCGGCAGAGGCTATGAGGCGCGACCAGATGGCAGAACACTGCGGCCGCATGAAACATAGAAGCAGCGCCAGAAGGCGCTCGGCCTGAGGAGGTGTCGCTGTGCCATCGAGTAGTGTGCTGGTCCTCGGCGGTGGAGTCGGAGGTCTGGTCACAGCCAACCGGCTTCGGCGCCGGCTGGACCGAGACCATCGGGTCGTGCTCATCGACAGGGAGGCGAAGCACGTCTTCTCGCCTTCCCTGCTGTGGCTCATCGTTGGCCGGCGCAAGCCGGAGGCCATAGTGCGAGACCTCGCTCGGCTGGAGCGAAAGGGCATCGAGGTCGTGACGGCCGAGGTGGAGTCGCTGGACCCTGAGGCCAAGACCGTGCGGGCCGGCGGCAAGGAGATCGGCGGCGACCACGTGGTCGTGTCTCTGGGGGCTGCGTTGGCGCCGGAGAACGTCCCCGGCCTGGCCGAGGCGGGTCACAACCTCTACACGCTGGAGGGCGCAACCCGCATTAGGGACCTGAGGACGACGGTAACCGACGGAAGGATCGTCGTCCTGATCGCGGGCATGCCCTTCAAGTGTCCCGCCGCGCCCTATGAGGCCGCCATGCTGTTGGAGGACGACGCAAAAAAGCGCAAGGTCCGCGACCGCGTGGAGATCGCCATCTATACCCCCGAGGCCGGCCCCATGGGCGTTGCCGGTCCCGAGTTCTCTGCCGGCGTCCGCGCAATGATCGAGCAGAGGGGAATCGATTACTTCCCGCGGCACCAGGTCACCGAAGTGGACCCGGCCGGCAAGAAGCTGATCTTCGCCGAGGGCGCCGAGGCGCCCTTCGACCTCCTGGTCTACGTGCCGCCCCACGTCGCGCCGGCCGTCGTCAAGGAGTCCGGCCTCACGGGAGACAGCGGCTGGGTGCCCGTCGACCGCCACACCATGGAGACGTCCCACTCAGACGTCTACGCCATCGGCGACGTCACGAGCGTCCCGCTTAGCATGGGCCTGCCGCTGCCAAAGGCCGGCGTTTTCGCCCACCATCAGGCCGAGGCCGTGGCGAAGACCATCGCCCACAAGATCACGGGCCGGGGTGAAACGGACGTGTTCGATGGCAGCGGCAGCTGCTTCGTCGAGGTGGGAGGAGGCAAGGCTGGGTTTGGCAGCGGCAACTTTTACGCTGAGCCGAATCCCACCATCAGGATGCACCAGCCCAGTTGGCGCTGGCACGCCGGCAAGGTGATCCTCGAGAAGAGCTGGCTCTGGCGCTGGTTCTAAACGGAAGTTGCGCTACGGGCTGACGCCGGGCGCTGGAAGCATGCGCGCCGTCAACGCGATGCCCCGGACCAGGCCACCGGCCGGCGTCAAGGAGCGCTTCGAGCCTGATGCGCCGCAACGACTTCCCGCGCGGTGTGGCGGCGGGTATAATTCGGTCGGTCAGCTGAGGCTATGGGAGGCAACCAGATGGCAGACTATACCGCATACTTCAACGGCGACTGGGTACCCTTCAGCCAGGTCAAGATCGACCCGATGGACCGGGGGTTCATGGTCGGCGACGTGGTGTTCGACGTGGCGCGAACCTTCGATGGCAAGAGCTTTCGAATGGAGGAGCATGTGGACCGGCTGTACCGCTCCCTCAAGTTTGTTCGCCTGGACCCGGGCCTGTCGCCCGAGGAGATGATCGACATAAGCGAGGAGGCCATCCGCCGAAACGAGGCGTTGCGCCCCCAGGTCGGCGACTTCACTCTGTGGCAGTTCGTGACGAGAGGCCCGGGCCGGTGGACGCACACCGCGGGTCCTCCGACTGTCTGCGTGAAGGTGAGCGCCATCGATTTCGGGCGCTTCGCCCGCTTCTACAGCTCGGGCGTCCACGGCGTCATCCCGCGCACGCGGAGCTATCCGGCGGAGGCCCTGGACCCGAAGGTAAAGCACTACAGCCGCATGAACTTCAACCTGGCCGAACTGGAAGTGGCCGACATCGACCCCGAGGCGTGGCCGGTCCTGACGGATACGGATGGCAACCTCACCGAGGGAAGCGGCTACAACGCCTTTGTGGTCACCGACGGCGTCATCCGCACCCCCAGCGACCGCAGCGTCCTTCAAGGCGTTTCGCGCGGCATGGTTATCGACCTGGCGCGGCAACTGAACATCCCCGTGGTGGAGGAAGACCTGCAGCCGTACGACCTGTACACCGCCGACGAGGCCTTCTTCTCCAGCACCAGCCCCTGCGTGCTTCCCGTGACTCGCGCGGACAAGCGACAGATTGGCGATGGGAAGCCCGGGCCTATCACCATGCAGCTCCAGGCGGCGTGGAGTGAGACGGTGGGCGTGGATATCGTCGACCAGGCCCTGCGCTTCGACAGGGGTTAGCAGGTGTTCAACACAACGCCGTGAAGGACCGAGCTCTGACCTCCTCTCGTCGGGCTGCTCAGGCGGCCGCTCAGGACACGTCTAGGTTTCGCCCTTCTACACGAGGGCGAGTTGGACCACTTCCCGGCTGGTGAGTCCCTCGACCGGGACGGCTAGGCCTACCCGGAGCGAAGTCGAAGGAATGCGGGTGAAGCCGCCTCGCTGACAGGGCATCTCCAGCCGCCGCGTCGCCGTTCGGGCACCAGCCCTCTGGGCCGTTCCATCGCGCCGCCCATGATTTGCTTCGTGTGAGCAGGGAATGGAGCAAGGTTTTCGCCCCGCCGTCGTTAGCGCCCGGCGATGCAATCTAGACGCGGGCCTCGACTCGTAACTAGGAAGGTTGGGCCGTCTTGAAGCGCAGCGAGTCGGTCGAAACCGACGGCCAAAGGGACTTCCTTCGCCGCCCGACGCTGGGTGTATGCTGAGAAATACCCCGTCAGCGGCCCGTCAGTGGCCCGTCATTTGGAAGGAGCTGCCGCGCTCAGGACGTTTGTTGCGTTGGAACTCTCTCGACAGATAGCCAGCCTATCCGAGCGCCGCGGTGCTCTATCGGCTCTCAAGCAGGGCATCGTCTCGGCCGCGGCGCTGTTGGCGATTTTGGTCTTGGCGCTAGGGCTTCGCCTCTATGGTCTGGACTGGGACCGGGGGTACTCCTACACCCCCCATCCCGACGAGCGGGCCATCCTGGCCAAGGTCGCGGAGATATCCCCGCCCGCGTTGGGAAACCTTGGCGTCCTCCTCGATGCCGACGACAGCCCATGGAACCCCAGGTGGTTTCCTTACGGGAGCCTGCCCCTGTACCTGCTCAAGGGCGTCGAGCTAGTCTCTGGGCTGGGGCCCGGCGACGGCATCTCGGACCTTCGGCTCGCGGGCCGCACCATCTCAACGCTGGCCGACGTTGCCACGGTCGCCCTTGTCTTCCTGCTCGGCAGCGCCATCTACGGAAGGCGCGTAGGCATCCTGGCGGCGCTGTTCACGGCCCTGGCGGTAATCCACATTCAGCTCAGCCACTTCTTCGCGGTCGACACGCTTCTGGCGCTGTTCACCGCCGCGGCCCTGTACTT
>JADFIF010000040.1 GCA_022566795.1 Chloroflexota bacterium
TGCAGACCCTAGCAGCGCCGCGGTTGAGGAGGAGGTTGGAATACATCATCGGCGGCGGCGAGGAAAGTGGTCACGTCGCCGATCTCGCCAAGTCTTCGAGGGAGAGGCTCGTCGTCTAGGCGTCGAGGCTCCACATACGCCGGACCCACAGGCCGATGGCCGCGAGCGCCATCAACACGACGCCGCCTGACAGAAGCGTCGCCATCGGGGCGCCGAAAGCCTCCGCCAGGGCCCCCGCGGTCAGGCTGCCCAGCGGGAATAGACCCCAGGTAACCATATACAGCCCCGATACCCGCCCCCTGTAGTCGTTCCGGACCACGCGTTGAATCGAGGCGCTTGTGACCGAGAAGAACATCATCATGCCGGCGCTCAGCACGACAATGATCGGGAACGCCGCGCCGTAAAGGGGACTCCTGGAGAACGCTATCATCGCAAGAGCCATCACCGCGATACTGATGAGCACGGCTCTTCCATGCCTGCGAAACTTTGCCCATGTCGCTAGAAGGACCGCTCCGGCCGTTGAACCGATGCCTATCGCCGATAAGAGCAATCCGAGACCGGTAGGCCCGACGTCAAACACCTCGGCGGCGTACACCGGCATGAGACCATGCACGAAAGGCATCACCATCAAAGGCGGTATTATCGCCACGAGGAACAGGCTTCTTAAGACGGGATGGGCGGCGACGTAGCGCGCTCCCTCCAAGAGCTGAGAGAAGGCCGTTGTCACCCTCAGCACCGTCCTGGAGTCGCTCTTGAACCGGATCGGTAGCACCGCTGCCACGGCCATCAGCTGCAGTCCCCCGACCAGCAACAGCGGCGGTCCGGCATCTGTGAGAGCTAGAAGCAGGCCCCCGAGAGCCGGCGTGGCGAGCCGCGAGACGCTGAAGGCCATCGAGTTCAACGCGAAGGCGTTCACGAGACCCTCCCTGGGAACGATGCCGGGGAGCATCGACGACCTGGTCGGGTCCGTGATCACCCACGACAGCCCCGTGAGAAGGATGAAGGCGAACATGTGCCAGATGGCGACGGTGCCGAGCAGCACGAACGACGCGAAGGCTAGGGTCAAAACAGACTGGTAGAGGTATGCGAAGATGAGCAGTCTTCGCTTGTCGAAGGCGTCCGCCACCAGGCCTCCGAGGGGACCCGCCAGCAGGAAGGGTAGCGCGTCCAGGCCTATGGCGACGCTGGTGAGGAATGGAGAACGGGTGATGTCGTAGGCGACCCACCCGACGACCACTTGCTGCAGCCAGAACCCCGAGCTGGAAAAGAACGTCGCGGCCCACAGAAAACGGTAGTCGCGATAGCGAAACGAGTCGAAGGTGTGGAGCCTGACCGGGAAGTGGAGGGGAGGAGGAAGGTGGAGGCGAAGCGAAGGGCGGCGATGCCTCACGCGCGGTACGTGGGGAACCGCAACGGGCGCCACGGTTACCGGCGCCTCGGGCGCCGCCGGCCCCGATGCACGACCGACCGACTCCGATCGCAGTGAGGATTCAGGACCAGCGCCAGGCTCGTTGGTATTCAAATGTGGTGACTCTGCCACTGAGCCTCTGGGTACGCCGAGTTCGAGCCGTGCTGGTCGCTTCTACGTTACGTCATCTTAGCATATATTCATGAAAAATAAGACATGAGCGTCCAGGCCTCGACATGTGCAGTTAAGCACCCCGCCGTAACGCGGCCCGCCCGTCATCGTTACAGCTCCATCTCCAGGATGTACAGCCCGCCCTTCTTGCGGTCGATGGCGTAGATCAGGCCGTTCTCGTCCACATACACGTCGTTAATGTTGACCCCGTCCGTTCCAGGCGGCACCGGCGGAATGTAGTACGCCACCTCCTCGGGCCGGAACGGATCGCTGATGTCGTGCACGCGAATTCCGGCGTTGAAGCAAGCGCTGACTATGATGGTCTCGGAGCTCCACGAGACGTCCAGAGGCTGGTTCTCGTGGATATTGTGCGAGCCGAACCGCCCGCCTCGCCCGCAGAACTCCTCCTTCGGCGGCATCGGGAAGGTGCTGATTATCACGGGGTTCGTCTCGTCCCGGATGTCCATCACCCACGTTAGTTTGGGGTAGTCGCTGCAGTCCTCGGTGACGGCCTCGTCGCTGACGATCATCAGTTCTCTGCCGAACAGAGGCAACGCCGTGTGGCTGAACCCTGGGAAGGGCGGATGGTAGTCCACCCTGCTTATCATCGTTGGATGTGTCATATCGGAGACATCCAGAATGATGGCTCCAGCGTCGATGTATCCGAGGTAGGCGCGGTCGGGCCTCTCCGGATAGACATTGCCGTTGTGCAGGCGAAACCCTACGTCGCGGGGCTGTCTCTCCGGCGGCGCCTCGGGGTCACCCTCTCGCGTGCCGGGCAGCCACCACCGCCCGACCTCCTTCAGATTCGTTGGGTCCGCTACGTCGACGATCATGTAGAGCTGGTCGTCCTTGGGGTTGGTGGGAACGAAGTCGGCGGCGCCGGTGGTGACGTGAGCGTATCGTCCGTCGACCCACCAGAGGCAGTGGGCGCCCCGGGAGTGCGGGCCCGATGTGTCGAAGTGCGAGATCTGCCGGGGTCGGGCCGGGTCGCCTATGTCGTACACGCCGACGCCGGCGGGCGTTCCTCCGGGCCGCGACGACTGGAAGGCGACGAGCATGACGTCGCCCACGACGGCCAGGGAGTTGGAGCGCACGCCGCTGTGAGGCAGGTCCGTCTGAACGACGATCTCCGGGTTACGGGGGTCGGAGACGTCTACGCCCGTGAAGTTCTTCGGCGCGCTCTCGTGGGCGATGTACATAATCCGTCGCCCGTCGGACGTAACCTGCATCGCCATGCCCTCCCCGCCGTTGCCGAAGCCGTTGAGGTCGTTATGCGAGAGCAGCTTTAGTTTGTTGGACTCCGCGTCGTTCTGACTCATCTACGGGTCCCTTCTTTGGGAAGATTGAATGCAGGCGCCGGCCCCTCTAAGAGAGATTCGGCCTGCTCCGCCTGGTCTTCTTTGAAGGCGATAGCACCGATGACAGAAGCATCCGCAACCCTAGCGGGCATCCCGTTCCTCTCGGATGATTTCCCTTGATGTAGGGCCTCCTTCAGGAAGGTTCAGCGCCTGCACTCTACGGCGCAACTCCTTGACGCTGATCCCTCGACGAGGCTTCAAAGTTTCGTCGAGGATGGACAGCAGCTCCCCCTGAACCGACCTATGGTTGCGCTTGGCCCTTATCCTAAGCCTTTCGACCAGTTCGTCAGGCACGTTTTTTATGGACAGGCTGACAGGCACCGTATCCCCTCCTGAAGGTTCTGTTATGGAGCCATAATAGAACCCTCACCCCTCTGATTCAACGACGTATCGGACCGAGGCGACCCGCTCATAGCTCTCTGCTGTTGTAGTAGTAGTGCGGCGCGCCGTGCTCCAGCGGCCAGCCCTCGAAGAAACGCTGGACATAGGGCAGCAGACGGCGGCTGAGCTCGCCGCGCGCGATCTCGCGCTGGCTCATCGGTTGCGCCAGCGACTCCTTGAACCGCCCCAAAATCGCGGCCTTGTCGAGCTTGGTGAGCTCCCCGCCTCGCAGCAGCACCTCGCCGTTGACGATCACGGTGTCGACGTCGCTCCCCTTCCCGCGGTAGACGAGGGCGTCCACGATATCTGTGTCGGGATGCAGGAAAGGCTCCGAGATGCCCTCGAGCCCGATCAGCACCATGTCCGCTCGCATGCCCGGCGCGAGCCTGCCGATCTCGCCGTCGAAGAAGGTAACCTTGGCGCCTTGGGCGGTGGCCATGTGCAGGATGTCGTGCGAGGTTGGGCTGGCGCTGGCCACTCCCGGCACCCGATGCAGCTTCTGGGCCAGTCGCATCTCCTGGAGGATATCGTTGTCGTCGTTGATCCCCGCCTCGTCTATTCCAATGGCTACGGTGACGCCCCGCTCCAGCATGGCGTTGAGGGGAGCGACGCCGCTCTTGAGCCGCAGGTTCGAGCTGGGGTTGTGGCACACCGCGGTCCCGGTCTCCGCCAGGATGCCGATGTCGGAGTCGGTCAGCCAGACGCCGTGGGCGCACGACACGTCCGGGCCCAGGAAATCGAGGTCGGCCAGGTGGGCAAGCGGCGACTTTCCCCAGTGTCGGGCCCCGTACATCTTCTGATAGGCGGTCTCCTGAAGGTGTATGTGGACGCCCGTACCACGCCTCACCGCGAACTCCTTCATCGCTCTGAGCATCTCGTCCGAGCACCAGTGGACGTTGTGCGGGCTGATGAAGATTCTTGTCCTGTCGGAGCGGCTCCGGTCGAAGAGCTCCGCGCACACCGTGAGGTAGTCCTCCAGCGATATGGGCCGGGCGTTCAGGTAGCTCCGAACGTCGCGCGAGAGATCGGAGGGCAGGCCGGCCAAAAAGCTCTCGTCATTCTCGTACACCAGGTGATTCTGGTCGCGATGCGACAGCGAGAAGGCCACCCGCATGCCTGAGTCGTCGTAGGCCTGGACTATCCGGGAGGCCGACTCGTACAGACCCTCGCCCGCCGGTAGCCGCGCCATCATGTGGTTGTGCATCACAGTGGTAATGCCGGACTCGATCATCTGCATCGCGCAGTAGAGCGTGTCGAGGTAGGGGTCGACGTCGCGGAGCGCCCACCGCGCGATGATCCAGCTCTCCAGAGGGGCGTCGAGCGCGCCTAGCTGGAACGGGGTTAGTCCCACATGATGGTGCGCGTTCACCAGCCCCGGGACCACCATGAAATCGGACGAGCCAATCTCCTCGTCTGGGTCGTATCGCGAGCGCACATCTTGATACGTTCCGACCTCGACGATTTCGCCATCCCGCTGGTAGACGGCCCCATCCTCTATAACCCTGCTGTCGCCGCCGCCCTCGCCCCCGCATACGACGTACTTGCCACGCACCAACGATGATGCCAATTGACTCCTCCTACCTCGACGAGTTGCCCGAGGAGCTGTAGAAAAGCGAGTTGAACAGAATCCTGTACGTGCCCCGAGCCTGCGCGCGGAAGTGAGGCCGGAATCCGATCAGGATCACCCTGCCCTCCCCCATTGGCACGTCAACCAACGCCGCCTTCCCCTCGATCCTCTCCGCGCCGATGAGCCAGCCGCTCAGCAGCGGATTCCCCGCGGGGTAACGCGCGACGACGCTCCCTCGCGACACGTCGAACGCGGGACTGCTCACGGACATGGCTGCGGCGGTCGCCGGCATTCCGTAGGCGATTGGATGAGCGGTATCGAGCTCGACGCGAAGGAGGCTGCCAGGCGCGAAGAACTCGCTGCGAGTGGCGCCGGCCAGCGCGTTGGACACTGGAAGCTCCAGGCGCTGAATCGCATAACGCGCCGCGCCGTCCACCGCGACCAGCGTGCCGCCTTCCTCTACGAAGGCGCGCAGACTCTTGGCCCCCGCGTCGCCGAGTCCGCCGGTGTACTCCTCGGGGTAGCTCGATGGGTCCTGCCCTCGCTCCAGTTGGCGCGTTCGCTGGTGGGGCAGGACGATGCAATCGAGGTCCGCCCGCAGGGAACCGGCGCGCACGTCACCATCGAGCAGAGGCCTGTGCGCGAATCCATACTCCTCCAGCACGAATCGCGTCCAGCCTTCCTCCGGATTGGGCACGTAGCTCTTGTAGATGCCGACTCTCGGCGCTTGGATGCGGTCGGTAGCCAGATCGGGCAACGCGATGACCGCGTCGAAGGTCAGGGACTCCCGCTCGGCGACCTCCGCGATCAGCTCCGCCACCGCCTCGCCGCTTGCTACACAGAACGTTCCTGGCTCGTAGACAGCGCCCGCCGCCTCGAAGGCCTCCAGGTATCGGTCGACGCGGGCGCCGGCGGCGAGGAGTCTGTTGATGGCCCGGACGGAGGCGTTGGTATTGGGCCTCACGAGGTACGCGACAGGGCGTCCACTTGCCTGACACCTCACGCCTCCCCTACCCGCGCTGGAAACGTCCAGTGGCCGTAGCTCCGCATCGAAGGAAGCCTTGACCGCGATGGTGGAAACACCCATCTGGATGGGCAGGCTGTGCGCCGTCGCGTCGTATGGCTCCTTTGGCGGGCCGCCCGGGAACTCCCTCACGTCGGCGTAGGACTGCGTCTCGAGCATGGTCTTGGCGAAGGCCCAGTTCGGCTGCAGCTGCTGGATTACCCGCGTCCCCGCCGGAAACGTCCGGCCATCGGCGGTGAACGGGGCCGTCGCCTCGTGGACCTCCACGTCTGCGGTCCGCATGAGCGCCAGCATCTCGACCGCCGTGTTGGGGTCGGCCTGGGCCTCCGGCACCAGGTAGGCCGAGGGATTGCCGGCAGCCGTCACGGCCCTCCTGCGCACGTCGTACGAGCTCTCGACCCAGGTCGATCTGTTGCGGGCGGCATGGTTCAGGCAGGCAGTGGCGGCGGCCAGGTGGTATTCGACGATGTCGTCCAGCCCCCAGCGACCGCCCTTCCACGGCAGCGGGTGGTTCCAGGATGCCGTGGAAGGCGACTCGCCACGGGTCGGCTTGAGCTCGTCCTTGGACAGACTTACCGGCGTCGCGATGCGCGCGCCTGCCACCTCGGACAGGAGCCGTATGCCTCCGTGGTAGTGCGAGTACGACCTGCTCGGGCTGTAGCCGTCGTACACGACGTTCATGGCGACGCCGGGCTTGCCCTGCGCCGTCAGCTCGCTGGCGATGTGCGAGCCGAGCATGGCGAGCTGGCTCTGCAGGACCGGGTCGACGTTCGGGCCGATCGGGTCAACCAGCGGCGGAAGAATCATCCTCATACCCGTCGGGCGCGTCTGGTGCAGGTCCAAGAGGATCTGAGGGTGCCACCTGTTCAGACAATGCTCGACGACGAGCCTGGTCTCCGCCTGGGTGAACATGAACCAGTCGCGGTTGTTGTCGTGCCCGGCGTAGCGATGGTAGAGGAAGGGCGGGTTGACCCCCTCGTACTCGGTGCCGATGGTCGCATCGTACCAGCGCTTGACGGTGATGAGTCCGTCCGGGTTCGACGACGGGACCAGCAGCAGGATGACGTTGTCCAGGATCCGAGCGACGTCGGGGTCGTCGCCAGATGCCAGGCGGTGGGCCAGGAGCATCGACATCTGGCTGGCCCCTACCTCGACGGCGTGGATGCTGCACGTTACCACCACCACGACCTTGCTCGACTCGATCAGCGCGGCGGCGGCCTGGTCGTCGATGGTGCGCGGGTCGGCAAGCCTCTGTTGGCTCTCCAGATGGCGGTCCAGCTCCGAAATCGTGTCAGGAGACGAGATGGTGGCGACAATGAAGGGATTTCCCTCTGTGCTCTTGCCGATCTCATCTACACGAACCCTCTCCGACCGGCCGCCGAGCACCTGGAAATAGTCGACGATCTGAGACCAACCGGCGAGCTTGCGGTCGTCTCCGACCCTGAACCCGAGGAGCTCCTCCGGGCTCGGGACCTGGTCCTCGCGTACGGATATGGATGAAGACTCCACGCTGCGCTCGACACCTCGCCTTTCCGAAATATAGGGGGCCCTCGTGGACAGTAGCAAGAGCGCTGCCCACCCCTAAGCTCCGGTTGTAGCTATCTGAGGTACAAACCTATGATGGAGAGGTCGTTGTGGCAGGCTCCCGCCACCGGAGCAGCACCACCCCCATCACCCCCATCCACACCATGGAAATAACAAATGCGATTCCATTTTGGGCGCCCAGCGCCTCCACCACAGGCTCGAGGGCTGACAGCCACGCAAATATAACACCTAGAAGGCCCAGCCATCCGACCCACTTGGGTGCTATCGATGTCCGAAGGCTGGCGAGCGCAAAGAGTAGTACCCCGATACCGAAAAGAAGGATAAGGCCTATTTCGTTCGCTACGTCGTTAATCCTATCCAGGGTGCTGGCTATCACCGTCAAGGCAGGCTTGGTCGCATCGCTTGCCTCCACGTAGCCCGGCGCCAGCTCATAGCCGACACCCAGTTGTATTATTGCAGTGGCCATGAAAAGCAGCGCGCCCGTAAACATCGCCGCCACCGCTATCCACAGCACGGCCGCCGCCTCCCGCAGGGCCTGGAAGAACCCCAACGCGGCCGGGATGAGCAGCGCCGCGCCGAGTAGGGCGAGCCAAGTGGAGGTCAGATAGGCGGCCCGGTTATCGCTCACGGCCAGCAGAAACTTGGCCGTATCATCAGAGTCCACCTGCCCTACTCCCGCGAAGTAGACGATGGCCGCCACGATATACAGTACGAGGGCCAGGACGGCGGACACGCCGCCGACTTTCACCAGGCCTGTATTCGTCATGGCCCCTCTTCCTCCCTCTTTGCATCGTGGTCGTGCGTGGTTCTAGAACCGCGACACGGGCAAGTCGACGGCACGGTACTGCCATTTGCGCGCGAGTTAGTGCCCAAACCAGGCTGGTGGCTTGAGATACAGTGGCCTTAGACTACGGTGGCCCCAGACTACACAGGACAGCCCCTCCCTCGAGACACGCATAGGATACACACATGGCCGACCCCGAGTCGAGCACACGGCCGCCCGATCGAGAAAGCGTACCTCTCCCGACACGAGGAGATGCGAAGAGCGGTGATGAAAATGGGGAGTGCAGATCCCGACAACTCGGGATTGGCCAGAGTCTGTGGGCTTGCCCTGAGCATTGCCGAAGGGGACGGCAGAAAGAGTTTTTCAGCTCCCTGCCAAGGCATGCATACGCGCTGAACCGAAGGGCAATAATGCTCCGAGCATGGCCTCGATGGCCCTAACTCGGAGGAGTCAGCCACGTCCGCTCCAGCGCCTTGTTAGGCCGCTCCCGCCCCGAATATGAGACTCTGGCTGCGTGAATGAGATGGCTCTCCGCTAGAATTCGTGCGTATCACAAACAGACCTTCCTCCATCAACGATGATGCACTCACCATTTATGTACGACGAGTCATCGCTGGCCAAGAACAGAGCTACGTTGGCGACTTCCTCGACAGAACAGACTCTCTTGAGAGGATAGGTCTTGGCTATTCCCTCAATCCATTGCTCAACTTCTTGAGGGCTTCGATCCCCCTCCGAATTCGCTATTCTCACGAATCCGGGACAAATGGCATTGGCACGAACGTGCGGAGCAAAATCAATGGCCAAGGTCCTCGTCAACGCATTGATGGCCGCTTTTGTCACAGGATAGACACTGAAGTCCTTCAAGACCCTGAAGGCAGCGGATGACGAGATATTCACAATGGTTCCACCGCCGCTTTGCAGTATCAGAGGAATGCCGTATTTGGCAAATCTGAAGTAGCCATTCAAGTTCACGTCAACGATGCGCTTCCAGTCCTCCTCTGAGATTTCCACGACGTTCTTGGCAATCTCGCCTCGATACGAAGCAGCGCAGTTCACCAGACAGTGGAGAGCACCAAACTCCTGTCTGGTCATTTCAACGGCTCTTTTGACCTCATCGGTGTTGGACACATCAGTTCTGATGAACAGGCTTGTGCCTCCATTCTCTCTGATCCCGTTGGCAGTCCCTTCCCCCATTTCCTCCAGGACGTCAACGACCACCACCTTCGCTCCCTCAGAGGCAAGCTTGAAAGCAATGGCGCTGCCTATCGAGGGGCCACCATGCCTGTAGCCAAGTGCGGCTCCTGTCACCAGTGCTACTTTGTTCTGCATCTTCACAGAGCTACTCCTGCCTCCGACGAGTGGCCTAACATTGTTTGGATTGATCCGTAGAAAACCTCCGATACTGCTTCAAGTGCCGCTCGCATAAGACGGATACATTGGCCTTAGACTAAACTGGCCCCAGACTACACAGGACAGCACGTCCCTCAAGGCACGCGTAGGATACACACATGGCCGACCCCGAGTCGAGCACACGTCCGCCAGAGCGGGAACGCGTATCGCTTCCCGCACGGAGTCCCTGGCTCGAGCGCCTTCTTATCCCCTTCGCCTCTCTCGAGAACCGCAACTTTCGCCTCCTCTGGCTCGGCCAGCTCGGCCAGGCCTCGGCGATGTGGGCGGACCAGGTCGGCAGGAGCTGGCTGACCTGGGAGCTCACCGGGTCGGCGACTGCCGTCGGCCTGGTGAACTTGTTCCGCGCCATTCCCCTCATCACCCTGGGGCTCGTTGGGGGCGTCGTGGCCGACAGGTTCGACAAGCGCGGGGTCCTAATCGTCATTCAGCTCTGGAGCCTGGGGATCTACGCCGCGATGGCCGTGCTGCTGGTGGGTGGCTGGATTCAGCTCTGGCACATCTACCTGACCGCCTTCCTGCTGGGCGGCGGGATGGCCATGAATCAGCCGGTCCGCACCTCCTTCATTCCCCAGCTACTGGAGCGCCGCCTGCTCGTCAATGCCATCTCGCTGAACTCCATCGCGATCAACGTCACGCGCCTCGCGGGACCTGCCGCCATCGGCTTCTTGATCGCGGTGGCTGGAGGAAACGTGGCGCCCGCTTACGTCGTGGCGACGGTCGTGTACGTGCTGATCCTCGTGACAACCTTCATGATAGACGCGCCCAGTGAGTCCGGAGCGCGCAGAGACGTGTCGATTACCAGAGACCTGCTGGACGGGTTCCACTACATGCTTGTGGAGAACCGCATGGTCCTCGTGCTCGTCGTCCTGGCCATGGGCCCCCTGGCCTTCGCGATGAGCTACATAGTCCTGCTGCCCGTGTTCGTGACCGAGAAGCTGCATATGGGGCCGTCCGCCTTCGGACTGTTGCAGTCAGTCTCGGCCATCGGAGCCCTTGCGGGCGGGCTCACTCTGGCGTCGATGGGCAATGTGCCCCACAAGGGGCGAATGCTCTTGATAACCGGCGTGAGCTACGGAGCTATGGTCATGCTGTTGGGCGGCCTGCCGGTGCCCATGCTCGCCTTCGCCGTCGTCGTCGTGGCCGGAGCCTCCCAGACGGTATTCCGGACGGCCAACAACAGCACTCTCTTGGAGATTACGCCCAGGCAGTACCAGGGGAGGGTCGTGAGCGCCACCTTCCTCGACATGGGGGTGCAGTCGCTGGCGGCGATTCTGGCGGGCGCGGTCACCGACCGCTGGGACGTCTCGATGGGCTTCGTGGTGATCGGGGGCATCTGCGTGCTCATCGTGACGTTCATCGGCTTGGCCGTGCCGCGGGTGAGGCGCCTGTAGCTCAGGCGCCGTTGCGAGCATCCAACAGGCGGGCGATCGCGGGCCAAAGGCGATGAGGCGCGGGGTTGCCCAGGGGACGTCTCAGCCGATCAGGTAGAGGAGACTCTACCCGTCGTCCTCCGCGGCGGATGTCGACGCAGCGCCACCCAGAAACGTCTCGCTGAACGTCGACTCCATCGCGCGATGGATCTTGAAGGCGGCTCTCCAGGTGAGCGCAACGAGGCCGATGAGCATCAGTATCGGGACCGGCGCCGCGAAGCTTCCCAGCATCAGAAGCTGAGAGATGAAAGGTAGGCTCCATATGGCTACGAGCACGCCCATGATCACGAGGATGCTGTCTCGAAGGACCATGTGAATGTTGCTCTTGCCCATCGCCCGCGAGGAGCGGCTGCCGCCCGTCAAGAGGGTGCCCGAGAGATCGTCGGTCAGTGACTGGAGGGCTCGCCAGATGAACACCGAGGGTGGGATGCAGAGAACAACGACCACGCCGCTGAGAACGAGGCCGAGAATACTGGGTTGCAGGCCTACGGACTCCGCCAGCTCCGGCCCAAAGCCCAGCGCAAAGGTCCCGACCGTGATGAAGACGACTATCACGCCGAAGTTGACGACGATTACCTTGCCCGACCGCCTGATCCGCCCGGCAAAATCCCCCTCTACGCTCAGGGCCGTCCGCAGCGAAATGAGCCAGTCGGATAGGCTCGCCACGTACTGTCTGAACAGCTCCGGAGACCGCCTCTCAAGGAAGGCGGCTACGGTGCTCGCGGACCCCACTATGAATGGATAAGTAAAGGTCGTTATCGCCGTCGTAATCGCCACGACGGGGTACATGAACACCCCAACGGCGCCCCGGTCCGCGCCTACTTTGATCATCGCCAGCGAGAACTCGCCGATCTGCGGAGTGCCCATGCCGACGGCCAGCGAAGTCCTGCCGTCGTGGCCCGTGAAGAAGGTGCCGACTGTGTTCGCGATGACCTTGCCGGCGATGAACACGGCCGCAACGATCAGCGCGGGAACGATGTAGTTGGCAAGCAGGGACAGGTCCATCAGCATGCCCATGGAGACGAAGAACAGCGCCGCAAAGATGTCCCGGACCGGGCTCATGGTGTGGACGAGCTCCTCGGACTGGTCTGTGTCCCCCAAAACCGTGCCGATCAGGAACGCGCCGGCCGCGGCCGACAGGCCGAGCTTCTGCGCGACCAGCGCCAGTCCGAAGCAGAGCGCCAGGCTAACGATCAGCAACGTCTCGCGGGACTGGAACCGGGCCACATAGTTGAACAGCCGTGGCGCGAACAACGCTCCCAGCGTGAGGGCCGAAATCAGGAAGAGGCCGAGCTTGCCAAGCAGGCTGCCGATGTCTCCGATCGTTGCCGTGCCGGTAGTCGCCACGCCGGCCAGCACGCTCAGGAGGACCACGGCGGCGAAGTCTTCGACGACGAGGATCCCGACGATCAGCCGCCCCTGGGAGCGAAAGAGCAGCCCCGAGTCTCGCAGCACCTTGACTATGATCGCCGAGCTGCTGATGGACAGGGCGGCCCCGAGGAAGAAAGCCTCCGTGGCGCTCCATCCCAGCATCGTGCCGACCTCGTAGCCGAGAGCCATCATGAAGCTGATCTCGATGACGGCGATGAAGATGACCCTCAGGCCGATCTGGCGGATGCGCTGCCACCCGAACTCTAGCCCTATGGCAAACAGCAGCAGCACGAGTCCAAGGTCGGCGAGCAGGCGGATGCTCTCGATATTGTCGACGGGGGGCTGGAGTCCCAGCAGCGGAAGGGTGAAGGGGCCGACCAGCAGCCCTGCCAGCAGGTAGCCCAGGATGGGAGGCTGGCCGAAGCGGCGGAACAAGACGATAGCGACTCCGGCCACCGCCATGATGATGGCGAAGTCCTGCACGAGCCTGAACTCTTCGATGACTTCCGCCTCAGGCATTACCCACCCTGCATGATATGATACCCCGCGTACCCGATCCCACTGATCTACTTAATGGACCACTTTTCTAAGATTCTCCAGTCCGAGCAGCCGCCCATAGAGCGGGTGGTACGTCCCTTCCAGCGATTCTCCAAGGAAGAGGCCGCCGGGGGCATTGTGCTCATGCTGTGCGCAGCCACCGCGCTGGTCTGGGCAAACTCTCCGTGGGAGAGCAGCTACGAGAGCCTCTGGGCCACCGAAATGAGGCTCGGCATCGGCCGCTTCTTCATCGAGGAATCCCTCCATTTCTGGATCAACGACGCGCTGATGGCAGTGTTCTTCTTCGTCGTTGGCCTGGAGATCAAGAGAGAGCTGGTGGGAGGCGAGCTGTCCTCACCGCGCCGCGCGGCACTCCCCGTTGTCGCCGCGATTGGGGGGATGGTCGTGCCCGCCCTCATATACACAGCCTTCAACGCGACGTCCGACGGCTCCGCCGGATGGGCAATCCCGATGGCGACGGACATTGCCTTCTCGTTGGGCGTGCTGGCGCTGCTTGGGAGCCGAGCGCCCCTCAGCCTCAAGATCTTTCTGACCGCACTCGCGATCGTCGACGATATCGGGGCCGTCATCGTCATAGCCCTCTTCTTCACGGGTGACGTCTCCTGGATCAACCTCGCCGTCGGCGGCGGCCTGCTAGGCGTACTGGCCATCGCCAACCGCATCGGCATCGTGCACACGATGTTTTTCGCGCTGGTCGGCGCGGCGGTTTGGCTCGCGTTTCTGCAGTCGGGTATCCACACCACCGTGGCCGGCATCCTGATCGCCGCAACCATTCCAACGAGGGTCCAGATCGACACGGTCGACTTTCTCGAAAGGGGGCGCGCGCTCCTGCGGCGCTTCGAGACCGGCGGTGGCTCGGGGCCCGATGTTCCGCCATCTAACCTCCAGCGGGCCGCCGTGCACGACCTCGAGCTGGCCTGCCAGGATGTCGAATCGCCGCTCCAGCGCATCGAGCACGAGCTGCACCCGTGGGTCGCGTTTGGCATCATGCCGTTGTTCGCGCTGGCCAACGCGGGCATAGTCCTCGACAGCAACGCGGCCGAGTCGCTGGCAGAGCCGGTGACCCTCGGGGTGCTCGTTGGGCTGCTGGTCGGAAAACCCCTCGGCATCTTCGGGTTCGCATGGCTGGTGGCCAAGAGCGGGCTGTCCTCGCTGCCCGCGGGTCTCGTGTGGCGACACCTCCTGGGGGCCTCCCTCTTGGGTGGCATCGGATTCACGATGTCGCTCTTTATCACAGGTCTTGCCTTTTCCGACTCAGAGCTGATCGCGCAGGCCAAGCTGGGTATCCTTATCGGTTCGATTGCCGCCGGAGTCGGCGCCTGGCTCATCCTTAGAAGCTGCCCCGCCGATGAGAGCTTCGATGATCTAGATGGCTGATGAAATGGGGAGTGCAGAGGGGCTAAGCCCCTTTGCCGGGAGCCTGAGAGCCTGCCCTGAGCACTGCCGAAGGGGTGTCCCTCGGATATAATTTCTTCCCTTTCCTCACTCGAAAGGGCGCGAGATGGATGGTCGAACGAGTCTTTCAGCGCACCGCCAGATGATGATGAGACGACCGATGCCGATGCGTCGGTGGGCTCCCTGTGACCGAGGCCCGATCGGACAGAGGTGACAGAGCCAAGGAGGTTGAGAATGGCCGAACGACGCTACTGGCTGGTCAAATCGGAGCCGAACACCTACTCCTTCTCCGACCTTCAGCGCGAGGATGACCGGACCGCGGAGTGGGACGGGGTGCGGAACTACCAGGCCAGGAACACCATGCGCGACGACATGAAGGATGGCGACGGAGTGCTGTTCTACCACTCCAACGTGAAGCCAATGGCGGTCGTCGGGACTGCGACGGTGGTGGGCGAGGGCTACCCCGACGACACCGCCTGGGACCCGAGCTCAGAGCACCCGGACCCGAAGAGCACGCCGGACAAGCCTATCTGGTACATGGTCGACATCAAGGCCGAGAGCGAGTTCGCGAGGCCCGTGACCCTGGAGGAGATAAAGCAGACGCCAGGCCTGGAGAAGATGGCTCTCGTGAATCGGTCGCGCCTCTCGGTGCAGCCCGTCCGGCCCGAAGAGTGGCGCATAATCGTCGATCTGGGCTCGGCCCCAGAGTAGCCCTAGCTGACTGATGAAAAATGGGGAGTGCAGAGGGGCTGAGCCCCTTTGCCGGGAGTCTGAGAGCCTGCCCTGAGCACTGCCGAGGGCGTCCCTCAGACATAAATTTCTTTCCTTTCTTGACTCGAAAGGGCGCTAGAGGGACGGTCGAAAGAGTCTCTCAGCGCCTTGTCAGGCTACACCCGGCCGGCGATGACGTCGCCCATGCGCGACGTGCCGACCAGGTCCCCGCCGTCGGACGCGATGTCCGCGGTGCGGTAGCCCTCCGCCAGCACTCCCTCGACAGACTCCTCCACGGCGGTGGCTTCCTCAACTAGCTGGAGCGAGTGGCGCAGCAGCATGGCCACGCTGAGAATGGCGCCGATGGGGTTGGCGATCCCCTTCCCCGCGATGTCCGGAGCGGTACCGTGGATGGGCTCGTACAGACTGACGGATCGGCGGCCTCGTTTGCTGGCCGTCTTCAGTCCCGCCACGCTGGCGGACGGGAGCATCCCCATGGAGCCCGACAGCACCGAGGCCTCGTCGCTCAGGATATCGCCGAAGGTGTTGTCGGCGACGACCACGTCGAAGTGGGCCGGATTCCTGATGAGCTGCATCGCGGCGTTGTCGGCCAGCATGTGCTCTAGCTCGACGTCGGGATAGTCCGCGGACACCTCGACCGCAACCTCCCGCCAGAGCCTCGAAGACTCCATGACATTGGCCTTGTCCACCGACGTCAGGTGCTTTCGGCGGCCACGGGCGAGGTCGAAGCCGACCCGCAGAATGCGCTCGATCTCCTGCTCGGTGTACCTCAGCGTGTCCACCCCGCGCCTTCCGCGCGCCGTCGTCCACCGGCGTTTGGGACGGCTGAAGTAGAGGCCGCCGGTCAGCTCGCGGACTACTATCATATCGACGCCCTCGAGCACCTTTGGCTTGATGGGGCTCGAGTTGATGAGGGCGGCGTAGACCTTCACCGGCCGCAGATTGGCGAAGACGCCCAGACCCTTCCTGATGGCAAGGATCCCATCCTCGGGCCGGGCCTTAGCCTTCGGATCGTCCCACTTGGGACCGCCGACCGCGCCAAACAGCACGGCGTCGGTCTCCTGGCACAGGGCCATCGTCTCGTCGGGCAGCGGCGTTCCAAACTCGTCGATTGCGGCTCCTCCGACCTTGGCGGTGCTGACGTCGAACGCGTGACCGAACCGCCGTCCGACGGCCTCCATCACCTTCACCGCCTCGGCCGTAACCTCCGGCCCGACGCCGTCGCCGGCCAGTACCGCGATCCGAAATCTCATGCGTAGCTCCTGTATCGCTGCCGCCGCTGGTGGCCGGCGGCAGGCGCAGAGTATTATAGGCGAAAGTCGTGAGTCAGGCATAACGAGCAAGTCGCGGGGCAGACCTTTTTCGCTGTCGCCCCTATGAAAATATCATTCTGAGCTCCAGCCTGCTGTCATTCTGAGCCCGCAGGCGAAGAATCTGGGGTGGGGAGCCTGTGGCTCAAATAACAACACCAGGCCCCAAAGTCCGCCGACGGCTGCTCATGATGCTTCTCGATTTGCAGTGAGGCACATGCAAGGACATTGGCGGTGGGTGGCATATTCAGTTCGACGGGTGCTGAACACACGCGCCAGGAGGACATTGCAATGACAGTAACGACCGAGGCCGTCATCATCGGCGGCGGCGTAATGGGCGCCAGCATCCTCTACAACCTGGCCCTTCGCGGCGTAGAGACACCAGTTCTTCTGGAGCGCGACACCCTGGGCTCCGGGTCGACAGGGCGCTCCTCGGGCGCCATCCGCATGCACTACTCCACGGAGGTCAACGCGCGACTGGCGTGGGAGAGCCTGGCCATCTTCAAGAATTTCGAGGAGATCGTCGGGGGAGGCGACGTCGGTTGGGTCGAGACCGGCTACATGCTTTTTGTCCCAGAGGACTCCATCGACGGCCTGCGCCAGAACATAGCCATGCAGCAGTCGGTAGGCATCGCCACGCAGATCGTCTCCCGCCAGGAGGCCCAGGAGCTGGCGCCGGCCTTCGAGCTTGGCGAGACCGAGGCCTTCGCGTGGGAGCCGGAGTCCGGCCACGGAGACCCGTCAGGGGTGGCGCTGGCCTACTCGACCCGCGCGCGAGAGCTCGGCGCCCGTGTCGTCCTCGAGTCGCCCGCGACATCGGTCGAGATCGACAGCGGCAAGGTCGTCGCCGTCACCACCGCGACCGAACGCTACGAGACGCCCATCGCCGTGGTCGCCACCGGCCCGTGGTCCTCGCGTTTTCTTGCCGACATCGGCATCGAGCTTCCGCTGGTGGCGACCCGCCACGAGGTCTTCCTGCTCCGCAGGCCGCTGGACCGCGTGCCGTTCCATCCCGGCGGCGGCGACATGTCGAACCTTATCTACTTCCGGCCCGAAGGCTCCGACCTGACGCTGGTCGGCAACGGCAATCGTGAGGAGGAGGCCGACCCCGACGCCTACAACCCGCGCCTGACCATGGACTTCGTCGAGGACATCTGGCCGCGCCTGGCAAAGCGAATACCGGCCATCGCCGACGCCGAGCTCTTCACCGGATACGCGGGCCTCTACACCACTACCCCAGACCTGCACCCCATCGTCGACAGGGTCGACGGCATCGAAGGCCTATACATCTGCACCGGCTTCAGCGGCCACGGCTTCAAGCTCTCGCCGGCCGTCGGCATCGTAATGGCCGAGCTCATTCTGGATGGCGAATCCCGCACAGTCGACATCTCGACCCTCCGGATGAGCCGCTTCGCCGAGGGCGACCTCAACACGACCACGTACAGCTTCCGGGTCATCGCGTAAGCGTTCGGAGCAAACCTGTTCCAGAGTCGAATATAATGAAGATACGCGACATCATCAGGATGATAGAAGCTGACGGATGGTACATGATTGCGACCAGAGGGAGTCACCGCCAATATAGACATCCGGCCAAACGAGGCCGCGTGACGATCGCGGGCCATCCTGGCGACGACCTGGCTCCGGGCACCTTGAACAGCATCTTGAGGCAAGCGCAGCTGAGGGAGGGCAGATAGCAATGCACAGGTTCCTCGTAGTAATCGAGAAAGCTGACGGGAATTACTCCGCCTACTCTCCCGACCTGCCAGGTTGTATTGCAACAGGTGATACGCGGGAACAGGCTGAACAGAACATGCACGAGGCTGTGCGCATGCATGTCGAAGGACTGCTCGAAGACGATCTGCCTATCCCCGAGTCTCAAGCCTTCGCCGAGTACATCGAGGTCTAGCAGCCCCGATTAGCATGAGCTCGTCGAGCTGTGGATTCAAGCTATCCCGCCGTGGGCATCGTCGTCGCTGAGCTGATCTTGGACGGCGATGTCGACGGTGTTGGCATCTCCACCTTCACATGTGCCACTTCGCCGAGGGCGAGCGCAATACGACCACATACCTACATCTCGGCCGTCGGCGGCATGACCTCCATCAAGAATTGCTGGACGTGGTTGTTGAACAGGTCGGGCTTCTCGTAGTAGACCGAGTGTCCCGCCTCCGGCACGGTGACGAGCCTCGACTGGGGAACCAGCGACGCCGCGATCTCGACGGTCCTTGGCGCGATGAGCGCATCCTCCTCTCCCACGATGTACAGGATCGGCACACCTGAGTCCGTCAGGCGTTCATGCGTAGAGCCCCGGTAACCAGGCGGTACCGCCAGGAAATCGGGCTCGTGCTTGGGATTGAGACGCATGATTCCCCGGTAGAGGAAGGACATTTCCGGGTTGGACGCGACGAATCCCGGTGATAGCGCTCTGATGGCGCCGGGCGGCAGGTCCGGCTCGCGGCCTTGGTGCTCGTCGCGGACGCGTCTCGACTCTTCGTTGACCGCGCCGCCGTTGGACCCTGACAAGACCAGGCCCCAGACTCGCCCTGGGTTCCTCAGCGTGAAGCCCACACCGGTGCGGGCTCCCATGGAATGCGCAACCACGGCTGTCCGTTCCACGCCCAAATGGTCGAGTAGCCCCTTGAGGTCGTCCGCGAAGGCGCTGCGACCCTTGGGCTCGACTTCGTCCGCGGTCAGCCCGAAGCTTCGATGGTCGAAGACGATGCACGTGTACTGCTTTGAGAAGAACGGCAGCTGCTGCCACCAGGAGAGGTGATTCCCTCCGGATCCGTGAGCGAACGCGACCGCTGGCCCGCTTCCATGGACCTCGTAGTAGATCTCCGTACCGTTGACGCCTGCGAAGGGCATGCCGGTCCTCGTCGCGTATACACAGGGTAATGTGGCCTCGGTACTGTAGCATCTGCATATGCCAGTCCGATATATGTTGTCAAGGGTTGTCGTAGTCCAACCCCGGCAACACAGGCCGGTTGAACTGGTCAGAGGCGGTTAGCAGTCGATTCTGTTGGCAAAAGGAGCTCAACTCAGCACCGTCCGACCTCCACCGCCCATCAGCAGCGTCTCGGTCAAGGGCCGCAACCAGGGAGGGTCGGATGCACCGCTTCCTCGTAGTAATCGAGAAAGCCGACGGGAACTCTCAGCCTACTCGCCCGACCCGCTGGGGTGCGTCGCTACCGGCGACACACGCCGATGGGCTGCTCGAAGATGAATCCCCATTCCAGAACCAGGGTCTTTAGCAGCGTACATAGCGGTGGCCCAATTCGGAGTGTTGCGATGTAGACCTGCACACCGGTTGACACAAACGCACGCCTGTTCTACATTGTACTGAGTCCGGTATTCTGGCCCAAGGGAGCGCCAACCATGCCTGATAAAACCGGCATCGAGTGGACTGACGCCACGTGGAACCCGGTAACGGGCTGCACGAAGGTTAGCCCAG
>JADFIF010000153.1 GCA_022566795.1 Chloroflexota bacterium
GGTCGGCGGTCAGGCTGAGCGTCATCATCTCGCGGACGACGATCTCTCCGCCCCTGACGACCGCCTTCTGCGTGGACCGGCCGGCGCCCAGAATGGCGCTCTGGCCCCTGCTGAGAATCGGCGTGAAACCGTCCACGGAGCCCAGTACACTGATGGTAAAGGTCCCGCCCAGGGTGTCGTCGGGGGTAAGCCTGCCCTCTCTGGCCTTCTCGGCGAGCTCGTGGGTCCCGCGGGCAATCTCGTGGATGCTCTTGCTCCCCACGTTCCGCAAGACCGGAACGATGAGGCCTTCGTCCAGCGCCACCGCAACTCCGATGTTGATCTCGTCGAAGTGGAGAATGTTGCCCTCATGCAGCACCGTATTGTGGGCTGGGTAGCGTTTGAGGGTCTCGGCGCAGGCCTTTATGAGTACGTGGGCCAGCGTTAGCGTCTGGTCCTGCTTCTTCGACCGGTCTCGCCTGAGCCGTTGAGCCTCGGTGACGTCGACCTCGAGAAAATAGCTGAGCTGCGCCGTAGACGCGATGCTGCCGCGCATATGGTCGGCGATGGCTCTGCGCATACCCCTCATGGGGACGACCTGCGACGGCTCGGGCAGGCCCGGGGGCGATACCGGCCCGGACTCGGCGGCAGGGCCCTGCGCCTCTGCGTATGCGCGTACGTCCGCGTCGACGACCCTTCCGCGCGGCCCGGTTGGCGTGACCAGCGAGATATCCACCTCCAGGCTGGCGGCAAGACGTCGCGCTCCCGGTGTCGATGGAACTACGTCGCCGGACTCCCGCGCTGCCCGAGGCGTGGGGGGCGGCGCGGACCGCGCCGGCGACCCGGCCGGCGGGGTAGCTGCTTTGGGCGCCTGGGGAGGCTCTTCCCCCTCGGCCAGCAGGTAGCCCAGCAGGCCGTCGACGTCTACCGTGGCCCCCTCGGACACCACCGGGTGAAAGAAGCCGGCCTGGGCCGCCTCGAGGTCGTAGTTCAGCTTCTCCGACTCGATCTCGGCAACGACCTCCCCCTGCTGCACGGCTTCGCCCGCCGCCTTGGCCCATCTGGCCACGACCCCTTCCGTCATGAAGTCGCCCAGCCTGGGCATGACAATAGCGACTGCCATTGCCTTCTCCTACTCGAGCGCTTCCTTAGCGGCGGCAACCACCTTGGCTCTGTCGGGAACGTAGAGGGCCTCCAGCGAGCGGCTGTAGGGCACCGACGTATGTGGAGGTGTGACGCGCTTGGGCGGAGCGTCGAGGTAGTCGAACGCCTCTTCCGCCACTAGCGCCGAGATGTCGGTGGCGATGCTGCACCGGGGGTAGTCCTCGTCGACGATGACGATCTTTCGCGTCTTCCTCACGGACTCGAGGATGGCCGCGTTGTCCATCGGCGACAGAGACAGCAGGTCGATGACCTCCGGCGAGTAGCCCTCGGCCGCCAGATCGTCGGCCGCCTGGAGGCAAACCCGCGTGGTGTAGCCGATGCCGATGAGCGTGATGTCGGTACCTTCACGCGCGATCGTGGCCTTGCCGATGGGCACCGTGTATGGCTCCTCCGGCACATCGTCGTCGAAGCGCATGCCCATGAGCTGCCGGTTGTTGAAGATGATGACCGGGTCGTCGTCGCGAATCGCCGAGGCGAACAGCCCCTTGGCTGTGTATGGGCTCGACGGGACGACGCACTTGAGGCCTGGGAAGTGGGTGAACACCGAGTACAGCGTCTCGGAGTGCTGTGCCGCCGAGTTGGTGCCGGCGCCTATTCCCGTCATGATGGTCAGGGGGATTTTGACCTTGCCGCCGAACATGTAGTGGATCTTGGCGGCGTTGTTGAGGATCTGGTCCGCGCAGACGCCGAGGAAGCCGACGTACATGAGGTCGACGACCGGGCGCATTCCGGTCGCCGCCGCTCCGACGCCCGCGCCCATGAAGCCGGCCTCGGAGATGGGCGTGTCGCGGACCCGCTCGGGGCCGAACTGAGCGATGAGCCCTTTGGTAAGTCTCATCGGGCCGCCCCACGCGTCTTCCTTATCGGGCCGACCGGCGCCGCCGGCGATGTCCTCGCCCATGATGAAGACGCTCTCGTCGCGCTCCATCTCCTGGCGAAGAGCCTCGTTAACAGCCTGGATGAAACTTAGCTGCCGGACAGATTGTGCCTGAACCATGCACGACTCCTTGCGAGTGAAAATTGTCCTATTCAGGGGCGGTAGCTGATGCGAGCAGAGCGAGCCTAGGGATAGGCCACGTAGACGTCCGTCGTGAGCTCGTCATCTTCGGGAAACGGGCTGTCATTGGCGAACTTGGCCGCAGCCTCCACCGCGCTCAGGGCCTTCCGGTCGATGGCGTCGAGGTCGGCCTCGGAGGTGTCGCCGGAGCCCACGATATGGGCTCGAAGGTTGGCGATGCAGTCGCGGGCCTCGTAGTAGTCCTCTTCCTCCTGGGTACGATACCCCAGAGGATCGTCGGCGCCGAAGTGGCCCTGGTACCGGTACGTCTGGGCCTCGATCAGCGTCGGGCCCTCGCCCGCGCGAGCGCGCCGCACAGCCTCGCGCGCGACCTCGAACACGTCTAGCACCGACTGTCCGTCGACGACCACGCCGGGCATGTCGTATCCGGGGGCGCGGTTGGAGACCGACCCGCCGGCCACCGCATACTCGAAAGGCGTGGCCTCCGCGTACCGGTTGTTCTCGCAGACGAACAGCACCGGCAGCTTCCAGATGCTGGCCAGATTCATCGACTCGTGCAGGCTTCCCTGGCTCGATGCGCCGTCACCGAAGAAGACGGCGGTTACCTGGTCAGAGCCCCTGATCTTGGCGCTGAGCGCCACTCCGGTGGCCACGGGAATGTTGGAGCCGACGACGCCGTTGGCGCCCAGCATCCCCTTGTCGATGTCGGCGATGTGCATCGTGCCGCCCTTGCCCTTGTTGGTCCCGGTCGCCTTCCCCAGGAGCTCGGCCATCATTTCGCTCATGTCGACGCCCTTGGCGATGCAGTGGTGGTGGCTCCTGTGGGTGCCCAGGACGTAGTCGTCGACGCGGAGGTGCGCGCAGATCCCCGTGGGGACCGCCTCCTGGCCGATGGACGAGTGCATCCCTCGGAGCTTGCCCGCGTCGGCCTCGCGGCGGGCCTGCTCCTCGAACCGCCGGATGACTACCATCGTCTCGTACATCCAGAGCAGCGTGTCGGTATTGAGGTCCGTATGTGTCGCTACCACAGTTCCCCTCCAAAGCAGCGCAAGTTAGTTGGTAGAAGGCCCGTCCGGGGTGAGCACGCGTGGATTATATCAAGCGCGCGGTGGCGTGGCTACCGCTGGTTTGCGCGGTGGCGGTGCGCGCTGTCATTGACCGCGAGCCTGTATTAAGATTCGCTCGACTCGCGAATCTTGGAGTAAGGGAGCCGCCATGGACTACGAGAACATCCGCCTGGAGAAGCGGGAAGGCGTCGCCACGCTAACGCTGAACCGGCCGGAGAAGCTGAACGCCTTGAGCTCGGGACTGCTGACCGAATTTGCCCACGCCCTCGACGACGTGGACGGGGACCACGACGTCAGGGTCCTGGTCCTCACCGGAGCCGGCAGGGCTTTTTCGGCCGGATTCGACATCTCGCCCGGACAGGCCCACGACGACCGGCCTGCCACAGCGCATTGGGACGCGACGCACCAGGGGGCGAGGACCATCATGAAGCTGTGGCATCTCAGGCAGCCGACCATCAGCGCGGTCAACGGCTACGCGTTGGCGGCCGGCAACGTCCTTGCGATGACGGCGGACATCGTTATCGCGTCGGAGGCCGCCCAGTTCGGCGAGCCGGAGATACGCCACGTCGCCCACTCACCGGCCATCCTGCTGCCCTACATGATCCCGTTCAGGCACCTCCACTGGCTTTACTACACGGGCGATACCATCGACGCCCGGACGGCCGAGAAGTGGAACATGGTGAACAAGGTCGTCCCCGCGGAATCCCTCATGGAGGAGGCGCACAGGGTGGCGGCGCGAATCGCCCTGGTGCCGCCGTATGCTGCGCAGACCATGAAGCGGAGCATCAAGGGCGCCTACGAGAAGATGGGGTTCTCGGAGGCCTTCGAGAACCATCTCATGCTGCGCATGATGGAGAGCAGCGCCGCTGACGTCCCGGAGAAGGAGGCGCTGGACGCCATCCGCCAGGAGCAGGGGCTCAAAGCCTTCCTGGAGGCGCGTGACGGGCCTTTTCGGTAGGTTCTGAGGCCGAAATGGAAGGAAGGCCGTTTCCCGTTCGTCCCTCGGGTATGAAAAGAACTGCAGATACAGTTTATGGAGATTCGTGCCGGTTTCGGTGGTTGTGAGACACGACGTCGCAGGCCTCACAACCACCGGCTAACTCTATGAAGACTAATCACCAGGTGCAAGTGCTTCGACTTTGCGGCCGCCCTCGATGTTGATCTTGGGCACCCACTCCAGCCAGCTTGGAAAGTACCAGTTCCAGTCGCCTAGCAGCTCCATACTCGCGGGTACGAGCACCATGCGAACGATCGTAGCGTCTAGGATCACCGCGACGGCCAGACCGAATCCCATCTGCTGGAACATCGACAGCGGCCCCAGTGCGAAGCCTCCGAAGACCGCGACCATGATCAAGGCAGCACCGGTGATGATCGACGCCGTCGAGCGCAAGCCGTACACCACAGAGCCGGAGTTGTCGCCGGTCTGGTCGTACCGTTCCTTGATCCGGCTCAGCAGGAAGACGTGGTAGTCCATCGAGAGGCCGAAGAGGATAGCGAAGAGGAACAGGGGAATCCACGACTCGATGACCGGGACCTCTTGGAAGCCGAACAGACTGCTCCCCACGCCCTTCTGGAAGACCAGCACTACCATCCCGTAGGCGGCGCCAACCGACAGCAAGTTCATCACCACTGCCTTCAGCGGCACGACGATAGAGCGGAAGGCAACCAGCAGCAGGAGGAAGCTGGCTGCTAACACTGCCGCCATGATCAGTGGCACGTACTGCCACACGATCGCGACCGAGTCCATGACTTCGGCTGTCCCGCCTCCAACGAGGACCTCCGCGTTCACGCCGGCGAATGCTGCCGGGATGTAGTCATCCCGCAGCCGTCGGATGCCGGCGATCGACTCGTCGCTGGAGATATCACCCGCGATCGATACTCTGATGTCCAAGAGATCGCCGGCAGGGCTGACCATCGACTCGGCCGCTCCGAAGAAATCGTCGGACGCGAGTGACGCGGTCACGTCCTCGATGGCACGTTGCACAGCGCTATCGCTGACGTCCGGTGCGAGCACTACGATGTCGGCTGTGATGATGCCGTCTGCGAACTCCTCGATGACGACATCGAACGCGTGCCGCTCATCGGTGTCGTCTGGCAGCATACTGATCCCGCCCGAGCCAAGCTCGAGCGTCGTCACCGGTGCGGTCAGTGCGAGGAGGAGAACTGCAGTGACGACGACGCTAATCGCCGGATGGGCCGTCACAACGCCCGTGATCGCACCCCAGAATCCGCCGCCACTCCCAGGAGAGCGACGCCTACCAAAGAACGGTATGGTCAACCAGTTCACGCGATCCCCGAGTAATCCGAGCAAGGCTGGGAGGAACGTCAGTGCCGCCGCCACAGCCGTGACGACAACGACCATTGTGCCGATTCCGAAGCTCTTGAACAGTATGTCGGGCATGATCAGCATGCCTGCGAGCG
>JADFIF010000154.1 GCA_022566795.1 Chloroflexota bacterium
CAGTGTCCCGCCTCTGTGAGTGCTCGTAGACTTCCTGCGAGACGAAGGCCGGCACGAAGTTGGCCATGATGACGCCGCCGTTGTCAGGAAGACGGCGCAGCACGTCGTCCGGGGCGTTTCTCGGATGATCTGTTACGGCTCGGGCCGAGGAGTGGCTGAATATGATCGGAGCCTCCGAGGCGTCCAGCGCGTCGTGCATCGTCTCGGCGGATACGTGCGACAGGTCTACGAGCATCCCCAGGCGGTTCATCTCACGGACCACCTCGCGGCCAAAGTCCGTAAGGCCGTTGGCCTGTGGCGTGTCGGTGCACGAGTCGGCCCACGGGACGTTCTTGTTGTGAGTCAGCGTCATATACCGGGCGCCGAGCCGGTAGAACATTCGCAGCGTGGCGAGAGAGCTTCCGATGGAGTGCCCGCCCTCCATTCCGATGAGCGAGGCGATCTTCCCCGCTTCGAACGCCGCTTCCACATCGTCGGCGGTCAGCGCGAGCTGAAAGGTCCCGGGGTAGCGTTGAAGCAGATTGTAGACTAGGTCAATCTGCTCGACGGTGGCCTGGACAAAGTCGCCGGGCGGCAGGTCTGTCGACACGAAGACCGACCAGAACTGCCCGCCGACGCCGCCCTCCCGCAGCCGGGGAATATCGGTGTGGAGGTCGGGCTGGCTCCGGCCTACGTCGATCTTCGACAGCGCGCGGCCCACCCGTTTCCGGTACTGCCACGGCAGGTCGTTGTGTCCATCGATCAGCGGTCCTTTTTTGTGCAGTCCTCGAGCGCGTACGAGAAGGTCGGGGTCTATGGAGCCGGCGATATTAGTCATGCGCTTGCCTTACGCCTTGCCCGCCAGGATCTCCTTGAGGCGAGAGGCGACGATCGCCTCCTCGCCGTCGCCGAGATTGACGGGAATGATCGCGATGCCGTCTGAATTCTGGGCGGCGCCCACCCGAATCGAGGGGTCGCCGTCGATGAGCTTCTGGACCACCGCCTGCCGGTCGGGCCCCTTCCACGACTTCTCAAAAAAAATGATCGCTCTGGCGCTCGTGGTGAAGGCCTCGTCGCGATCTGGCTCAGCCTCGGCAAGCTCCACTCGCAGCCCGGGCACGTCTCGGAGCGCGCTCACCACGTGTTGCGACTTGGCACGCCATCCGGCCGCTACTGCCTGCTGGTCCGTGTCGACGAAGAGCTCGAGGGCCGTGATCAGCCCCGCTATCTCCTCCTTGCACACCTTCGCTGCCCTACCTATGCCCTCGCTGTTGGGCGCCCCGTTCATGTAGGCAGCCTCGATGAGGTCTCCCCTTCCGCACAGGATGCCCGTCGACTGGGGACCCAGCACGCCCTTGCCGCCGCTAAAGCTGACCATGTCCGCGCCCTCGGTGATGAACCGGCTGAGATTCTCAAGGGGAGGAAGCATCGCGGCCGCGTCGACGATTACCGGTACGTCGTGCGCGTGGGCGATCTCGACGACCTTTGGAAGCGGAAGCGCGCCGGCCTGGCGTGGGCCGAAGATGTAGGCAACCGCCGCTGTGTTCTCTCCGATGGCGTCCTCAAGCTCCCACTCCTGAGTCGAGCCGCTGTTGCCGATCTCGACCAGCGTGGCGCCCGCGGCCCTGAAGTTATGGTCGTAGTTGACCCTGTGGGCCCTGTGGATGACGATCTCACTCTTCATGCCCGTTGTGTCGGGGATCCGATGCCGCTTGGCGGGATCGGTCCCGGTCATGCAGGCCGCCGCTTCAAGGAGCATCCCGGCGGCCGACCCCGCAGTGACCAACCCCGCCTCGGCGCCGGTGAATTTGGCGATGACATCGCCGGCCTTCTGGTTGAGGTCGTGCATGTCGACAAACCAGTGCGACGCGTCCTCCATCGCCTGGACCACCGAAGGGGGCATGATGCTGCCTCCGTAGACGGTTATCCACGAGGCCGCGTTGATCACGCGCTTCACTCCAAGCCGCTGGTAGAACGCGCCGCCGAAATCGGTTTCCACTCTCGCCTCCTTGTCTGACTAATGTTTGGTTACATAAGTCTGGATACATCCTGCCCGCCCACCCTCGAAAAGGCTCTGAGGGGACAAGCCCCTCGTGCTCCTCGGGGGTTCCAAGTCCCGACAAGTCGGGACTTGCGGGGGTCTGGGGGTGTCCCCCAGACCATATACCTCACGGGCGGGTGGGTGGGAACAAGGCTTTCGCCTTTTTGAGATAGTTTCTAAGGACAAGTAATGGGACATGCGACCCACCCTCACCCCGGTATTCTCCACTGACCAAGGGAGAGGGGATAAAGCGGGCTTGCCGCGCGTTTGTATGAGCAGCAGGGTCGCTGTAAAGGTTTGCGCACACCGTCGGCGTCTTCACCGGCCGTGGAAGACCGGCGTGCGTTTCTCCTCGAATGCTTTCAGGCCCTCCTGGGCGTCCTCGGTGCGTTGGAGGCGGCGGTTCACGATGCCGGCCAGCCGGACGCGGTCTTCCAGCCGCATGCCGAACCCTCGGATGGCCACCTCCTTCATCGCGCGCATCGGCAGAGGCGCGTTCCGCAGGAGCTTCTGGACGAGGTCGTCCACGGCCGAGCTTAGCTGATCGTGCGGGACGACGGAGTTTACCAACCCGAGCTCCAGCGCGCGTTGGGCGCTAATCATGTCGCCCGTGAACAGCGACTCGAGCGCCAGGTTTAGAGGAATACGCTGGGCCAGCATGCAGGGTCCGCTGACCGAGCCGATGCCCCTCTTGGCCTGCGGCCAACCGAACTGCGCCCGGTCTGAGGCGATGCGGATGTCCGACGCCAGAGCGATTCCTCCGCCCTGGGCCAGGCAGAAGCCGTTGACGGCAGCTATGATGGGCTTGAAAATCTGCGTCTGATAGACGTACAAATCCTCCGTGGATATCTCGGAGGAGTACAAGTCATCGCCACGGCCGGCCATCGAGACAAGATCGTGCCCCACGGAAAAGGCCCTGCCTCTGCCTGTGATCACCGCTATCCACAGTCCCGGCGTGTCGTTGAAGTCGTGCATGATGCGCCACAGCTCATCCCGCATCTCCACGTCGATGGCGTTCAGCTTGTCGGGACGGTTCAGGGTGATGTAGGCGACCCTATCTTTGGTCTCGTACTCGACGACTGCCATGCGCGCCCTCCTCCCCCGGTCGCCTTATTAGCGGACCGGTGACCGGCTTGGGGCCGATGCATCGTAGCACAGCCCTCTTCGGTCGGACAACAGGGCGCATCCTGCGCTCCCGAGCGTGGGCGCTCATGGAGTATTGGGCCTGCCGTATCGGCTGATGCGCGGCTGGCCCTCTTGCTGGGGCATGTGATAATCTACGGCGCACCGGCCCGGGGCTGAGAAACTATCTCAAGACTCGCCGCAAAGCGCGCGGAGACCGCAGAGTACAGTCATCCAAGAACAGATTGTCCGCGAGCTCGGCGATCTGTGCGGTTTTGAGATGATCGGTAGCGACAATATATCTGGCAACAGGAGAACAGCATGGCGACCGTCAATGGCAGTTACCTCATAGCGCGAACACTGAAGGAGGAGGGAGTCGACACGCTCTTCTACCTGATGGGCGGGCCGGATTTCGACATCGTGATGTCCTGCCAGGACTTTGGCATCAGGACCATCGACTTCCGGCATGAGCAGGCGGCGGCATTCGCCGCCCATGCCTACGCCCGGGTGACCGGTAAGCCGGGGGTCTGCACCGCGGCCTCAGGGCCGGGGACGCTGAACTTGCTCACAGGCGTATACACCGCCGCCATCGACTGCGCGCCCATGATCATCCTCGGCGGGGCCAGCGCAGTCCACGAGATTGGGCGTGATGCCTTCCAGGAGGTCGACCAGGTCGGCGTAATGCAGCCCTTATGCAAGTACTGGCACCGCCCGACCATGGCCGCGCGATATCCTGAGATCGTGAGCACGGCCTACCGTCAGTCGATGTCGGGCAGGCCCGGTCCGGTCTACATCGACTGTGGAGCCGACGTGCTGTACGAGGAGATCGACGAGGATAGCGCCATCAAGCCGACGCGCTTCGTGAAGCGAAGCCGGCCGGCAGCCGAGCCCGGCGCGGTGCAGGAGGCCGTCGAGATGCTGGCCAGCGCCGAGCGTCCGATCATCTTCGCGGGCGGGGGCGTCTTCTTCTCGGGCGGCGCCGCTGAGCTCGAGCGCTTCGTGGACATTACCAACATCCCCTTCTACACGGCGCCGATGTCGCGCGGCCTCGTGCCTGAGGACCACGCCGTCTCGTTCCAGGGCGCCAGGAGCACGGCGATGCGGGAGGCCGATGTGGTCCTGGTGGTCGGAACTCGCCTCAACTGGATGATGCAGTACGGCAGGCGCTTCCCGGACGGCGCAAAGGTAATCCAGATAGACATCGACGCGGCCGAGATAGGCCACAACCGCAACATCGACCTTGGGATCGTCGGCGATGCCAAGACCGTCATGGGCCAGATGGTGGCGGAGGCCGAGGACCACCAAGCGAGCTTCGCAGGCGCCCTCGAGTCTCCCTGGGTCGTTCGGCTAGCGGAGGACAACGAGCGCAGGGCGGCGCAATCCGCGGCGCTCTTGAACTCGGACCAGAAGCCCATCCATCCCCTCAGGCTCTGCAAGGAGATACGCGACTTCCTCGACCGAGATGCAATCCTGTCGGTGGACGGCAACGAGATCCTGCACTTCGGGAGGCAATCGCTTCCAACCTACGTGCCCGGCCACCGGCTGAACTCCGGTGTCACCGGCACCATGGGTGTTGGCCTGCCCTATGGCCTTGGCGCCCAGATAGCCAAACCCGACAAGCAGGTCCTGGTCCTGCACGGCGATGGCTCGATGGGGATGAATGCGATGGAGATCGACACGGCCGTACGCCACAACCTGCCGGTAGTCACGGTGGTCAGCAACAACGCCGGCTGGACCGCCAGGACCCCCGAGTCGCGAAAGCCGGGACGGGAGCTGGGCTTCACCGCCTTCGACGAGATGGCGCAGTCGCTGGGCGCCCACGGCGAGAAGGTCGAGGACCCGAACGAGATTCGGCCCGCGCTGGAGCGCGCCTTCGCCAGCGGCAAGGCCGCGGTCGTCAACGTCATCGTCGAGCCTACGGCGAGTGGAGTGTCCCGCGCATGGGGCGGGTCCCGCATGGAGTAACGGCCGACTTTTCCGCCGCACAACGGCGTAGGGCGTCCCGCCGGACGCTCCTGAGGGAGCCGCGCGTCCCCATTATGTGGTCGCAAGCAGGCGTGCCCCAATGACTGTGTCTCTAGCTGCTGAAGCTACTACTGAGACAGAGCGTTCGACGCGCACGCTTCAAGAGATCCTGCCGCCCTACGCGGTGATCCTCTACAACGACGAGGTGCACTCGATGGACTTCGTGGTGGAGTCGCTCCTCAAGAGCGTGTCGAGTCTCACCAGCGAGGAGGCCATTGCGGTCATGCTGGAGGCCCACGAGTCGGGGAGAGCAGTCGTAATCGTATGCCCACTGGAGCAGGCTGAGCTCTACCGCGACCGGCTTAGAACCTTCGGGCTCGGCGTAACCATCGAGGACGCGTAGCCCGCGTCTCTCGTCGCCTACCGGTCGATGCCCGGAACCGGGAAGCGCTCGGCGAGGGCCAAGACTTCGTCCCTGACCTCGCGCTTGACCGCGTCGTCCCCGGGGTTGGC
>JADFIF010000155.1 GCA_022566795.1 Chloroflexota bacterium
GCACAGCTACAAGGCCGCCGGCGTCGATCTCGATGCCAGCCAGCGGGTGAAGCAGCGCATCAAGTCCATAGCCGCCAGCACGCACGGCCCCGCCGTCTTGTCCGGCGTCGGCGGCTTCGGAGCGCTGTACGAGCTTTCGGGCTACCGAGAGCCCGTACTGGTCTCGAGCACCGACCCCGTGGGCACAAAGCTCAAGGTGGCCGCCACCATGGGCCGCTTCGACTCCATCGGCATCGACCTGGTCAACGCCTGCATCAACGACGTGATCGTCTGCGGCGCCAGGCCACTCTTCTTCCTCGACTACATCGCCACGAGCAGGCTGGAGCCGGAGGTCGTCGAGACGCTCCTCACAGGTATGGCCGCCGCCTGCCGCGATGCGGATTGCGCGCTGATAGGCGGCGAGACCTCGGAGATGCCGGGCGTGTTCGGCGACGGAAGCTTCGATGTGTCCGGTTTCGTCGTCGGCGTTGTGGAGAAAGCCGACATCATCGATGGCTCGCAGATTCGAGCGGGGGACGTGCTGCTGGGCGTGCCGTCGAACGGACTTCACACGAACGGCTACTCCCTCGTCCGTCACATTTTCGGGCTGGACGACGACCCTTCGCCACTCTACGAGCACCACCCCGAGCTCGGCGAGACGCTGGGCGACGCGTTGCTGAGGCCCCATCCTTCGTACTACCACGTCTTAAGGCCGGCGCTTCCGCTCCTGAAGGCCGTGGCGCACATTACGGGCGGAGGTCTTGTGGAAAACGTGCCGCGCGCGCTTCCCGAAGGGCTTGCCGCCAGGCTAGACCGCAAGGCCTGGCAGACGCCCCCGATCTTTGCCACAATACAGTCCCGCGGAGAGATCCCGGACGGCGAGATGTTCCGCGTCTTCAACATGGGACTGGGAATGGTGCTCGCCTGCGACCCCTCAAAGGCAGACCTGGTGATCGAAAACATTCCGTCGGCCCTTGTCGTGGGGCAGGTGGTCGGCGCCGAAGACGAGCGCAGGGTCATCCTGTAGCACAGGCAACGCATGAAAGCACTGGTAAGTGTCTACGATAAGACGGGACTCGTGGAGCTCGCCCGGGCGCTGAGAGACGGCGGATTCGAGCTGGTGAGCACGGGCGGCACGGCCACCGAGATCGCGGACGCGGGTCTGCCGGTCCAGCAGGTTTCCGACCTCACCGGCTTCCCTGAGATCCTCGGCGGCAGGGTCAAGACGCTGCACCCGAGGGTTCACGGCGGGATTCTCGCCAGGCGCGACGCGCCTGACCACGCCGCTCAGCTCTCGGAGCACGGCATAGACACCATCGACGTGGTGGTCGGCAACCTCTACCCATTTGTGGAGACCGTGACGCGCCCGGGGGCAACCCTCGAAGACGCGCTCGAGAATATCGACATCGGCGGGCCCACGATGATCCGCGCCGCGGCCAAGAACTTTCCGGCCGTCTTGGTCGTCGTCGACCCCGGCGACTACGAGTGGATTTCCAGGCGGCTGGCGGACGGCGGCGGGGCCGGCGCCATAAGCCTCGACGAGCGGAAGGAGCTGGCCCGCAAGGCGTTCCAGCACGTCGCCCTCTACGACACGGCGATATCCATGTACCTGGCCAACAGCGACGGCCCGTCCCGGGGCGAGGTGACTCTCGGCTACACGAACCTCTACGACCTGCGATACGGCGAGAACCCCCATCAGAAGGCGTCGCTCTACGCGGACATCCTCTCCACCGGCGGCATCGTTCGGGCCGAAAGGCTGCACGGGCTCGAGCTCTCGTATACCAACATCCTCGACGCCGACGCGGCTTGGCGGGCCGTTACGGATTTCTCGGAGCCGGCCGCCACCGTCGTCAAGCACACGAACCCGTGCGGGCTTGCGCTCCACCCCGACCAGCCGACGGCTTACCGGCGGGCCTTCGAGGGCGACTCGGTGTCGGCGTACGGGGGCATCGTCGGATTCAACCGGGCCGTCACGGCCGCCACCGCGGAAGCCATGCGGGGCGTTCTCTTCGATATTATCGTAGCCCCGGAATACGAGGCCGGGGCCCTCGAGGTGTTGCGGAAGCGGAAGCGGACCAGGATTCTCCGCGTGGACCCCGAGTCCGGGCCAGGCGGCCGGCTCGAGGTGCGGGCGGTATCGGGAGGCGCCTTGATACAGACGCCGGACATCCTCGACGAAGACCCTTCCACCTGGAAGGTCGTGACCGAAAGAGCCCCCACGGAGGCCGAGCGCCGCGACCTCGCCTTCGCGTGGAGGGCCTCGAAGCACATCAAGTCGAACACCATCGTCCTTGCCAGGGACGAGACGCTTGTCGGCATGGGAGCAGGCCAGCCCAACAGGGTGGTTAGCGTGCATCTGGCGCTGCGGATCGCGGGCGACAAGTCGAGGGACAGCGTCCTCGCCTCGGACGCCTTCTTCCCCTTCGCGGACAACATCGAGCTTGCCGGCGAGGGTGGCATCTCCGCCATCGCCCAGCCCGGCGGCTCGATCAGGGACGACGAGGTGATCGCGGCGGCCGACAAGCTGGGCATGGCGATGGTCTTCACCGGAACGCGGCACTTCCGCCACTAGCCTCCGAGTGGCCGAAGTGGTCGTTTCCCTCGACGTGGTCCTGCCCGTGCTCAACGAAGAGAAGGCGCTTTCAGCGACGGTCGGCACCCTCTGCGACCTTCTCTCCCGCTGCCTCTCGGAGTACGACTGGCGGGTCGTGATCGCCGATAACGGCTCGACCGACGGTACTCAAGCGATCGGCACGCAGCTGGCCAAAGAGCGGCCGGGGGTCGGCTACACCCGCCTGGAGGAGCGGGGGCGGGGGGTAGCGCTGCGTACCGCCTGGCTCGCGAGCAGCGCCGATATCGTCGCCTACATGGATGTCGACCTCTCGGCCGACCTCGCCGCATTTCCCCGGCTGGTGGCAGCCATTGACGGTGAGGGGTACGAGATCGCCATCGGCTCACGGCTCAGGCTCAAAGGGGGGTCCAAGGTGTCAGGCCGCTCGGCGAAGCGCGAGCTGCTCGCGAGGGCCTACAGTCTGCTGTTCAGGGCCCTTTTCTTTGCCGGATTTGTTGACGCCCAGTGCGGCTTCAAGGCTCTGAGCCGCCGGGCCGCAAACGACCTGCTGCCCCTGGTGCGTAGCAGCGGTTGGTTCTTCGACACCGAGCTGCTGCTGCTGGCCGAAAAGAACGGCTACCGCATCAAAGAGCTCCCAGTCGTCTGGACCGACGACCCCGACTCGCGAGTACAGGTGCTCTCGACCGGGGCCGAGCTCATGAAAGGACTGCTAAGGCTCCGGTTCGGGGGGCTCCGCAGGGCTTCGCGGACGTTGCGTGCCCGACGCCCTGAGGCCTAGGGGCATGCCGCCGGCGTCTACTCTGCAGGCTTGCGGATTCGTGACCCCCGCGATAACATATCGTTCCCTGGAACCTGAGCTAACCGTGAACTCACAAGGTCTTGGCAATGGCCAACGTCGTGCTGGTGGTCGACATGGTAGTAGGCTTTCTCGAGCCCGGGCGTAACCTCTACTGCGGCGACGAGGCCCGCCGGATCATCCCGAACGTCAAGCGGCTGATCGACGAGGAACGGTCGAAGGGCTCAGAGGTGCTGTTCATCTGCGATACTCACGACCCCGACGATCTGGAGTTCCAGATGTTTCCGGTACACTGCATCCGAGGCACCGACGAGACGGAGGTCATTGCGGAGCTGGCCGGCGACCCCGGGGACAGGATTCAGAAGCGAAGGTACAGCGCCTTCTTCGAAACGGACCTGGAGCAGCGTCTGGCCGCGTTGGACCCTGACAAGGTCATCATCTGTGGCGTGTGCACGGACATCTGCGTCATGCATACGACTTCCGACGCGCGCAATCGGGATTACGTTGTCGAGGTGCCGACCGAGTGCGTGGCCTCGTTCGACCCTCAGGCGCACAGGTATGCGCTCGAGCACATGGAGAAGATCTTGGGGGCGAAGCTCGTAGGCGGCATGACACCGACCGCCGCGCCTAGCTAGCCTCGGAGCGCCTTTCGTTCGACCCTGAGTCGCGCCACGCCTCACCGGGGGCATGGCGCAAGCAGTGAGGGCACATGGTCAACCCCGACTTCGAAGTCCGCCCCTCGATTCTCGTGGGCGACGCATCCGACATCTACCTACAGCGCACTCAGACGATCCTTCGGAACGAGGGAATCAACCCTACGGTATCGATGGAGTTCAGCGCCGAACGGGCCGGCGTCTTCTGTGGCATCAAGGAGGTGCTGGCCCTCTTGGCCAAGGTGCTCCCGGAGACTGGCAGCGAGGTGTGGGCTCTGGGTGAGGGCGAGGAGCTGGCGGAAGGAGAGGTGGCGCTGCGCATCAGGGCGCCCTACGGCGCCTTCGGGCTGTACGAGCCGACCATCTGCGGCATCCTTTCGTCTTCCAGCGGCTGGTCGCAGGCGGCGCGGGAGTGCGTTACGGCGGCTGGAGGAGTGCCGGTGCTCGCACTGGGGTCGCGTCACATCCACCCCAACGTGGCCGCGATCATCGACTACGCCGCCGTGGTAGGCGGCTGCGTTTCGTGCTCGACGGTGCTGGGAGCCAGGCTGGCCGGCGTGACTCCGGCGGGCAACATGCCCCACGCCTTACCGCTGCTCCTGGGCGACACGGAAAGAGCGGTGCGCTCCTTCGACCGCCACATGCCACAGGAGATCCCCCGGGTCGCCGTTGTCGATACCTTCAGAGATGAGGGCGAGGAGGCTATCGGCGTGGCCGACGCTCTCAGGGACAAGCTACGCGGGGTGCTGCTCGATACCCCACCGGAGCGCGGAGGCGTAACTGCTAGCTTGGTCAAAGAGGTCCGCGTGCGCCTCGACCTGGCCGGTTTCAGACACGTGGAGATTTTCGTCAGCGGAGGGTTTACGCCGGAGCGCATTCAAGCCTTCGTGGAAAGCGAGACTCCCGTCAACGGCTTCGGTGTGGGTCGCCACATCTCCAGTGCGTCGCCCAACACCTTCACAGCCGACATTCACGAGATCGACGGCGAACCCATCGCCAAGCGGGGGCGGATTCCCGGCATCACCACCAACCCGCGGCTGGACCGCGTGATGTAGCGGCGGGCCGCAACCCCCTCCTCACGCCAGAGGCCACGGCACGTGCCGGTAAGGGTCCAGCGTTGGAAGCACGGGCGTTTCGAGCATGACCTCGGCGCGCCGCTTCAGCGCGTCGACGTCGCCCTGCGCCAACGTCTCGAGTAGCAGCGCGACGCGCGGATTCGCCGAGTCGAGACAACCCAGCAGGTCCTCCATGCTAGACAGCTGTGGCTGCGGAATCGGCTTTCCCCAGAACTCGAGCATTACGGTGCGTAGCTTGAACATCGGGTGGAACGTAAGGCCGTGGTCGATGCTCCAAATGCGCCCGTCGTCGCCGAGCAGGCAGTGGCCCGCCTTCCGGTCCGCATTGTTGGCCAGCACGTCGAAGACGGCCAGCCGCTGAAGCTCTTCCTCGTTGTCGGCCACCAGGTCGAAGTACGTGATCGCCGGGTCGCACTCGACGTAGAGCTGCATAGAGCCCACCCCGTAGGGGCCCTCCCTGATGAGCGTCAGCGGGACCAGGGGCCAGCCCTGAATACGGCTCAGCAAGAACGC
>JADFIF010000156.1 GCA_022566795.1 Chloroflexota bacterium
CCGGTGGTCGAGCTTATGGCGCTCATTAGTCTGGGCCTGGGAATCTTCAACATGCTGCCCATACCGGCGCTGGACGGTGGTCGCTTCCTGTTCGTCATGATCGAGTGGGTCCGCCGCGGCAAGCGCATCTCCCCCGAGCGCGAGGGGCTGGTCCACCTCATCGGCTTCGTCGTGCTCATCGGCTTCATAGTGATCATTAGCATATCGGACATCCAGCGCATCTTTAACGGTACCGACCTCTTAAGGTAGGCTATAGACCGAAGTTTCCCCTCACGCCGAGAACGGAGGGGTCAGGGAGAGGGTGTGACCATCGGTTGCGGGCAAAAGCGAGCCCCTCACCGTATCTTCCCTCCGTTTCCTAGCTGCACCGTGTTCGGGAGCCCTTCATGAAAAAGCGCCGCATTACCAAGCCTGTCTACGTCGGTGAGGTCAAGGTCGGAGGCGACGCCCAGGTCACCGTCCAGACCATGACCAAGACCGACACGCGCGACGTCGCTGCCACCGTCGACGAGATCAGACAGGTCGAGGAGGTTGGCGTCGATATCGTCAGGTGTGCGGTACCCGACATGGAGGCGGCGGAGGCGCTGGCCGAAATCAAACGGCAGGTACGCGTTCCCATCATCGCCGACATCCACTTCCACCATCAGCTGGCGTTGCGGTCGCTGGAGAGTGGCGTCGACTGCCTCAGGCTCAACCCGGGCAATATCCGGGACCGGGAGAAGGTCGAGCTTGTGGTGCGCGAGGCCAAGTCGCGGCAGGTCCCAATCCGCATCGGCGTCAACTTTGGAAGCCTCCCTCCGGTGGGAGGCATAGGCGTTACCCGCGGGCTGTCTCGACATCGGGACGGCGTCAATGTGCTGCCAAAGGCGGGCGAAGCCGAAGCGGGCGACTACTCGGTAGTCGACCATATGGTCGCGACGGGCCTTTGGGAGATTGGCATCCTCGAAGACCTGGACTTCGACCTTATCAAGATCTCGCTGAAGGCCTTCGACATCGACACGACTGTGGAGGCCTACCGCCGGATGGCCGATCTGGTGCCCTACCCCTTCCACCTGGGCATCACGGAGGCGGGGACCGCTAAATCCGGAAGCATTCGCAGCGCGATAGGCCTGGGTGTGCTGCTCTACGAGGGCATCGGTGACACGATTCGTGTCTCGCTGAGCGACCACCCGCGGGAAGAGGTCGAGACCGGCTTCGAAATCCTCAAGTCGCTGGAGCTGCGCAAAGAGGGAGCAGTGTTGGTGGCGTGCCCTAGCTGCGGCCGCGCTGACGTGGACATTCGCAAGCTCGCCAACGACGTCGACCAACTGCTGAAAAAGACCAAGAGCCCCATCAAGGTCGCTGTTATGGGCTGCGAGGTAAATGGCCCAGGCGAAGCCAAGGACGCCGACGTGGGCATCGCCGCCGGTGCGGGCCGCGCAATCATCTTCCGCAAGGGCCAGAAGTCGCGCATCGTCGACGAGGCGGACATGCTGACCGCCCTCATGGACGAGGTCCGCCAGGTCGAGTCGGAGATTCTTGCGGCCCAGGCATGACCGGTCGTGGAGGGCGGAAGCCCGCATTAGCTTTCGTTGCTTCGCTCTAGGGGCTTGCCACCTCGTTGTAAGTTTGGCGAAGTCCCGCTCATCCTGAGCTTGCGGCCTGAGTTTGTGAAAGGATGAGCCTCTGATGTGTGCTGTGGCAGCCCCTTTGCGGTCGGCCAATGCTCTACGTTAGGCGATAGAGGTTAAGGTTAAGGACGCAATGCGCGTATCGAAGTTATTCGGAAAGACCCTTCGTGACGACCCGGCCGACGCCGAGGTGGCGAGCCATCGTCTCATGCTGAAGGCGGGCATGATCCACCAGGCCGCCGCCGGGATCTACAGCTATTTGCCCCTGGCGTGGCGGTCGCTGCGCAAAATCGAGCAGATCATCCGCGAGGAGATGGACGTCGCCGGTGGGCAGGAGGTGAGGCTCTCAGCGCTGCAGCCAAGGGAGCTCTGGGACGCCAGCGGGCGAACGGAAATCCTAGGGCCCCAGCTGTTTCAGCTCGAAGACCGGCGCGACCGCCCCTTGGTGTTGGCGCCGACCCACGAAGAGCTCCTGCTGACGATGGTCAAGGCCAACGTCCACAGCTACCGCGATCTTCCCATGATCCTCTACCAGATTCAGACCAAGTTCCGCGACGAGCCTCGGCCGAGAGCCGGTCTCATGAGGGTGCGCGAGTTCGACATGAAGGACGCGTACAGTTTCGATATCGATGAGGACGGCCTCGATGTCGCCTACCAGGCGATGGTCCGGGCGTATCGGAAAATCTACGCCCGCTGCGGACTAGATGCGATCATGGTGGAGGCCGACAGCGGCGCCATAGGCGGAAAAGACTCGCACGAGTTCGTGCTGCTGGCCGATTCCGGCGAAGATACCGTCCTGCTGTGCGAGGCGTGCGGCTACGCCGCCAACGCCGAGAGGGCGGCGTTCACCAAGCCGCCGCTGCCCGAGGAAGAGCCGTTGCCGCTCGAGGAGGTCCACACGCCGGGCGTCACCACAATCGATGGGCTGGCGGAGTTCCTTGGCATTTCGGCGGCGAAGACCTTCAAGGCCGTCTTCTACATGGCGGACGGCGAGTTCGTCTTCGTTGCAATCAGGGGCGATCTCGACGTCAACGAGGTGAAGCTGCGTAACGCCCTTGCCGCCTCGGAGTTGCGATTGGCCACGCCGGCCGAGGTCGAGAGCGCGGGCATTGTCGCCGGCTCGGCGTCGCCCGTCGGTCTCTCGGGCGTCAGGACCGTCGTCGACGACTCGGTCCATCTCGGGTCGAACTTCGTCGTCGGGGCTAACCGACATGACTACCACCTGCGGAACGCCAACTACCCCAGAGACTTCAAGGCCGACATGGTGGCCGACATCGCCCTTGCCGAGGATGGCTACATCTGTCCTAGCTGCGACTCTAGGCTGAAAGCCAGGCGCGGCATCGAGGTTGGGCATGTCTTCAAGCTGGGCACGCGCTACAGCGAGCCTTTCGGCGCCTATTTCCCGGACGCTGACGGTAACGACCGCCCCATCATCATGGGGTGCTACGGCATCGGGGTCGGGAGGATGCTGGCCGCGGCCATCGAGCAGCACCACGACGACAAGGGCATCAAGTTTCCCGCACCTATCGCGCCGTACCACGCATCGCTCGTGGCGCTGAATGTCGCGGATCCGGAGGTCGTCGCCTGCGCTGAAGACGTCTACGCGCGGCTGGGAGAGGCCGGCATCGAGGTGCTCTACGACGACCGGAGCGAGACGGCCGGCGTCAAGTTCAACGACGCGGATCTGCTGGGTCTACCGTTGAGAATTGTAGTTAGCGCTCGAAATCTGGCTCAGGACGCGGTCGAGGTCAAGGGCCGCTCGGAGTCGGTCGCCGCTGCCGTGCCCAAGGCGGATATCGTCGACCGCGTCCGCGAGATGCTTTCAGGCTCATACCCTCAAGAGGCGGAGAGATGACCCTCGTCTCCCTCCGCTACCGGGAAACCCTGGCGAGGAACCGGCTTACGGCATCCTTATAGTTTTCCCGGTCCTTGTTCCACGCTCCCACGTGTTCGGCGCCCGAAACCCTCACGTACTCCACCAGCTCGGGCCGGGCGTCGCTCAGCTTATCGCTGGTAGAGATGGGCACCGTCGTGTCCTCGTCGCCGTGGAAAAGCAGAATAGGCGCTCTCAGCTCGTCGACACGGTCGAGATAGTTGATGGCTTCCCAGTCGATGTCGAACCGGAATCCGGCGAAGGCCTTGGCCAGAGCCGAGACCACGCCTGGATAGCCACGGCGGCTGGCGCCAAGGTCCACAGTCGCGCCGAAATCCAGCATAGGGGCGTCCAGGATTAGGCCTCTGACGACACCGGAGAGGTCCGACTCGTACAAGAAGTTGGCGACGATCCCGCCTCCCATGCTGTACCCCACGAGAACGAGATCGAAGGCGCCGTGCTCCAACGCATACTTCACCGCGCCCTCGAGATCGAGCCACTCCGTCCGGCCATACTGGTAGTAGCCCGACGGGTCGGCCGGGAATCCCTCGTCGTTCCGATAGTTTATGACCAGGGCCGGCAGACCAAGCTCCGCCACCTCCGGCAGCATGCGAAGCGCCTCGCGGCGGTCAGCGCCTCGGCCGTGGACCATGATGACCCAGGTATCGTCCGTTCCGCCGATGAGCCACGCGGGAAACTCGCCAAGAGACGAGGTGTACATTACCTCTTCGAACGCCAGGCCGAAGGCCTCTTGAGGATTCTCAGGGAAGGCGTAGTTGTCGACGCGTGCCATGTCGCCCTGACGAGCGCTGTCCGAGAGGGGCGTGAACCGCCGGACCACCTCCTCGTCTTCCGCACTAACGATTGAGCCCACCTGATCGTATCCCGTGGCCCGCTCCAGCCCGAACAGACCGTCCATGCTCCAACGGCCATCCTCGTCCGTGTCAGGGCCTGCGCGCAGCGTGATCCGGCCGTCCGCGAGGGCGATGATCTCGAGATCCAGCATGGGAGCTTCATGGTCCGGGACCAGGCCGCCGTCCCTGATGAGGTTGGAGAGGTACCATCCACCGCCGCCAACGGCGACCACAGCGATCAACACGAACGCCAGGACCGCCACCAGGAGAATGCGCCGCTGTCTGGTCAGTCCCATCGAGATTCCTCGCAAAGCATCGAGATCACGCCACCTCACGCACCTATCTTATCTTCACCATGCGGCGTTGTCAGGTGCCATCGGCCCATCTTCGCGTGGTACGGCGGCCACCCGGCGGTAGCTGGCATAGACCACGCCTGTGTGCCACAATTGGCCCGCCGGCTCCAGAATCGGATGCCTGAATTGAATCGAGGTACGTTATGAGCGGTGTTTGGCCCGACGACGTTCGCTGCGTGGTCGTACTGAGCTTCGACGTCGACGGCGTTTCCGGCGCCATCAACCGGAATCCCGACGCAGCCCGACTGCCGAGCCTGATGTCCATGCGAGAGTATGGGCCCTCGGTAGGGACTCCACGAATACTCGACCTCATGGACGACTACGGCATCAAGGCCAGCTTCTACATACCGGGGTACGTGGCCGAGACCCACGAGGCGTTGGTAGGTGAAATTGCGGGCCGGGGCCACGAGATCGCCCACCACGGGTACATGCACGAGCCGCCGGCCACCCTGTCCAAGGCCCAGGAAGAAGAGGTGCTGGACAAGGGGATTGCCATCATCGAGCGGATCACCGGCCGGAAACCCCTGGGATACCGGTCGCCCAGCTGGGAGCTGAGCGAGCACTCGCTCGCCCTGCTTGCGGACCGGGGCTTCGAGTACGACTCGAGCCTCATGGGAAACGACGTACCCTACCAGATCGACGCCGATGGCACGCAGCTTGTCGAGATACCGATTCATTGGGAGCTCGACGACGCCCCCTACTTCAGCTACGCCCCGTCGCTGGGCTCTCGTAATCTAATGGCAAGCCCCGAGCAGGTGTACCAGGTGTGGTCGGCGGCCTTCGACGGCATGTACCACTACGGCCGCTCCTTCGTTCTGACGATGCACCCCTTCGTCACGGGCCGCCCCGGCAGGCTGC
>JADFIF010000157.1 GCA_022566795.1 Chloroflexota bacterium
GCATGGGGCCGCACCTACAAAGACCTGTTCCTGCGCTACAAGAACATGCAGGGCTACCGCCAGCGCTTTCAGAACGGCTTCGACGGGCAGGGCCTGTGGATAGAGGTCGAGGTCGAAAAGGAGCTGGGATTCGGGTCGAAGCTCGATATCGAGGCCTACGGTGTCGGCAGGTTCGTCGAGCGGTGCAAGGAGAGGGTGCAGAAGTTCGCGGACATCATAAGCGCGCAGTCCGCGCGGCTGGGGCAGTGGATGGACTGGGACGACTCGTACCATACGATGTCCGACGAGAACAACTACACCATCTGGCATTTCCTGAAGGTCTGCCACGAGCGCGGCTGGGTGTATGAGGGCACGGACGTGATGCCCTGGTGTCCGCGATGCAGCGCCGGGCTCTCCGAGCACGAGATCGTCACCGACGGCTACAGGGAGGTAGTGCATCCCGGCCTTTTCGTGAAATTTCCCCTGGAGGGCCGCGATAACGAGGCGCTGCTGATCTGGACCACGACACCCTGGACGCTGACCTCCAACGCGGCAGCGGCCGTGCACCCCGGCCTCACCTACGTAAAGGCGAGGCAGGAGGACCAGGTCATGTACCTGCTCAAGGACCGGCTCTCGGTCCTCAAGGGCGACTACGAGGTCCTTGCCGAGATGCCGGGGCGCGACCTAGTCGGCCTTCGCTACAGCGGGCCCTTCGACGAGCTCCCGGCCCAGGCCGGCGTCGAGCACCGCGTCGTCCCCTGGGAAGAAGTCACGGCCACCGAGGGTACCGGCATCGTGCATACCGCCCCCGGAGCGGGCAAGGAGGACTTCGCGCTCGGCAAGGAGCTCGGCCTGTCCACCATCGCCCCGCTGGACGATCGGGGCGTGTTCATCGAGGGCTTCGATTGGCTGACGGGCAAGAGCGTCTTCGAGGTCAACGAGCCGATCTACGACAGTCTCCGCAAGAAGGGCATCCTTTACAAGCTCGAGCGCTACACGCATCGGTACCCTCACTGCTGGCGCTGCGGCACCGAGCTGGTCTTTCGTCTGGTCGACGAGTGGTTCATCTCAATGGACCCGCTTCGCGAGCCGATCTCGGAGGTCACGCGAAGGATCAAGTGGGTGCCGGAGTTCGGGCTTCAGCGGGAGCTGGACTGGCTCAAGAACATGGACGACTGGATGATCTCGAAGAAGCGCTACTACGGCCTGGCGCTCCCCATCTACAAGTGCGAGTGCGGCCACTTCGAGATTATGGGCAGCGAGGATGAGCTGCGAGGACGCGCCGTGGAGGGCTGGGCCGAGTTCGAGGGCCACTCGCCGCACCGGCCCTGGATAGACGCCGTCAAGATCGAGTGCTCCCAGTGCGGGCAGCGGGTCTCGCGAATTCCGGATGTCGGCAATCCCTGGCTGGACGCGGGAATCGTCTCATTCTCGACGCTGCGCTACCGCCACGACCGCGACTACTGGCGCCAATGGTTCCCCGCCGATTGGATCTCCGAGAGCTTCCCCGGCCAGTTCCGCAACTGGTTCTACTCGCTGCTGACGATGAGCACGGTGCTGGAGGGGTCGGAGCCCTTCCGCGCCGTCTTCAGCTACGCGATGATGCGCGACGAGAAGGGCGAGGAGATGCACAAGAGCCAGGGCAACGCCATCTGGTTCGAGGACGCGGCCGAGAAGATGGGCGTCGACTCCATGCGATGGCTCTTCGTCCGGCAGAACCCGGCGGCCAATATGAACTTCGGCTACGGGACCGCCGACGAGGTCCGCCGCCGGTTCATCATCCCGCTGTGGAACGTCTACTCCTTCTTCGTCACATACGCCAACATCGACTCCTTTGACCCCTCCACGAGGGCGCCAGAGGTCCAGAGCCGGCCCGAGCTTGACCGCTGGATCATCTCGGAGCTGAACGCGCTGGTGGCGGAGGTCACGGAGGCCTTCGACGGCTTCGAGCCGGAGAGGGCGAGCCGGGCGGTCGAGAGCTTCGTTGAGTACCTGTCCAACTGGTACGTCCGCCGCAGCCGGAGGCGCTTTTGGAAGGAGGGGGTGCTCTCCATCGGCGGTGGCGCCGACGACGACAAGCGCTCCGCCTACACTACGCTCTACGAGTGCCTGCTGACACTTACCAAGCTGATCGCGCCGGTGATGCCGTTCATCGCCGAGTCGATGTACCAGAACCTGGCGCGCTTTTCGGAGATTCCGCCAGACGGCCAACGCGAGGGCCAGCGCCCCGGACCATCGGTCCCCGACCAGGTTCAGGTCGCGCGGAGCGGGTGCGAGAGCGTGCACCTCGAGTCCTATCCGACGTCCGACCCATCGAAGATCGACCGGCGGCTCTCCGAGGCCACGAGGCTGGCCATGCGCCTGTCGAGTCTGGGCAGAGCGGCGCGGAGCAAGGCCGGCCTAAAGGTCCGCCAGCCGCTGGAGAGGGCGCTCGTGAAGCTGCGCTCCGCAGAGGAGGCCGAGCTGCTGGCCCAGGTCGAGCCCCAGGTGCGGGATGAGCTAAACGTCAAGGACGTAACGCCTCTGTCGGACGAGACCGAGGTTTTGGAGCTCGACATCAAGGCCAACATGCAGCTTCTTGGGCCCAAATACGGCGTGGAGCTCCACTCCATCATCGAGGCCCTGGCCTCCGCGGACCCGCACGATGTGGGTGTCGCCGCAATGGCCGGCCGCAACGTCGACATCGGAGGCTACACCCTCGAGGCCGAGGAGGTCCTGGTGACGAGCAACGACCGCGCCGGCTTCTCGGTGGCGTCCGAGGGCGGCTACACCGTCGCCGTGCCGACGAGCATCACGCCGGAGCTGGCGATGGAGGGCACGGCCCGGGAGCTGGTGCATCGCATCCAGAACATGCGCCGCGCCGCCGGCTTCGAGATCTCAGACCACATCGTGACCTACTACCGCGCAAGCCCCGAGCTGGACCGCGTCGTCGAGGCGCACGGCGACTACATTTGCCAGGAAACACTCTCGCTGGAGCTGTCTAATGCGAGCCCGCCCGGCGACGCCCACTCGGAGACGCACAAGCTCGACGGCTTCGAGACGACGCTGGCGGTGCGGAGGAGCGGGTAGGTGGCACTCTCTTCCTGCGGCTCCTGGATCTCAAAGATCCTGATGGGGCGCGAGACGCCCTTCAGCTCGGACTTGCTCGACCTCTGTACACTGGACGAGGTCCCGCACCGCTACGAATGCTCTTTCGCTCACGAGAATCTGCCCCGGCGCAGCGCGGTCCGCCAAACGCGACGCCAGATTCACGTTGTTGCCCAGCACCGTGTAATCGGCCCTCGACGGCGACCCGATGTTGCCGACCGTCACGTATCCTGGGGTATCCTTGCCACTGTTTCCATCGGCCATGATGCATACCTCGGCACCGCACTAAATCCTTGGCTCGCCCGCCATGACACTGCCCGGCTGGCGAACGCGAGTGTAGCAACGGGTCTAGGGGCCGTCAACAACAGCCGGATAAGGCGGTATGGCGCTGTTGCCAGCGGCCGCCTTCACGGCAGCGCGACCGGGACAATTCGAGGCGATGTCGAGAGTCACGCCATGGAGCTGGAGACCTAGGTCGACGATGGGGGCGGGATCATCCAGCGCCCTTGGCGATGCCCGTTCCCGGCTAGCAGAGCCCCCTACTGGAAGCCATCTTCCCTCTTAGCATGGCCTAGGCCGCCTGAGGGTTGCGTTTTTCATAGGGATTGGCTATAGTCTGGCGTACTCGCCTGCGCCAGACCATAGGCGGCAGAACGGGCTACGCTGGTACCAGACCGGCGTCCGAGCATGGCCTATGAGGCGCAAACACTCGGCAGGCGACTGAGGAGGACGAGGAATGGCGACTTCGAACGGCGGTGGTGACGTCGTCTTGGAGGTAAAAGGCCTCCGCACCTACTTCGTAACGAAGTGGGGCGTCGTTAAGGCTGTGGACGGGGTCGACTTCAATCTCCATCGCGGCGAGACGCTGGGAATCGTAGGGGAGTCCGGGTGCGGCAAGTCGGTCACCATGCTGTCAATTATGCGGTTGGTGCCATCGCCACCGGGGCATATCGTGGGAGGTGAGATTCTCCTGGAGGGTGAAGACATCCTGCAGATCGATGGGAGCGAGATGCAGCGGGTACGGGGCGGTCAGATCGCCCTATTGCTTCAGGACCCCATGACTGCTCTCAACCCCGTCTTCGACATGGAGGACCAGGTGGGGGAGGCCCTCAGGATTCACAAGAAACTGACGGGGCGAGCGCTGCGAGACCAGGTGGTCGAGATGCTTCGCAGAGTCCGAATACCCGCTCCTGATGTGCGCATGAAAGACTATCCGCACCAGCTCAGTGGTGGTATGAGGCAGCGCGTGGTAGGCGCCATTGGCATATCGTGCGACCCCCTCATACTCATAGCCGACGAGCCCACAACCTCGCTGGACGCAACGATACAGGCGCAGTATCTCCGGCTGCTGAAGGACCTGCAGCAGGAGACCGGGGTCGCGATCATCTTCATCACCCACGACTTCGGAATCGTGGCCCACATGTGCGACCGGGTCGCCGTCATGTACGCAGGTCGTATCGTGGAGCAGGGAGATGTGAGGCAGATTTTCAACAATCCGTCTCATCCATACACCGAGGCGCTGATCAACTCAGTCCCAAAGATGGAAGAGAAGATGGAGCGGCTATACTCTATCCCCGGACAGCCTCCAGCGCTCTGGGACCTGCCAAAAGGTTGTTCATTCGCCCCGAGGTGCCCCTACGTGCACGATAGGTGTCATGAGGCCTATCCAGAAGTGTTCGAAGTCCAGGATGGTCAAACGGCGGCCTGCTGGCTGAGAGAGCCGCAAGCCGCGGCGAGGAGCGTATGAGCACTGAGGACGGGGTTGTCGTCCGAGTAAAAAACCTCAAGAAGTACTACACGGTAGGCCAGGGCTTCTTTGGTCGTGGCAAGGTGTTCCTGAAAGCTGTCGACGGCATCAACTTCGCGATCGAGGAGGGCAAGACGTACGGCCTGGTGGGGGAGTCCGGCTGTGGCAAGACCACCACCGCCAAGATGATCCTGTTGCTCGAGCAGCCGACCGAAGGAGAGGTTTCGTTCGACGGCCAAGACGCCTTCAAACTGGACCGAGAAGCCCGCAAGCGGTACAAGGCGTCTGTTCAGGCGGTGTTCCAGGACCCCTGGTCGTCCCTGAACCCACGTATGCGGGTCGGCGCAATAGTGGCAGAGCCCCTGGAAGTCAATAGCGCGATGACCCGACAGCAGATCAAGACGCGCGTGGCCGAGCTGCTGGAGGAGGTGGGGCTGGCGTCCTACCAGACGAACCTGTTCCCTCACGAGTTCAGCGGAGGGCAGCGCCAGCGGATAGGCGTTGCCCGGGCGCTGGCGCTCAACCCCAGGGTAATCGTGCTGGACGAGCCTGTTTCAGCGCTGGATGTGTCCATCCGCGCGCAGATCATGAACCTGCTCGAGGACTTGCAGGATGAGCACGGCCTGAGTTACCTGCTGATCGCGCACCACCTGGCAACGGTCCGGTACATGTGCGACAAGGTTGGCGTGATGTACCTCGGCAGATTAGTCGAAGAGGCCGAAACGGAAGAGCT
>JADFIF010000158.1 GCA_022566795.1 Chloroflexota bacterium
CTACCTCTACAGGTGCCCGAACGTCCGCTACGACGGCTACCTGACCTACACGAACCAGCCGCCCGCGGGCTCCTATCGGGCGTTGGGGGCGCCTCAGGGCCACTTCGCCCTGGAGGTGCTCATGGACAGGATAGCCGAGTCTCTGGGGATGGACCCGCTCGACTTCCGGCTGAAGAATCACGTGGGTGTCGAGGGGCAGCCTGGCGAGCGGGTGACGCCCCGCGACGAGATCATCGACACGCAGCCGGTAGAGGGCGGGGTGCCCTTCTCCAGCAACGGCCTCCGCGAGTGTCTGATCAGGGGCGCCGAGGCCATCGGCTGGCGTAACCGGCAACCGGGATTCGCCGGCCAATCGGGCCCGGTCAAACGAGGCCTCGGAATGAGCATGTTCCTGTACCGGGGCGGGCCCGGCGGGCGCTCCACGGCCAGGGTCCGGCTCGCCTCCGATGGCCGTTTCGAGCTGGAAGCGGGCCTCATGGACGTCGGCGAGGGCAGCCTGACCGTGATAACGCAGATGACGGCGGAGACCCTCGGCGTGCCCTACGAGCTGGTGCGCACGACCTTTGGCGATACCGAGACCACCCCGCCGGCGCCGATCACCGCGGGCTCGACGGCCACCTTCTCCACCGGCCTTGCGGCGAGGGAGGCGGCGAGCCGCCTGAGGGCGCGCGTGCTCGAGCTGGCGTCGGCGCAGCTCGCGACCGGACCCGATGAGCTGGATATCCGCGAGGGGGCCGTGGTGGTCGCTTCGGACCCATCGCGGCGCGTGGCGCTGGCCGACATCGCCGGGCGCGCTCCCCCTGAGGAGCTGGTGTTCGAGGCCACCGTCTCGCCTGGCAGCAAGGACTACGTCGTCAACTCCTTCGGCGCCCACTTCGCCGAGGTCGAGGTCGACACCGAGACGGGCGCCGTCAGGGTTCTCAGGTACGTGGCCGCCCATGACTCGGGCCGCATTATCAACCCGAGGCTGGCCGTCAACCAGGTCGAGGGCGGCGTTTCGCAGATGCTGGGATTTACGCTGACCGAGGAGATGCTGACCGACGCGCGCAACGGGTCGACGCTGAACGCGAGCTTCCTGGAGCACAAGAGCCCGACGATTCTCGACTACCCGGAAATCGAGGTGATCTTCGCCGACGTCGAAGACCCCGTCGGTCCCTTTGGCGCCAAGGCGCTGGGCGAGCCGCCGAGCATCGGTGTGGCGCCCGCGGTGGTCAACGCCATCTACAACGCCACGGGCATTGAGATGCGCGACCTGCCCGCGACGCCGGACCGTGTGCTGGAAGCCCTGATGCGGGCAGGCCGGCAGGTGACGGCAAGGTGAGGCCTTTCAAGCTGGTCCGGGCCCAGTCTGTCTCGAACGCGTGCGAGCTGCTCGCCTCGGGGGATGGCCACACCAGGCTCATCGCCGGCGGCACCGACCTGCTGGGCGAGATCAAAGAGGGGGTGGTCCAGCCACAAACGCTGGTCGGGATTGATGGGGTACCCGAGCTGCACGAGTACGACCTAACCCGCCAGGGCCTGACCCTGGGAGCACTGACGCCTCTTGTGCGTATCGAGCGCGACCACGAGATCGCGCGGCGTTACCCGGCTCTGGCTCAGGCGGCGGCCTCCATCGCCACACCGCAGATCCGCAACGTCGGGACGCTGGGCGGCAACCTGTGCCAGAGGCCGCGATGCTGGTACTATCGGAGTCCGCTGTTCCACTGCCGAAAGAAGGGTGGGGACGCCTGCTTCGCCGCCGATGCCGGCAACAAGTACCACGCGATACTCGGTGGAGGGGGCTGCCATATAGTCCATCCGTCGGATATGGCGGTGGCCCTGATATCGCTGCGCGCCGAAGTCAAGCTCGCCGGACCGGCTGGAGGCCGCACGATGCCGCTGGAGCGCTTTTTCGCCGGTCCCGACCAGGACATCAAGGCCGAGAACGTGCTGGAAGCCGGGGAGTTGGTGACCAAGGTTGTGGTGCCGGCGCCCTCGGCCGCGCATCGGAGCGTCTACCTCAAAGCCAAGGAGCGTCAGGCCTACGACTTCGCGCTGGCCAGCGTGGCGCTGGTGTTGGATGTCAGCGACGGCATCGTGCGGGATGCCCGCCTCACCCTCGGCGGGGTGGCGCCGGTGCCTTTCAGGAGCGTAGCCGTCGAGGAGGCGCTGAGCGGAGTCCGCGTGGCCGTGGTGGACCTCACGGCTATGGGAGACCTCGCGGTCTGCGACGCGAGTCCGCTCAAAGACAACGGATTCAAAGTGGCGCTCGCCGCCTCGCTGGTGCGCCGGGCGCTGGCGTCCCTGCTGCGGCTCGACGCCTGATGCCGGTCCCTCCGCCCAATCTGCTGCTTCAGCTCGACGGCCTGTCGCACATCGTCAGCTCCTCCCGCCTGGGCGTGGCGGTCGATTTCGACGGCACCATTTCCAAGATCGTGGCCGAGCCCGATGCCGCAGCCATCTGGCCAGAGAGCGCGACGGCGCTGTCGCATCTTGCGAGCAGGCTGCCGCTGGTGTCGGTGGTGACGGGCAGGGCGGTCAGCGACGTCATGGATAGAGTGGGTCTGGACAAGATTGTGTATGTCGGCAACCACGGCGCCGAGTATTTTTTCGACGGAAGGCTCGACGTGGTACCGAGCTCGAGCGAGGGGCGAGACGCGCTTCTCGCGGCGTTCGAGTATCTGCGGACGCATGCGGACAGCCCCGGAGTCATCTGGGAGGACAAGGGGATCAGCGCGTCGGTCCACTACCGTACTGCCCGCGATAGGAAAGCGGCTCGCAGCACCCTGGAAGCCGCCCTTGCGTCGGCCCCAGGCGTTGAGCGTCTCGAGGTCTTCTGGGGCAAGATGCTGCTGGAGCTGCGAGCGCCCACAGGCCTGACCAAGGGGTACGCCCTCCGCAGGCTGGTCCGGGAGTGGGACCTCGATGCCGTCGTTTTCATCGGCGACGACACGACCGACGGCGACGCGCTCTCGGCGCTGAAGGAGATGGTGTCCGAGGGACGAGTCAGCGGGGTCGGAGTGGCGGTCCTGGGCGAGGACACGCCCGAGGCGCTGTTGGCGGCGGCCGACTACACCCTCGAAGGAGTCTCCGAGGTAGGAGATTTCCTGACGTGGCTCGACGAGGCCGTCCCCTAGACGAGGGCAGGCTGCTCCTGACCGCGAGGCAGCCGGTGCGTCAAGGGGTTGGCGGCGGCGTGTACAGGCACCCGGAAGCTCCACTGGTGGCATTGGTGTAACGCCCTCGCGGTGCCCGCTCGTCGGCTAGAAGCCAAGATCGACGTACGGAGTCGGGGAGGGCTCGGCGCCCCCGCCGCTCGCGGAGCCTTCGGGGACAGCGAACGTCACCTGGAGGCTCGGGCGGTTGGCCGCGGTCGCGTTTTCCCTGGAATCGAAACGCTTCGCCGTCTTGTTGATCGACTCGTTGCCGATGACTATCCAGCCGAAGTTGGAGCTCGGATCGTCTACCCACATCTGAACATCTGCCGTGAGCCGCTTCGAGTTCCACGCGTAATCTCCGACGTCTCCCACGGATTCACCGGCGCTCGCGGCGTCAGAAAAGTCGCCCCCAGGGACCTCCCACATCTCAGTGTCAAACACCCGGTGCATCCAGGTTGCGTCACCTTGTTGGGTGGGGGCACCCTGTCCTTCCTGAAGATTGACTGTCGACCCGTCGGAGGCACCCTCACCCCAATTCCGCAGAAGCCTGTGGACCTCGATCGTTTGCTCTAGGGAGATGGTCCTAGACAAGTGCAGCCTCAGGATTGCGTCCACGATGATCGCGTTAGCAGGAATCTGCTCGTCGACGTCGAAGGCGATGAGGGCGCGTCGGGCAAAGCCACCGTTATTGTTGCCGGCGAAGATATGTGAGCCGCGGCCGTTGCTATTCAATACGAACACGCCGATAAGGGGCTCGTAAATGGTGTTGTCCTTGATGGATGTCAGGGTGACCGTTTGCTCAACCACTGCTACCGCGGTCGCGGTGACGGTGGGCTCGGCCGTGGCCGTCGGGGGTGGAGGCGTCTGGGTTGGAGGCAGAGCCGTGGCGGTCGGCGGGATGGCAGTGGCTGTCGGCGGCGGAGGCTGGGGTGCGGGCGCGGGCGCCGGCGTAGGCTCGGAGCCGCAGGCGGCCGCCGCAACGGCGATCAACGCAGCGGCGGCCAGCCCGATTCGAGACTTCAGACTATGTCTCACTTTGGGCCTCCTCCGAGAATCGGCGAGATAGAACCGGCCGAGAATAGAATCGAGTGACAAGAAACAGGGCTTGGGGTCTGACGTCCTCCCGTACCTGTGGCTGTTCCCTGATGCCGTCTCCACCCAAGCCCATACTAACATACGATACGCGAGGCGCTCGGGATTTTTGACGCCCATGCGGAGCCCAGCCCGACTCCAGACTTTAGCTGCGTATGCCGGTCATGCAAAAGAGGACCCTCCGCCCTTCAGGGGACCAACAGATCCGCGGGAACGCCTTGAGGCTACTCCCCGACTGCTGCGGTGCGCTGTAGGCTCAACGTCCGATGGGCGTCCAGGCGTCAGTATAAGTCCCCGCCGCCGGTTGTGGGCGTTGAGGTGGGTGGCGGCGTGGCCGTCTGGCCGCCGACAGGTTCCGCGCCAGCCTCGACGATCGTTACGGTTGCGATCATGGTGCTGGGATGAACTGTGCAGAAGTAATCGAACGTCCCGACTTCAGTAAACGTGAAGGAGAAGGACTGGCCTTTTTGAAGGATGGAGCTGTCCCACTCGCCGGAACGACTAGGCGATGTTCCCGCCGTAGTCGTGTGGGACACGGTGTCCTGATTCTTCCACGTGACCGTCGTCCCCACCTGGACCGTCAGGTCTTGAAGCGTGAAGTCGATGATGTTGGAGCTGACCGGCTCGGGTGTCGGCGCTGATGTCGCCGTCGGCATTGGCGTTGCCGTTGGTGGAGGAGTGGCGGTCGGCGGGATGGCGGTGGCTGTCGGCGGCACTGATGTTGCGGTCGGCGGGACGGCGGTGGCTGTCGGCGGCACTGATGTCGCGGTCGGCGGGACGGCGGTGGCGGTTGGCGGCACAGCCGTAGCGGTGGGAGCGATAGGTGTGGGGGTCAGCGTGACCGGCGTGGGCGTCGGAGGCTCGGGCGTCGGCGATGGCGCCGCCGAGGCCCGGGCCGAGGCCAGCTCCTCGATGGGGACCACTGTGACTGTGCTGTTCATCGACGTCGGATGAATTCGGCAGAAGTAGTTGAAGGTGCCCACCTCGTTGAAGGTGAAGGAGTAGCTGGCGCCCTTGGCTAGCACTGGACTGTCCCATATGCCGGTGCTCGAACCTTGCGAGCCCGAGGTGATCGTGTGGGTGGACGTATCCCGGTTCGTCCAGGTTAGCTCGGTGCCGACGGCAACGACGAGCTCTTCCAGGACGAAGTTCTCCACGTCGGAGGCCACCTTTGCGCTGGGTGGCGAGGCCGCCACGACCGGAGTCGTGGCCGATGCCGCCGGCTGCGGAGCCGGGGCTGACGTCGCGGGCGGCGGTGGAGGCTGGGGTGCGGGCGCGGGCGCCGACGTAGGCTCGGAGCCGCAGGCGGCCGC
>JADFIF010000159.1 GCA_022566795.1 Chloroflexota bacterium
TGCCAAAACTTTCAGAAACGCTCGACACGCGGACCGTCAATATCACGGTCTGGTATGACTATATCTGACCCTGGTGCTACATCGGCCTGGAGCGGGTCGAAAGGCTACGGACTGAATACGACGTCAACGTCGAAGGCAAGGCGTTCCTCCTGCGTCCCGACACGCCAAAGGAGGGCAGGGTCAGAGAGCCTCGACCGGGTGAGTCCTCCTCTGAGCTGAGCGAGCCTCTCCGGACCTATGCCCGCGAAGCGGGCCTCGTAATGCGGCGGCCGCCCCTCATCTCGTACACCATGTACGCGCTCGAGGCTACCGAGTACGCCAAGGAACATGGCCAGTTTTTTCCGTTCCATGACGGGTTGTACAAGGCGTACTGGGAGAATGGCAAGGATCTGGGCGACCTAGCCGTCATCGAGGAAGTCGCCAGCCAGTGCGGCCTCGATAGGGCAGAGTTACACCACCGGCTCGAGTCCCGACACTACGAAGAGGCCGTCATGGGAGATTTTCAGGAGGCGACCAGCCTGGGCGTCCACGGAATCCCCGCCTTCCTCATAGGCAAGTACCTCTTCACCGGAGCTCGGCCGTATCGGGACTTCCAGGCCGTCGTGGAGCGAGTGCTAACCGACGGTGACGCGGGATAGCTACGCCTACCCGCACACGTGCTTTCATACGAGTCCACACCCACCGGGAAGGCTCGACGATGGGCTGGAAGGCACTCGGTCCGCCGGATTAGGTAGCTCCACAATTAACAAGGCCGTCCAAAACATGTTTACATTCGACCGTAGCAATCCTCGAGCGTTCTCCGCCACCTCGGGTCACCCCGCGCTTTCTGACGTGAGGCACATCTCAGCCCGGCAGCCACGCCGCGAATGTTCCGCTCCCCACGCGCCGCGGCGTAGATTCTCCATCGGAGTCCGCAACGAAGATCCCGCTGAAGCGCCCCTCGGGGAGAGGGCCGCCTGCCACCCGGTATCCGAGCGCCCCTGCGAACAGTAGTGACGCTCCGTCAGATGACCAGCGCGGGTGCGACTGACCATACTGGTCGAAGAACATGAACGCGGTCATCTGCTCCTGCGTGGGACGGAAATCGGCCAGATAGTGAACATCTGCCCCGTCAGCGCGGACGACCGCCCATCGCAGCGAGCCTTCAGCGGCGTCGGAGGGCGTGATGTAGGCGATCCGGCCACCGTCCGGCGACCAGAAGAATGCAAGGACCCGCTCGTCAGCCACCTGGGTTTCGCCTCCCGTGTCGGCGTTTACTACCCACAAGCCCTCGTAGTAGCCTGACCTGGAGCCTACCGCCCTCGCCATGCCGATGTGAGACCCATCGGGACTCCATCCGATGGAGGCTAGTCCGTCCACCTCCGCGATAGCCTCGACCCTTCCGTGGTCCATATCCCCCACGAGAAGAGTCTGCTTGCCGCGGCCACTGTCGCGAAACATCGCAACTCGATTCGTGCGCGGAGACCACGCGGGGGCTGAATACCGCGTTGCCTCACCTGGAACGCGGGCAAGACCCGCCTCCTGATTGAGATCGGCCAGGTAGTGGTTGCGCTCAGAATGAATCAACAGGAAGCGAGAGTCCTGAGACCATGAGGCGTAGAGCGGTCCACCGTCAACGAGCCGCCGGGGTGGGCCATCGGAAGCGGTGTCGTGCAGGAAGAGGGTCAGCCCGCCCGATCTGGTCTGCGCTATGAACGCCAACTTCCGCGAGTCCGGCGACCAAAGGGCGTAGTGAGGCGTGCGTGAGGCGATAGCATCGGTACCGACCTCGTTTTCGTAGATCTGGCGCAGGGCCGACCCATCCGTTGGAATGACGCGGACACCCAACACCCCGTGCCCGTTACCTCCCGATGGCACGACTGAAAAGGCGATGGCCCGTCCATCGGGGGAACACGAGGGCCACACGCACAGGACGCCGCCCGACGTCAGCGTTCGCTGAGAGCCCCCGTCCGCATCGCACACGTAGAGAGCCCCTTCATGTCCAGAGAAGACGATCTGGCTCACACGTAGCGACTCCTATGCACGGCTAAGAGCCGAACGGCCCATGTCGATCTTCGTTTCGCTCTGCGCGACAGCCGCTCTCGCGGTTGGCGGATGCGCAGACAGGCTCCACGCAGATGTGCCTACGATCAGTCGGCGGCCGAATGGGTAGCCACCGGCAGGCCGCGAGTGTATATCTGGCGATATGTCACCCAATACCAGCTTACGAACATCACCACGACAAACCCGATACCGCCCACAGCCATTAGGAGCGGCGCGTTAATGGAATCGGCGAGCCCGCCGTTTATGAGATTGGCCGCCGCCATCATTCCGCCGATGTGCACAGAGTAGACGGCTGCGACCCTTCCTCGCACGCCGTCGGGCGTTATAGACTGGATCATCGTGTGGGTCAGCGTCATGAAGGCGGCCTGAGACGCACCCATCGCCGCGGCTCCGGCTAGGGCCATCGGCATGCCGCTCGACGCGGCGAGGATCAACGGACTGAGGCCGCTCAGCACGCCTACCTGGAGGAAAATCCGCCCCCTGGTTACCTCCCCTCTGATGCCGGCCAGTAGGAAAACCGACACGAGGGCTCCGGCGCCCACCGCCATCATCAGGTAGCTGAAGCCGGCGCCCGCGGCGTCGAGGCGCTGCCGGGACAGCACGGGGAGGAGCGACTCGAAGGACATGGTGAGGCTGCAGTGGAAGACAGCCAACAGCATTATGGCTCGCAGCTTCGGTGTCTTGTACACGTACACGACACCCTCCATGAGGTTGCTGACGAGGCCGCGGCTCTTGTCCAGTACACCGGTGGAGCGCGTCCGGATCCTAAGCGCCTGGACGAGGCTGAAAACGTAGAAGCCTGTGCACAGGAAGAAGGCGCCCTCAACCCCCGTCGTCGCCAGCAGAGGCGCGATGGCAGCCGGACCAAAGAGGCGCGACCCTTGCATCGTCGCCTGGTTCAGCGCGATGCCGTTCAGCAGCAGATGCTTTGGCACCAGGTTCGGGATCAGCGCCTGACCCGCGGGCATCTGCGCGGCGCGAGCGGACCCATTCACCAGCGACAGCACGATCAGCAGCCAGGCCTCGATGTCTCCGAAGAGCACCAACACGGCCAGCACCAGATTGTGGACCATGTTCACGGCGAACATCGACGCAAGCACGGTGCGCCGGTCGAAACGGTCGGCCAGGTAGCCCGTGAAGGGTGTGACGAGGACTCGGGGAATCATCGCCGCGAAGGTGACGATGCCCACCAGTAGCGATGAATCTGAGATCTGGTAGGCGAGCCAGCCGCGCGCCACGATAAGGGCCCAGGCCGCGGCCCCGGAGGACATGTTCGCCATCCACAGCGTTCGGTAGTCCTGGTACGACAGCGCGTCCAGGTAGCGAGGGAAGAGCTGGCGGCGGCTGGGAACTATCTTGGACAATAGGCGCTACACTCTCGTTCAGCGGAACGTGTAGGAGTCTAGCACACTACTGGCCTGCTGTGGCTAGGGGAAGCGGACGAGGGTCTTAGGCACGTGTGTCCAGTTGACGGTCTTCCTTGGCCTGCGCGTCTGTTCCCCCGAAGAGCACCTCCATGCCGGCAAGCCCTTCACCTCTGAGGATGCTAGCAGCGTTTGGGCCGCTCGCTCAACTCCACATAGATCGCGTCGGCAATCGTGTGCGGCTCGACTCATGCCGAACCAGACGCCCGGTGGGCCCAGTATGCACCTCCCTCAGTTCAGGGGTCGCGCAGGACGACCAGCGCGGCTTGAACGCGAAACGTGCGACCCGGCCGGGTCCGACGCGTCTAGCCGGTTACGGAAACGCACACGGCCATTACGCCGTTGATCGCGTATCCCAGGGCGTTCCAGTCGGGCTCCAGAGGCTGCCAGGTTCCAAGCTCATCCTGTGCGCGCGCCATGAGCGTGTAGTGGCCGGGCTTTGAGGGCGTCCACGAGAAGCACCACTGCCTCCAGGCGTAGCGGTGGTCTGGACCGTCGAGGCGCGCAGGGCGCCAGGTGACTCCCCCATCGTCGCTGACCTCCACGTTGCTGATGCGGCCGCTTCCAGACCAAGCAACTCCGGTCACCAGATGCTCGCCCAAGGACAACGCCTGCCCATGTTCGGGCTCGTTGATATGAGACTTGACCAGCATCCGCGTAACCGGGTCGGGCTTACGTAGGCCGCTGTTGATCACATACCGGTCGGTCTGAAAAAAGCCTTCGAAACTGTAGTCGATCACACGAATCGCCCGCAGCCATTTCACGGACGACATGGCGTACCAGCCAGGGACGATCAGCCTCAGGGGGTGGCCGTGCTCGGGCGCCAGCGCCTCGCCGTTCATCTCGTAGGTCAGGAGCGTGTCGGGGTGCATCGCGACCTCCAGGGGAAGGCTCCTAAGGTACGGAGTTTGACCGTAGCCGGGCTCAGGCTCCCCGGCGTCGGCGCCTTCGAACAGGACCTCGGTCGCGCCGGGCCCGACGCCAGCCTGCTCGAGGACGTTTCTCAACGACACCCCGGCCCATATCGCGGTGCTGATGGCGCCACATTGGAACTTGTTGCCTGGCACGGCGGGCTCGAGGTCGGTACGGTTGTTGCCCGCGCACTCTAGCGTCACCGGCACGGTGTGCTTCGGCATGGCTTCTATCTGGCCGCTCGTGAGGCTCAGAGGGGTAGAGACGGAGCCCTCTACGGACAGGGACCAGCTGGTCAGATCGATCTCAGGCTCGGAGAAGTGGTTGCGGACGTAGAAGAGGGGGTTTGGCGTTAGCCAGCTTCGAAAGGCTCTCGGCGGCGTCTCGCCGACGTAAGGATAGAGGTCTATGGTTACCAGGGCTGAATCATTGGGCTGGGTGAGCGTCGCACCGGCGGTGCGCTCGGCGGACCCAGCCTTGCTACATGTGCATCGTTCCACGGGTGTCTCCCCTTTCGCCTTGTACCTGCTTGCACTACCTCTACTTCGGACGGCTCACCTGTGTCCCTAATCTAACGCACGCCCAGCCAGAATTCAAGGAGGTGGAAGCCAATTCGACCCGGGCCCGCTGGCCTAATCGCCAAGGCCGACGCCGCAACGGCATAGGTTTGACACAGAGGCTATACTGAGCGCCATGGACGCAGGCAGCCACGCCTGAACACCCCTCGATGGTTCGACAATCCTTCGCTGCGCTCGAGGACAGGGCTCACCGCAGGCCTTGCTCAGGGAACGCCATCAGACTCCCGGCGATCTCGACCTGTCGGGACTGCACACCCCATTTTTCATGAGCCCGTTAGGAATAAGCCATCAGTTTCGGGCTCCGCACAGGCATCAAAATCCCTAACGCCTCGCATGTCGTATGTTAGTTTGGGCTTGGGTGGAAGGCGGCATCAGGGAACAGCCACAGGTACGGGAGGACGTCAGACCCCAGGCCCAGTTTATTGTCACTCGATTGTGTCTCGCCGATTCTATCTCGAAGGAGGCCCAAAGTGAGACGACGACTACTGTCTCGAATCGGGCTGGCCGCCGCCACGTTGATCGCCCTCGCGGCGGCCGCCTGCGGCTCCGCGCCTGCTGCGGCCCCTG
>JADFIF010000160.1 GCA_022566795.1 Chloroflexota bacterium
CCACCTTGATCCAGCTGCTGCCGGTGACCTCGCGGGCCAGGTGCGCGGTGAAGACCGCCTCTTCGGCCGTCTTGCAGCCGGCGGTGTTGGGCAGGATGGTGTACTTGTCCCAGTCAAAGAAGTCGAGAATGCTCTTTTCGGCGGGGTTGTCGAGGTCCAGACGTCGGATGGCGACCGTGACGATCTGAGCGCCCGAAGCCTCGATCGACTCCACCATCTCCTGCATGTTTCGGTGGCGGCCGGTTCCAACCATGAGCCGGGACGTAAATCTCTTGCCGTCGATTACCAGGGCATCGTCCATTGCTAAACTCCAGGAGCGACTGCAGCAACTCGGTAGGCTGGTCCCAACGGGTCGGGACTGAACTCCTCTTTTTCATCGGCCCGTCGGCGGCCAACACAAAAAGCCGCTGACTCTGCGCCAGCGGCCGGGGTCAATACGATTGGCTCTCCCTGCGCTGGCATTACCCAGATCAGGTCCTGGGGGTCGGTGGCGACGTCTCGGCCACCCTCTCAGCCTGGCTTGCCCAAGCTCCCCGCCGACCAAGTCGGCTACGCTACCAGGATAGCCCGCGACCCACGAAAAGTCAACGCGACGCCTACGCACGGGTAGCGCCACGCCGGGCTCGAACACGGTCACGCCCCAAATGGAACAAATCGCACGTAGCCAACGTCTCTAGACTCGACGGGGTGTAGAAGGGATGAATCCGTCGCCCGGACTCCTTGTGGCCTTGGAGGTGCGTAAACTATGATTCAGCGTATGCGAACCCCGCTCTTAGGGTCGATCTTCTTGGTACTGGTCGTACTGGCTGCATGTGGCGGTACCGACGAAAGCGCCGCCTTCGCCGAATCGGCATCGGCGCCCGCTGCGCCCGCACCCGTTCCAGGCCCCGCTGGCGGCCCTGGCTTCGCACAGTTCTCCGCAGATACGGCGGGGCAGAGCCGACTCGAAGTCGCGCCCGCAATGCCCGCAGCGCCCGCACCTGCCCTCGCACCAGCCGTCGCACCGGCTCCTGCACCGGCCCCAGCGCCTGCGCGCGGCGGCGAAGTGATTTCTAAACCCGCGCCCGATGACAGCGCTGTCACGCTCGCGGAGAACGGCTCCACCGAGCGGGAGGTAGCCCTCGTCGCCCAACAGCGGATCATCGTGCGCACGGTCGACATGGAGCTCGTCGTCGCCGACGTGTCGGGCACTCTCGACGCCGTGGCCGGCATGGCGCAGGAGCTCGGCGGCTGGGTCGTGTCCTCCGACCGGACTCAGAAGCACCGCGGAGTCACCTCCATTCGGGTCCCGGCGGACAGGCTCGACGAGGCTGTCCGCCGGCTGCGCGATCTGGCGCTTGAGGTCGAGGCCGAGGTATCGACCAGCAGGGACGTCACCGACGAGTACGTCGACACCACGGCCCGCCTCACCAACCTGCTGGCCACCGAAGAGGCCCTGTTGAAGCTCTTCGAGAAGGCGCTCAAGGTGGAGGACGCTCTGAAGGTCCAGACGGAGCTGACGAAGATCCAGGGAGAGATGGAGCGTCTTCGGGGCCGCATCAAGTTCTTGGAGGAGACCTCCGCCTTTTCCCTCATCACCGTGATTCTCGAGCTGGCGGCCATCGAGATGGCCGCTGACGCAGGCGCGGATCAGACGATCAGCGTAGGCCAGGCCGCCAGGTTCCGCGCGTCCTTCACGCCTCCGGAGGGCATAGACAACTTCTCCTTCACCTGGGACTTTGGCGACGGCTCCCCTCTCGCGTTCGGCGAGCGCACGGCCCCCTCGCTGCAGGAAGATACCAGGTTTACGAGCACGATCACGCACTTCTACGACGACGACCGCGACTCGCCTTTCATCGTGGAGTTCGAGATAACGGGGACGGGCGACGCCGGCCTCGTGGAAGGCGGCGATACGCTAATCGCGACGGTGACCAAGGTACCAAAAATAGAGGTGTTCGCGGGCGAGAACCAGATCGTCGAGGAAGGCGAGGAGGTCGAGGTGGCGGGCTCGTTCACCCGGCCGGCCGGACTGACTGACCTGACCTTCCGCTGGGACTTTGGCGACGGCTCCGCCCCAGTAACCCAAGAGGTTGGCGAGGGGCTCACCAGGGCCGTCACCACCCACGTCTACCCTGACCACCGGCCCGTCCCGTTCATCGCGACGCTTACGGTCGCGGGCCTGAGCGAGGCCGGCGAGGTCGAGGCTGAGAGCCGCATTAACATTCTGGTGACCGAGGCGCCGCCCATAGAGGTCTTCGCGGGAGGCGACGTGTCGGCCGACGAGGGCAAGGAGATCGAGCTCGTCGGCTCCTTCACACGCCCCGAGGGTGTAACCGACCTGGAGTTCAGCTGGGAGTTCGGCGACGGCTCAGCACCCGTGACCGGAGAGCTGGCCGCCGGCGAGACGAACGCCGTCGCCACTCACGTCTACCCCGATCACCGCCCCTTCCCGTTCACCGCCAGGCTTACGGTAACCGGCAAGAGAGACTCCAGGGAGGTCAAGTCCTCCAGCTCGGTCAGGGTCTTCGTTGCCGAGTCTCCGGGCTGGGTGCTGTCGGGTTGGAGCGCTTCCGATAACTGGAAGACCGCGACCAGGGCCCTCTCCGCGGTCGGCCAGGGCCTGGGCACGTTCTTCATCTGGCTGGGCATATTCAGCCCGCTGTGGATCGTCGGAGGGGCGGTTGCCCTTGTGCTTCGACGTCGTCGCCGCGCCGCAGGGTAGGTGAACAGAAGTGGGGAGTGCCGAGGAGCGATGCCTCTCAAGCACTCCCCTGGCGGGCGCCTGTGCATGTTAAGAAGGGAAGATGACCACGCTCCGACACTTCACGGCCACGGGGTTCGTCGTAGACGCCAGCCGTCTGCTGCTCCACTGGCACCCGAAAGTGAAGGCCTGGCTGCCGCCTGGCGGACACATCGAGGAGAACGAGGACCCGACTGAGGCCGTCCTGCGAGAGATTCGCGAAGAGGCGGGCGTCAGCGCCGAGATCGTCCCCACCGGCGCGACTTTCGCGCTGGCGTATCCAAGGTGCGTGGTTCCGCCGTTCACCATCATGATCGAGGACATTCACGACCCGGTCGATGGGTACCACCAGCATATCGACATGATCTACTTCTGCCGCCTGGCGGGGGAAGGCCACAGGCTGAACGACGGCTGGCGCTGGGTCGCCGCCGCCGATCTGGCCGGCGCCACCCCCTTGGCCGGCGGCTCCGCGGGGTCCGTGCCGCCTCCCGAGGACGTCCGCCTCCTGGCCCGCCACGCCTTCGAGGTCGTTGGATCCGCCACGCGCTGAACACCTGAGGCCAATGGCGCCCAAGACCGTGTTGGGCCCCCCCACTATCCGCACATCCAGCCAGGATAGATGATTATGAAGTTGATGCTCAAACCGACACTGGCACCGGTGGCCTGGCTCACGGTGCTGTTGGCTCTGACAGTGTGCGGCACAGCGGCGTCACCCGGGCCCGCGAGAGACGCCGCCGCGACGCCCGGTTCCATCGGAAATGGATCGACGGGGACGACAGTGATACCTGTCAATCAGGAAATCGAGCGTGACGGGATAACCGTTGGTGTAACGAATGTGACACTGTCCGGTGAGGAGACCCTAGTCAGCTACTGGTACGACTGCCTCCCGCCCGATTCGCTCATGTACATGAGGGGCTCCAAGATCGTCGTGGACGAGGTACAGGTGTTGGAAGACACAGGTGGAGGCGGTGGGTCGGGCTGCGACTCCTCGGAGATCAAGCAGCTCGAGTTTGCCGCGGTCCCGGCCGATGTCGAGACCCTGTCCTTCCAGCACGGCCCTTTCTGGGGTTCGGACTCCGGAGAGCTTGTGCTGGAGATTCCCATAGGGGGCCAACTTTCCGAATTGGAATCCGTGCTCGGCGGCGACGTGGACCTGGACATAGTGGTGGAGTTCGAGGGGCTGGCTTACAGGTTCACGGTTCTCAGCGCCCGCGTCGGCCGTTTCTCGTTGGTGTATCAGCCGGCGAATGAGGAGGCGAAATGGCGTCCTCTGACCGGCCCTCTCACCACGCTCTTCATAGAGGACGACCGAGGTAACGAGTTCGCGGGCACTCCGAACCGGATCAGATGGGACTCCGAGGATGAGTTCGCGGTCAAGCGAGAGATGATCGCCTTCGAGGGCGTCATCGATCCGGAAGCATCGGTGTGGAGACTGCGGATCTCTCGACCCGGCAGAGTGTTTCGAGGGCCATGGCACTTCGAGATAGACATTCCGCCGAGGGAGGCATCGGCGCTTGCCCTTCCCACCACGGTCCCCGAGCCTACCGCCACGGCCATCCCAAAGCCCACCCTCGCTCCCAGACCGACGCCAGTGCCGGGTCTGGAGCCATCCAGGTTGCAGCAGGCCTTTGCCACCATCCCCCTGGAGTTCGCAGACAAACTCGTCTTTTTTGCCGACTACGATGGATCGAGAGTGGCTACCGGCCTGGAGGAGTTCCGCGGCCCAGAGCTCCCTCAGGAAATAGCGGCCGGGACACTCAACCGCCTCTACGAAGGGGTGCCCCTGCCCGATTCGCTGGGAGACTACTCCGACATGTTGAGAGACCTGGTCGGTCTGAATCTGCTCGGAATGGACCTGGGCGTCTGGTCGTTGGAGCCTCCCTCATCTTCTCCGAGATTCTTGTTGATGCAAGGTGTCCTCGACAAAGAAGAGATCGCCGGGAACCTTCTGGACCTCGACTACAAGACCGATGAGTACCTTGGGACGGTCTACTACCGGCTCGCTGAAGACTTCTCGGCCTCCATTCGCCACCCATTGAGACAGTTGGGGGTTCCGCTAAATCGCATCGTCCTGGTGGACGACTGGTTTCTTGCCGCTCCCTCTACTGCCAACGTCGAAAAGCTCATCGCTCTCCAACAGGAGAACGATGCCAGCCTTCTGGACAGCACGCCACATAGACTCCTGGCCGAGACGATAGGAGACGGCCTCCTGGGAGCAGCTTTCATAACCCCGGAGTGGATTGTGGAAAGCTGGAACGCGCGCACCGAGGACTCGGCAGCGCTACTGGACAGGTACCTGGAGGACCCCGACCGGTGGGAACCGCTATCGCCATACACCCTGGCGGTGCTGGGATACCGCGTGCGCGAGGACTCAGAGGAGATTGTGATGGCGCTATACTATCCGGACCCCGATGCAGCCGATAGGGACACCGGGGAGCTAGAGAAACGATGGAGCAGCTTCCACTATGATTTCACGGGACGCCGCGAGGCGTTAGTGCCGGTAACCGGCTCTTGCTCGCCTTTCTCTACGACAGTCGTACGGCTCGAATCATCCTCGGTTCTGGTGGGAGCTTGCTCGGTGGTCAGAAGCGTGGACAGGGACCTTACCCTGGGCGGCCCCCTTCTGTGGAAATGGCTGTTCGACAGAGGGGAAATCCAGTTTCTGGCCCAGGACCTCGACGAGCTGGAGACGGCCGGCCGGCAGAAATAATCGCCTTCTTGCTGGCGAAAAATCCCCCGTGCTACCATTGCGCTGATCCATTGAGGTGAGGTGCGGATATGCCGGTACGCAGCGGAGAGCA
>JADFIF010000041.1:0-14341 GCA_022566795.1 Chloroflexota bacterium
ATGCTCTCGGTGAACCGCAACTGGTGGCTCTACGGGCTGACGTCCGCGTCTCACCTGTTGCTCGACTTGCCGAAGGACAAGGTCCCGTGGCTCAGACACGTGCTGTGGCCGCTGACGGGCTCGGACCTGAGCCTCATAAATATCTCGGACGAGCCCGAGGGCGGTCCCTATTGGTCGAGGACCTGGCGTAGATTCCGCAAGGCGGCAGAGCCCTATCGAAGGCCGTCGAGTGACGCCTTGCGGAAGGAACTCGGAGGGTTCATGGTCCTGGCTGCGTTCTTTCTCGGGAAGGGTCTGTACCGCGGTCAGAGATTGAGACAGTTTGTGCGGTCGGGAAACGTCTGATAAGAGGGTGTGGAAGGGATGGAGGCGCGGCAACGATACCGGCTTCTCGGGATCGCTCTCATCGCGGGGGGAGCGGCCGTTGGGACTAGGGCGTGGTTCGTGCTGGACTACAAGCCCGTGGTGGCGCTGGGCATCTCCGCCCTGATCCTGGGAGCGGTGTCGATCGCGCTTGCGAGGTCGTTGTCACGCCTCTCGGGCCACGCAAGCCTGTTGATGCTGCGCGCGGGACCCGACCATGTGTCCGCCCTGGTCGAGGAGCTGAGCCTAAGAGAGAAAGCTCTGTATCTGCCCACGTCGCTGACCCAGGGGCGTGCGTGCGTGCCTATCTGCCTTCACACAAACTCCTCCCGCCCGGTCCTGAGCAAGGAGCTCGATCGAAGGCGAATCGTCAGTTACGGCCCCTGGTCTTGAGGACTACGGGGTTTTGTCCTCCCCCCGGGATCTGGTGTCCTGGAGCTAGTCGAGTCTCTCGAAGGGGCCTCGACGGCCGAGCTGGAGGCGACGCTGTCGAGGCGCTGGTCGGCACTCTCGACTTGGCCGATGCGGTCCGGGTCGGTCGGATGGATGAGCGCATCACCGTGGAGATTTCCCGACCGGTTCTGGGCGAGGAATCCCATCCGGCGTACGCCGGATGGGAAGCCCGGTGGCTTCCACCGCCCGAATTCACGTGACCGCATGTGGCTCAGACGCTCATGCAGGGATAGGTGACGGCCGTCTGTGATGCCGCCTGTGGCGGTGATGAAGATCAGCTGAGTCAGAGTCACGCACCGGCGCTCTCGTACGTAGCGACCGGCTGGGCACCGGTTGTGGCCATAGGGCACTACGAGGTTTCGGTCGACCACTGGGAGCATGCCTGAGCGAGTGTCCGATCCAACACGCAATGGTCGTCAGTCGAGGGTTTAGGTTACGATCACGATAATGTCAGATGGAGACATCGTTCAGGATCGGGTTCGCCGCTGGCCCTCTGCACCTCAGCCGAAGAAACATTGCCAAGGCCAAGCGGTGTTTGCACGGATGACCGGCACCGTGACGCAAATAGTCGGAGCATTCGCAGTGCCCATTGCGGACCTCGTAGTTGCGCAAACCATCTTCAGAACCTATCTGGTATTGATCCTTGCCGAGAGTCGCGAGAGGCCTGAGTAGCAAAAGGAAGGCAGCTTTCTCCAGGCGAGACGTCAGATGCGGGTTATCACGGGCGGCCTGCTGCACTAGGTGACGTAGTTGACGAATAGTGGGTTCCTTTGTCTGCATTGGTGTATCTCGATTACCTAGACCGAAGTCCCGTCTCGCGGGATGAGGGCAAGGGGCACGCCATCTTCCGAGACCCTGGATGAATACCGACCGCCGTGGACACGGGCCACCAGCTCGAGTAGGTTGAAAAGGGGAAGGGGGAGCGCAGAACTGGCTTGGCCTTCGCCAGAGCCACATCGCAGTTCCTCTCGCCCCATGATTTGCGAAGAAGCCTCATGCAGTGCGCTGGTGATCGCTTGGCGGAGAGCCAACGAACGAGGTCGTCTCACCCTCTCCAGCAACATCCCTCTTGGCCCGCTGGTGCGCCACACCTCCTCGTACCGAGCCTCGGTCGCGTACCCAGTCGAACCGGTGGCGTCCTGCTCGGTGAACACATAGGCGAAGGCTTCGTAATACTCGGAGCTCTCCAACACAAGGAGCGCTGGGAACATGGCCGGAAGGACCGATGCTGGATTGCCCTGGCCACCCACCTTCAAGTCCTCAGGACCCGGCGACTGATTCTGCAACCCCGGTCCGTCGCCGGATTCCTTGGCACGGCGCTTCATATCCTCGTCGAATGACACCTGACCCGATTCCCTCCCGAAGCGCCTGCGGATAACGCCCCGCCTGACCAGCTCCTCAAGGCATGTAACTCCTACGAAGTGATAGCGCTCTGAATCCTGATCCTTTAGGGCGTATAGGGTCCGTGGCTGTGCTGAGCCACAGGCGTCGCAAGAGGCGTCGGCCCGGTCCCGCACCGGGCGGGAAAGGCGGACGAAGTTCTTCCCGTCGGCGAACTCATCCAGCTTGCGTTCGTAACTGGTCATGGCACCTTCTCCGCTTCAGTTTCCTCTTCCTCAGAGCCTTCCTTCGAAAAGTCGCAGTCCTCGCACTCGTGGAACGGCACAGGCTTTCCGGAATGGACACAGAAGAGCTTCACCCAGGGACACGCCCGGCTGTTCCTGAGCTCCGGTAACCCAACACCGGGCTGTTCCATCTCCTTGGCATCAGTCACCTCCTCGCTGAAGCGGGAGATGATGATGTCTCTCCGGAAGGCAGCCACCGAGTAACGGGAGTCGGCTACCTTGCGGTCCTGTGCGTAGGCCAGCCACTTCTCGGGTTCCTTGGTCTCAGTGGCCGCCACGACATACCAGCTTGGCTCGTCTAGCAAGATTGCGTCAATATTGACGTTTTCACCTTCTCCGTCCTTGGTGAAGAACATCTTCCAGACGAGAGCATACTTCTGGGCCTGGCGGATGCCGATCTCGAAGCGGCGGGCGATCGCCTCCAGGGTATGTTCTCCGTAGGTGCTACGCTGCTGTGCCTCGTATAGAATGGCTGCCTGGACCAGCCACGAACGTTTGCCAAAGGAAGAGGCGTAGGCGAAGGCCTCCACAAGCTGGTCGTCGGTGAGGTATGGCAACGCATCGTGTAGTCGAGATAGAGACTCGTCGGCCAAGTTGAGCAGTTGGAACAGTGAGGACACATCCAGATCCGGATCGTGGAGGCGGCGCATGACCTGCTCGCCGCTGTTCCCGTCGATCACCCGGATACCTTCCGCTGAGCGCGTAAGCTCCCAGCGCCCGTCGTGGATGTTTCGATGGCAGGCCCGGCACAGGGTCATCAAGTTGGCTTCGTCGTGCACGGCCGGGTCCGTTGTACCCCCCATGCGGCGCGGGACGACGTGATGGCGGTCTAAGCCTCGTACGGTTGCGCAGATTTCGCATGCATGATCCATCGTCATCCTGCACTTTGGGGTCAACGTATCTAGTTATATAGTCGTCTTATATGGATATATACTACACTTATCAGTCACTTTTATCAACAGTTCGCGTCTGCTGTTAAGGTGATGACATCGATTAATTACCAGAACGCATCAACGGAGATGGAGATGATCCAGTGTCGATTGCGCGAACTGATAGCGGCGAAGGGCCGCCGAGAACGCCGAAAAATTACTTACGACGACATCCTGGCCCAGACAACCGTCAATAAGAACACGATCACGCGGTTGGCCAACGACCGAGCAGGTATGGTGGCAATATCCGTGATCGATCGCCTCTGCAGGTACTTCGATTGCCAGCCCGGTGACCTATTCATATACGTCGAGGAACCCTAGTCTTCCTCACGCTACTGGGACGATACCCTGCATTCCGACGATGAAGATCGCCGCATCAGAGGGGCGTTACCGCGATGTGCTTCCCCGCGGGCCTATGGTGCTCCTGAACATCCCTTCCCATCCATAACTTGGAACTCAGAGCGTCCCACACTTGGGACTTATGTCACGGTCTGAACAGTACCTTTGGGGCGTCCTTGTTCCCCTCTAGGAGCGCTAACGTGAGAGATGAATATAGCCCAAATCCTGGGCATCGGTGGTCCATGTATGAGTCGCGGGGTGGCTATGGACGGCTCGCCGGGGCCACGGGGCGACATCTCGATGACGGGGGGCACTGAAATGAGTGAGAATACTAACAACGGGAGGAGGACCTCCCAGAAACAGATCACAGCGAATCGCCGCAACGCAGTGCAGTCGACCGGTCCCAGGTCGGCCGACGGCAAGATGAGATCTCGTCGGAATTCGCTAACCAACGGCCTGACGGCGAGGGTCATCATCGTAGATGACGGCGACGGGCAGGAGAGTGCAGAGGAATATGAAGCGCTTTTGGCCCGAAGGTTGGAGTACTGGCGGCCCGTGGGCCCGGAGGAGGACGCTCAGGTCACATTCATGACCGACCAGGAATGGCTGTACACAAGATCCCTTCGATACGAAGCCGGCGTGATCCGGCAGCACGCCGACTCCCTAATCTGGCGCTACGATCAGGAACTGCAGAGAAAATTCGAGTCGGCGATTGTTAGCGCGACCAAAGAGGAGTCCCCAGAGGGAATGATGACGACCTCCCGAGGAGTAGCCTACTTGATCCGGACTCTCGAGGAGGCCCGGCGTTATCTCGAGCGAGAAGGCCGGCTTTCCGACAGCTCACTGGACATGATCAGCACGTTGTTCGGAGGCGTCAACGGCGGCCTTTTCAGCCTTTCTCCCTACCAGAACTTCTACCCCGAATCCACGATTTCGACCGAGGAGACTGGCGAGGAGAAGAACCCCCAACCCCAATACGCCTTCGCCCCGTTCGACCCTTCAAGCCCGAAGGAGTACAAGTTGAAGGTCATCGACGACAAGATAGAGCTACTTAAGACTCTTCGACCGGAGCTGGAGCGGGTCGAGAGCCTGGAACTGGAGGCCAAGCTTGCCGGTGCGGCCCTACCGTCAGAACGCGAAGTGAACAAGATCCTCCGGTACCGGTCAGCAGCCGAGCGTGGGTACCACCGTGCGCTCGAGCGGCTCATTGGGTTGAGGCGGGCCAGGGGAGCTCCGGAGTGGCAACCGGGCAATACCGACGACGCTCCTCCCGCGCAGTACACAGCCTCACCTAGGCTTGCCCAGGGCGACACGGCTTCGACCGCTCCCGAATCGCTACTGTCCTAAATCCGGAGCGCGCGCGGCCCCATAAAGCTGCGGCTCGACTCGGGCCAAGATTATCTTTGGTGCCGACGGGGCCTAGCGTGGTCGTCAGAGCGACCAAAGCGGCCTCCGCGGAGGGGTCCGGGGAACCGATTCAAGCTCTGTGAGTTGTTCAGCCACGCGCTTTGTACTGACGCCTCCAGGTCGGTTTCTACGAAACGAACCCATTTACCCGTTCCAGCCCTGTACAGTCAGCTGGAGGGGCGCGCGTTTGCCCCGGAGCTTGTAAGCTATCCAAAGGTTAGATCTTCGGAGGGATGGGATGGGCGCGATGGCGCTCGGGGTAGCGTCCGGGTTCCTGACACTGGCCATGAAGCTGCCCATGTGCTTGGACATGACAGGCAACCCGTTCCTTTACTTCACAGTCCGTTTCTGGACTGCTGCGTTTCAGTTCATGGGACTTGGGTTCCTCATTGAGCTCACCACCAGGACCTATCACGAGTGTCAGGCAAAACCGATCTACGCCGTGAGAGAGATTGTCGGCGCGCGTAGATTTTCGCTGGGCCATGAGGAACGCGAGCCCACTTCCCAGATCCGGCTCAGAGCGTAAGAGTAGAGCCATCCGGCGGTACCGGCGAACATCTGGGTGCGCTGACCCTGACGGATGGCCTCTTTGGGAACGCCGACGCTTTGGCGTTTTCCCCTCCGTACGGCACGTGGTAACATAACATAGTGTTCGGCCATTATCGATGGCCGTATATGGCTGTTGTCCATCGGTTCGACTGAGTTCATATCGTGACCGTGGTCAAAAGACCCTTGACTTGCACGATCGTCTGACGAGGGTGTGCACCGCCACCGTGATCCTCAGGTGACCCCTGTGTGACATGGCCCTGATAGCTCTGCAGTGGCGAATCCGGGTGTCGGTACACCAGTTGAACCTCCGGTGCGAATCCAGGCTTAGCCTTGTATAGACGCGCGCCCGTAGCTCAGCGGATAGAGCATCGGTCTTCGGAACCGAGGGTCGCAGGTTCAAATCCTGTCGGGCGCGCCAGCGTTTAACGCATAACCACCACGCCCTAGTTATTCCAGGGGGCGTTCCTTTTCCGTCCGTGACGCCCGAATCGCCCACTATCTGTTTCCTTGAGCCGGCGTGTGGCGCAGGGGGTAGTTGGAGTTCTCGCAAGCGAAACTTAGTCCTGCGCTTCCTGTCTGAAGAGCGCATCCCGTGTTGTCGCTTGCTGCGAGAATATCAGCCGGTTGCCGCAGGCAGCTTCTGGCTCTTTGCCCTGCCCCAGATTTGACGAATACTTCATGTATCTCTTCCAAACGGGTGGGTAGCGCCCATCGCCCAAGCCCATCCCAAGGGCGCGGTTGACTGACCATCTGCTCGTTGCTACACTCGCGACGCCAGCGAGGGAGGCTTGCAATGGGCCTAGCCGCAGGCGCCTTTGGCCTCCGAGAGGAGGCGGCAGCCGGGCAAGAGCGTCAAACGCGCTCCAAGAAGTCGCCGAAACGAAGCGAGTGCAAAGCCTGTGGAATTTGAGGAGTGGACCGATGCGTTTGGATGGAAAGGTCGCGTTCATTAGCGGAGGATCTCGAGGGATGGGAGCCGCAGAGGCCCGCCTGTTCGCGCGGGAGGGAGCGAAGGTCGCCATCGGAGATGTTCTCGAGGACGATGGGCGCAAGGTGGAGGCCGAGATCAACGAGACAGGCGGAGAGGCGCTGTTCGTGAGGCTGGATGTGACCAGCGAGGCCGATTGGGAGAGAGCCGTTGCTGCCACGGTGGGCCAATTCGGCAGGCTCGACATCCTGGTCAATAACGCGGGGATCGGTGGCCCCAGCCGCGTGGAGGACACCACCGTGGAGCAGTGGGACCAGGTTATGAACGTCAATGCCAAAGGCGTCTTCCTGGGCACCAAATCGGTCATCCCCGCAATGCGCGAGGCCGGCGGCGGCTCCATAGTCAACATTTCGTCCCAGCTGGGGCTCGTGGGCTCGGACCACAGCAGCCCTCAGTACCAGGCGTCCAAGGGAGCTGTCCGCCTCTTCACCAAGGCCACTGCCATCCAGCATGCCAAAGACGGGATTCGGGCCAACTCTGTGCATCCGGGACCCATAGTCACTCCAATGACGGCTGCGGGAAGGGCCAACCCCGAGCAGTACAGGGCAATGCTGGGCCGCATACCCCTCGGACGGTACGGGGAGCCTGATGAGGTGGCCTACGGGGTCCTCTACCTCGCCTCCGACGAGTCGTCCTATGTCACCGGCAGCGAGCTGGTAATCGACGGTGGTTGGACCGCGCAGTAGAGGCGAACGACTGCTTCGACAGCCCTGTCGGAGCACGTGGCTGGCTCATGGGTCTCGCCTCGCCTCTAACCCGCAGACCTGCCGACGGTGATGGCGCCGACAGAGGGCAGAGCGGGCGTCTTTATTCAGGCCACTGGCCTACGCAGCCGTCGTTGCCCCAAGTGAGGCGATTGGCTTGGCGCCGCTCGAATCCCCGGTCCGAACCATCGACGTGAATCATCTAAGATGTAGGAGGGCTCTCGCGGGCGAGGCGACGCGAACGACGCTTCGTCAGACTGAGTCCACGATGACTGCGACATCGATGGGAGGGCACGGCCGTCATGACGAAACGGGCCTTTAGGGTACTCGGACGCAACACACCGAAGGTCGATGCCATCGACAAGGTTACCGGGCAGGCCAAGTTCGGCGCCGACGTCAAGCTGCCTGGCACCCTCTCGGGGAAGGTGCTGCGTAGCCCGCATGCCCATGCACGCATCACGTCCATAGACACCGCGCGGGCGAAGGCTTTGCCGGGTGTCAGGGCCGTGATCACGAGCCGAGATTTCCCTTCTCACCCGGGAATGGCGGATTTGACGGCAGCCCCGACCTCGAAAGAAGGCTGCCTCCGCGACGAGGTGATGGCGGGAGAAAGGGTCCGGTTTCACGGCCACGCGGTGGCGGCTGTCGCGGCCGTCTCCAACGAGATCGCGGAGGAAGCGCTAGGGCTCATCGAGGTGGCGTACGAGGCGCTGCCGCACGTCCTCGACGTGGAGGAGGCGATGAGGTCGGGCGCCGCCTCGGTGCTCGACGGCGCCGACGCGCGCTCGGCGGCCGGAGGACCGAAGGCCGGCAACATTGCCGAGCACCTCGAAATGGGCCGTGGGGACGTCGATCGAGGATTCGCCGAGGCAGATGTGGTCGTCGAGCGGTCGTTCAAGACTCAGGTAGTGCATCAGGGCTACATCGAGCCCGAATCGGAGGCGGCCTACGCTCACGCCGACGGCACTGTCGAGGTGTGGGCCAACACGCAGGCCACCTACGCCCAGCGGGCCGACCTCGCACTCCTACTCCAGATCCCACTGGGCAGGATCAAGGTAATCCCCACCGAGGTGGGTGGCGCCTTCGGAGGCAAGGAGACGGTGCGCCTCACGGCTCTCTGCGCAGCCCTGTCGCAAAAGGCGGGGCTACCGGTCAGGATCACGCTTTCGCGCGAGGAGGTCTTGCGCGCCACCGGCCCGGGCAACGCGACCGTCTCTACCGTGAAGATCGGCGCCCGCAATGACGGCACGATCACGGCGATCCAGGCTCGAATCGTGTATGACGCGGGAGCCTATCCCGGCGCGCCGCTCCGGTCGGCCATACGCCGGGTTTTCTCACATTACCGAACGGCGAACCTCAAGATCGACGCCTTCGATGTCCTCACCAACAAACCTCATGTGGCCGCCTACCGCGCTCCCGGTGCAACGCCGACGGCGTTCGCCCTGGAGTCTGTGATCGACGAGGTCGGCGAGGCCCTGGCGATGGACGCTGTCGAGTTTCGCCTGAAGAACGTCTCTCGCCCGGGCGACCCGATGCCCGACGGCGTCGTGCTGCCGTCAGTCAATCTCGCGGAGCTACTTCAGAGGATAAGACGCCACCGGTGCTGGAGTTCCCCTATTCGAGGTCCAGACCGGGGCAGAGGAGTCGCCCTGGGCATGTGGACCATGCCTGGCGGAACGACGAGTTGCCACGTGATCCTGAACGGTGACGGCTCGGTCACACTGGTGCTCGGCACCGTTGACCTGTCGGCGACGCGCACCAGCCTTGCGATGGTTGCAGCGGAGTCACTGGGCCTCGATCTGGACGACGTCCGCGTCGTCATCGGGGACACCGACATGGTCGCACACTCCGACGCCAGCGCCGGCGACAAAGTCACCTATGTGACCAGCAAGGCGGTCGATGCCGCCTGCCTGGACCTGCTTGGCAAGCTCAAACGGAGCGTTGCCCGGCAGTTCAACGTACCGCACGAAGATGTCGTCTACGAGCGCAAGGGGTTCTGGGTCGAGGGCGCGCCCGAGATGAGCTCGACCCTCGAGGAGGTGGCGCAGGAGTCGCTACGCGACGGCGGCGCCGTTATGGGGGTTGGAAGTGTTAGCGAGACCTTCTCCGATGTAGCCATCGCCCCGAACGCCGCGGCCCACGTGGTCGACGTCGAGGTGGACCGGGAGACGGGGAAGGTCCGCATCCTGAGCTACACGGCCTTCCAGGATGTCGGCTTCGCCATCAATCCAGGCCAGATCGAGGGCCAGATGCAGGGTGGAGTCGCGCAGGGCATTGGCTGGGCGTTGTCGGAAGAGTACGACTTCGATGAGTCGGGGGTTCTCCTCAACGCCAGCCTTCTCGACTATCGAATGCAGACGAGCACCGATCTGCCCCTTATCGATGCGAATATCGTCGAGATTCCCTCCGAAGACCACCCGCTGGGGATACGGGCAGTGGGCCAGGTGCCGATCGTGCCTCCGGCCGCGGCAATTGCGAATGCCGTCTTCCACGCGGTGGGAGTCCGCATGGCCGAGCTGCCGATGAAGCCCGAGAGAGTCTGGAAGGCGCTCTCCGCGGATAGGCGACAAGATGGCGCATCATGACGAGCCCGGAGCGTCGCTTCTCTGACGCCGGCTAAACAGTCATATCAAGACCATAGAGGTCGCCGCGCTCACTCTACGGTCTGGCACGCGCTCTGCGGTGATTTTCCCGAGACGGATTCTAAGTGAGCCAGCGCTCGCCCGCGCCAAGAGCCTCCCGCCACCTGGCCGTACCCTCGACCCTGGGCAGCAGGTCCGGCGCCTTGGGAGACGCCATTGGGTCTTGGATGGCCAGCTCCCACCAACCCACATCGTGCCAGCTACCCAGCTTGTAGCCGACCCGGTGGCACACGCCCACAGTACGGAAGCCCATCCGCTCGTGGAGCGTGACGCTGGCGGCGTTGGGCAGGGCGATGGCTGCGAAGGCGCTCACATACCCCAGTGCTTTGAGGCATTCGATGAGCGACGAATAGACCGCCCTCCCCACGCGCCGCCTCCGGTAGCTGGCGGCGACGTAGACGGTGACCTCGGCCGACCACTGGTACGCGCCCCGCGAGCGATACGGACCGGCGTAGGCGTACCCGAGGACGTCGTCCTCCGAGGCGCACACGAGCCAGGGCATGCGCTCGAGCGTCGAGTCGACCCTCGCGCGGAACTCGTCCAGAGCGGGGGGCTCGAGCTCGAACGAGATCGCGGTCTCCCTTACGACCGGCGTGTAGATGGCCAGCATCTGCTCGGCATCCGCATCTCTTGCCAGCCTGATCGAAACTGTCATCGGGGGCCTCGTTAGAACTCTGCGGTGCGCCTCATGGTACCAAGCTAATCGCGTGGTTTCCAATCCAGGGCGTCGAAGCGCAAGCGTTTGACAAGAGGCGCTGCAACGGGCTCAGGTGCTACAATGGCGACCGAAATCTTAGGGATGGGAGTACGGGTCAGGATGAAGCTTGTTTTGAAGGCTGACCGGCTGATCGATGGCACGGGCGCCGATCCGGTCCCGAATGCCGCGGTGACGATCGAGGATGGCCGAATCACACAGATTGCCAGCGGCAGCGACGCCGCGGCAAGCCCCGGTGAGGGAGTGGACGTTATCGAGGTGAGCGGCGGCACCATCATGCCCGGCTTCATCGAGATGCACTCGCACATCCATTGCAGCGCCTCGACGGACGCCTACCGGCACGTGACCACCGAGAGCGATCAGTTCCTGCTGATGCGTGGCGTGCAGGCGGTGAGGGCTGCGCTGAGCTCCGGCGTCACGACCATGCGTGACCTGGGCAGCAAGAACCAGGTGGCACTGCCGGTAAGGAGCGCCATCGAAGAGGGCATCATACCGGGCCCGCGGTTCCTGGTTGCCGGTACGCCCATCACGACGACGGGAGGCCACTGCAACATGTTCGGCACCGAGGCCGACACGGCTGAGGAGGTCGTCCACGCGATACGTCAGCAGTTCAAGCTCGGAGCGGACTGCATCAAGATCATGTCGACCGGTGGCGGGTTCACGCCGGGAACCAACGTCAGGGCTCCCCAGTATCCCGCGTCTACGCTGCGGGCGGCGGTGGAGGACGCCGAGCGGCTTGGGATGCGGGTGGCCGCACACTGTCACGCCGCAGCCGGCGTGCGAAACTGCGTGGAGGCTGGAATCCACAACCTGATCCACTGCTCCTGGCTGGCCGAGGACCCCGCTGATATTTACGCCTACGACCCAGCGGTGGCCGATTCCATCGCCGAAAAGGGGATTTTCGTCGACCCGACGCTGGCGCTGGGTCGACTCAATCGACTTCGAGGCCAGGGCGACCGCCCCAGAGGTCCCGGCGGAGCGATGGGTGACCCTCAGCGGCGCATGGAGATCCTCAGGGATATGTGGGACCGCGGCGTCAAGTTCGTGACCGGCATGGACGCCGGCATGACGAACGCCCACTTCGACGACTTCGCCTACATCCCGCAGGTTATGGTGGAGGACATGCACATCACCCCCATGGAGGCCATCGTCTGCTCCACCATGACCTCGGCCGAGTGCCTTGGCATCCTCGATGAGACCGGAACCGTAGAAGTAGGAAAGGCGGCTGACATCGTAGTGGTCGAGGGAGACCCGTCGACCGACATCAAAGCGATGCACAACGTCAACTCCATCATCAAACAGGGCGATGTTGTGAAGCGCGCAGGGGAGCTTTTGATATAGAGGCTGTTGTAGCTAGAGCGGGCCGGACGTTACGGCCCCTGACCCACCGCCGCTGGGGCGCGTACCTGCTGCTCATCATGGCATACGGTCTGGTGGCCGCCTGCGGCGGCGAAGCCTCTCCCGGGCAAGTGCAGGCGGCCGCAACGAGTGTGCCGGAGTCGCCGGCTTTGTCCACCATCGTCTCTTCGGCCCCCGATGCCGGGGCAGAGTACTCTGCGACCCATGAGCTGCAAGGCATCGCGGGGTGGATCAACTCCGAGCCGCTCACCCTTGCCGGCCTGAAGGGCAAGGTCGTCCTGCTCGACTTCTGGACGTACACCTGTGTCAACTGCATCAGGACCCTTCCGTTCCTTCGCGAGTGGCACCGCAAGTACCAGGACCTTGGGCTGGTCATCGTGGGGGTGCATACGCCAGAGTTCGAGTTCGAGCGGCGCCATGACAACGTTCAGACCGCCGCGCTCGAGTACGGCCTCACCTATCCAATAGCCCAGGACAACGAGTACGCGACGTGGACCGCATTCGGCGTACAGGCGTGGCCGACGAAGCTCATAATAGGGCCACACGGGGCGTTGCGCTACATGCATCAGGGCGAAGGCAACTACCAGGAGACGGAGCTGAAGATCCGAGAGCTGCTGCGGGAGATCGGCGCCGACGTAGAGGCCATACCCATCTCAACCGACTCCGGCCCTCAGCTAGACCCCATCGCGCTGGAAGCCGGCCTCGACACCGAACTTACTCGTGAGCTATATGGCGGCTTCATACGCGGAGTAATTGGGGGCGGTGCCTACGTCATCAACCCCGAATACTACGCTGCGCCCAACCAGGAGCTCTACTATCGGGACGAGGGCCTGCGGCGGAACCACTTCATCTTCCTCGAGGGCGTCTGGCGTAACGGCCCGGAGAGCGTCAGGCACGCTCGGGAGACGGAGGACTTCGAGGACTACGTCGGAATCGAGTTCTTTGCCAGCAGCGTGAACGCCGTAGTAACGCCGGAAGGCGAATCGGGCTTCACGGTGGTGATAACCCTGGACGGGCGGCCGCTAACTAACGAGAACAAGGGGGCCGATGTCCTCCTCGACGAGTCCGGCAAAAGCTTCATCAGGGTGGACAAGTCGCGGATGTATCGACTTGTGGAACTCCCGCAGTTCGGCGGCCACGAGCTGCTTCTTAGCTCTAACTCATCCGCATTCGCGCTCTACGCCTTCACGTTTGGCGCGTACCAAGAAGGGCCCTAAACCCGCTGGCCGGTGTCCGTCAACGCTTGCCAGAGGCCATCTGCCGAGCCTTGGGCAGGCGGCGTAGCCACAAGAGCGCTCCGACTCCCAGCACTGCCAGCGCCCCGTTGAAGCTGAAGGCCAACCCCCAGCGCGAGGCGGAGGTAGCGACGTCGAGAATAGAGCCTGCCGCCACGGGGGCGATCGCGCCGATGCCAAAGCCTATGAAGGACTGAATCGCCTGCGTCGAGCCTATGCGGTTTTTCTTCGCCAGCTCGACCACGGCGATGGAGTAGATGGCGGAGTCTGCGGCCGTAATGAACCCGTAGAAGAAGCCGAGGCCGATCAGAAATGCCGGCGGAACGCCGACCAGCCAGCCGGCGGCGAAGGAGCAGGCGCCACTGAGGAAGAATATGATGGCGGCGCCGGCCGAACGTCCGATGTAGTCCGACAGCATGCCGCCGAGAAGCACTCCGCCGATGCCCATCATGAACATGAAACCTGAGAGCGTCGCGGCCAGGGCGGCCGCCTCCAACGGGGCCTTGCCTGTCTGGACGAAGGCCGCTCCCAGGAGCAACGGAAGCCACAGTCGGGCGAGATACAGCTCGGCGGTGTGCAGTGCATAGGCGAGGATTACCAGCACCATAGACTTGTCGCGGAGCATCTCGAGATTCAGGCGTCCCTTCGGAGGCTGCCGTTCCGCCGTGGCTCTTGCGGTCGCGTGACCTCGCATGTGAAAGTAGGCCAATGCGACGCCAATCAGACCGACCAGCGCCGTGATGAAGTAGGCCTCGCGCCACGAATCGGTCGTGTTCAAGAGCTGTCCCATGAAGATGTAGGAGAGCGTCGTGCCTGCGTAGCCGGTGCCAACGAAGATGCCCACCGCCGTGCCCCGTCTGCTCCCAGGGAATCGCAGGGACACGAGCTGTATCCCGGGAATGTAGACCCCGACGTGGCCGGCGCCCGCGATGAGCCTGAGGAGGCTCCCCGACCAGAGGTCCCGGGCCAGGACTGGGAACAGCAGATTGCTGGCCGCGATGACAAATACGCTGATCAAAAGAACGCGCTCCGG
>JADFIF010000041.1:14440-16132 GCA_022566795.1 Chloroflexota bacterium
GGAGATCCGGTCGGTAAGCGGCACAAGCACCAGCGAGGAGACGGCGTAGCCGATGAGGTACGCTGAGAACACCACGGCGGCCTGCGCGTTGCTCATCTGCCACTCGTCGCGGATGATGGGCAACGACGCGATGTAAGACGAGAAGGGGAGGAGGACGAGGAGCAGGATGGAGCTCATGCCGGCGAGCCAGAGGGCGTCCGTGCGCCGAGCTCCCGCAGGAGCCTGCGTCGGTGGGAGTTCACGCTCGGTGCCGGCCACTATGCCACTCTTGTGCTAGCGTGCCCCTTGGGTCGTGTGGCGCCCGTCAGACCCCGGCTCACATCCAGCCTGTCCGAATTCCCTTGAAGACCCCAAAGGCGGTGGCGCCAAGGTTCGGGACCAGTGTCGCCCACACGAGGGCGGCTGAGGATATGGCCCTGCCCCCGAAGGGGTCGGGGTCCTCAGGCAGAATCGCCTCCACGTAGTATCCGCCCCATGCGCCCGCCAGTCCTCCCAGCAGCAATAGTACTGCCGAGAGGGCCGTCTCCCGCGCGGACCGGACCTCCAGGCTCATCCATGCCAGGAAGCTTCCCAGGCCACCTCCGATGCCGGCTGCCGAGAACCAGACGACGATGAACACCCATTGGGGCCAGGCGAAGTCCGAGAAGCGGAAGGCTACCCAGACCACGACGAGGCCCGCCAGGGCGAACATCACAGACAGTCCAAACCCTCCAGCGGACCGAAGGACCACGAGAATGGCTATATACATGCAGCGCTATTATAGGACAGGGCGACGCCGCCCAAAGGGGTTGGCACGATAGAACAGGAAGCGAGGACTCACCGCGGGCTAGGCCGCCAGGTTGTGGCCCGGCCTATTGGCGTCGGGCGAGCTTGGGGTCGAGAGCATCTCGCAGTCCATCGCCCACGAGGTTGATGGCTAGGACCGTGATGGTCAGTATCAACCCGGGGAAGAAGGAGATCCATACTGCTATCTGGATGAAGTTGCGCCCCAGCGCGAGGATGTTTCCCCAGCTCGGCTGGTCCGGCGGTATCCCGAGACCCAGGAAGCTCAGTCCGGCCTCCACCAGGATGGCCCCGGCGAAGATGAACGTCGCCTGCACCATGACGGGGGCGAAGGTGTTGGGGGCCACGTGCAGAAGGAGAATGCGTGGCGTAGGAGCCCCGATGGCCCTCGCAGCTTCCACATACTGCTGCTCTCGCAGGCTCAGAACCTGAGCGCGCACCAGTCGCACCATGCGAGGCGTGTCCACGACGGTGATTACGATGATCACATTGGTCACGCTGGACCCGAGCATGGCGATCAGGGCAAGAGCCAGAAGCAGGGTAGGGAAGGACATGATGGCGTCCATGAAGCGTTGGATCACCATATCGGCTTTCCTGGTGTAGCCGGACACGAGGCCGATAAGCATACCCGCCGATACGCTCAACACTGTAACCGCGAAGCCTACCCACAACGAGACCCGCCCGCCATGGATGGTCCGCGAGTAGACGTCCCTGCCGATGTTGTCGGTTCCGAAGAAGTGGGTTGTCGAGGGGGCCAGAAGCCTCTCCCGGGGGGTAATCTCGAAGGGGTCGTACCTGTCTATCTGACCGGCGAACAGCGTAGCCGCCGACAGGACTATCAAGATGACCGCCCCCAGGGCCATATTGGGGTTGCGCCGCAGCGCGCGGCGAACTCCGGTGGCGCGCGCC
>JADFIF010000041.1:16232-19292 GCA_022566795.1 Chloroflexota bacterium
GAAGGGGTCGTACCTGTCTATCTGACCGGCGAACAGCGTAGCCGCCGACAGGACTATCAAGATGACCGCCCCCAGGGCCATATTGGGGTTGCGCCGCAGCGCGCGGCGAACTCCGGTGGCGCGCGCCGCCCATCTCCTTCGCGGGAGCGCGATTGCGGCGCTGGAGCCCGATTCGCTCGCGGTGGCCATCAGTACCTCACCCGAGGGTCGATGTAGGCGTAGCCGATGTCCACCGCCAGGTTGACGAACACGTAGGACCCGGCGAAGATCATCATCAGGCCCTGAATGACCGGGAAATCCCTGTTACTTACGGAGTCGACGAAGAGCCGGCCCATGCCCGGCAAGGCGAACACCACTTCCGTCAGCACCGCGCCCGTTATGGCGGCGGCGAACACCAGCCCGAGCACCGTCACCACAGGCATCGCGGCGGCCTTTAGTGCGTGGCGTATCAGCACCACGCGCTCCGACAACCCCTTGGCCCTTGCGGTCCGGACATAGTCCTCCCTGAGGACCTCCAGCATGCTTGAGCGGGTCATGCGGGATATGAGCGCGATGAACGTGGTGCTTACGGCGATGGCCGGCAGGGTCATGTGGCGCAGAAACTCCACGGGGTCCTGGAAGAACGGCACGACGCCAAACACCGGGAACCACCCCAAGATAACGGCAAAGAGCCATATGAGGTTGAACGCCAGCCAGAATCCGGGCATGGCGTAGCCGATGACCGCGAAGATCATGATGCCACGGTCGATTGCGGTGTTGGCTTTCCACGCGGCGATTACGCCGAGCGGTAAGCCAAACACCGTGGCGAGCACCAGAGCCATGGCCACCAGGGACAGGGTGGTCTCGACTCGAGTAGACACCAGCTCGGCAACTGACTTACCGGTAAACAGGGAGGTCCCCATGTCCCCTCTGAAGAAGCCGGTGAACCAGTCGAGGTACTGGACTACGGCCGGCCTGTCGACTCCAAGCAGCACTCTGGCTTCCTGTATGTCGGCCTCGGAGGCGAACTGGATGAAGTCAGCGCCCAGGAGAATGGCGGCGGGATCGCCGGGAGCGAGCTGCATGATGGAGAAGGTGATGACCGAAACGGCGAGAAATACAGGGATCGCCAGTATCAACCTTCGGACTACGTATCCGAGCATATAGACGCAATCCTCTCGCGATGGGCTCGCGTCCCTGCCGTCAGGCGAGTCCTACATTTCGCCCTTGCCGCCAAGACGCCGTACGCCTTGGAGCTTTACGGGACATTCTAGCACGTCAGCACAAAAGGGCCGGTGCCGACCCTTTTGCCGTAGTCATTTGGCCTAACCCATCGGCGGGCGCGGATCTCCGCGCCCGTCGATATGGTTAGTGGTATCTACCTATCCAGCCACACGTTGTGGAGGATCGGGAAGAGGCAGTCCAGGCAGAGTCCCTTGACGTCCGTCCTGATAGCCCTTGGAGGCGAGAACTGGAAGGTGTTGATCGACGGCGGGTTGCTGAAGGCCTCCCGGTTCAAGTCGTCAAAGATCTGTTGCAGTACGACAGGGTCGGTCTCCACCAGGAACTTGTCCCGCAGCTCGGTCATCCTCTCGCTCACCCACCCACTGGCCGTGCCACTAGCAGGCATGTGGGGCGCCAGCGGGTTGAGCCCATTGGCGAAGTTGCTCCAGGACGTCGCCATCTCCCAGGGGCCGTCGCCGCCCGTAATGGCTACCCGGCTCGCCCAGTCCATGGTGATGTTCTCGACGTTCGTGAAGCCGGCTGCCCGCATAGACTCCACGTGTACCAGCATGGCCTCCGGCATGTAGGGCATGTCGGAGGAGCCGATGGCGCGGATTTGCATGGCCTTGGTGCCGGGCCGCAACGCCTCTGCCTCGTCAAGCAGCCTCCTGGCTACTGTCAGGTCGCCGTCGCGGGTCTTGAGACCTTCGTCCTGGATCTGCTGGCTGACTACCGATTTCCAGGGCGTCCCGCAGTGGATGACGGTGTAGCACTCGTTCCAGAGGTTCTCTTTGCCGACCGCGGCCAACATGATATCGACGTTGGGGGATGCGGCCTGCACGGCCCGCTTGGCCAGAATACCGGCTGGGCTCATGTCGAACGGCGGGCGGAGGTGGTTGAAGGCCAACGTCCCATAGTTGCCGTCTCGAATGGGCGACCACATGACGTCGGGATTCCCGTCCAGAGCGAATGCGAGGTCGATGCGGAAGTCGTCCAGAACGTCCACCTCACCGGTCTGCATGGCAGCGACGCGGGTCGCGTGGTCAGGGATGTCCAGCGCCACGAAACCGTCGAGGTACTGGGTGATCTCGCCCTTGGTGAAGTTCCAGCCCTCGCCGGTGTTGGGGGCGTACCCCTCGAACTTCTCGAAGACGAGGCGCTCGCCGGGCAGCCACTCGACGAACTCGTATGCCCCTGTCCCGATGGCGTCGGGCTGGTCGAAGGGCTTGCCCGCGGGGATGCTCCAGCCCCTCTCATGCATTATGGAGGGCTGGCGAGGGTCGAGCTGGGCCATGAACTCCAGCACCATCGCGGTCGGCTGCAGGAACTTCATTACAAGGGTGTTGGCGGCCTCGTCGATGACCATGTCCAACACCTGATCGGAGCGATCCTTACCCGCATTGCCAGCGGATATCCCGAGAAGCTGGCGACCCAGTGGGTCGAGCCGGGCGAACCGGCTGTGGGACTCGGCGACGTCGAGGATTCGGAGCGGTGAACCGTCGTGGAAGATGATCCCGTCCCTGACCTTGAACGTATACGTCTTGCCGTCGTCGCTCAGGTTCCAGGTCTCGACCATCTGTGGGAAGATGTTGTAGTTGGCGTCCCGCCAGAAGAGCTGGTCGTAGGAGTGACGTCCAACGGTGCCTGTAACGATGGCGCCCGTGGCCATGGTGTCTACGAACTTGATGCTTCCCTGCGGCACGTATCGCAGAGTGCCGCCGAACTTGGCTGCGCCTCCTGCCTCGATTGGCCTCGAAGGGGGCCTTACTGCCGCCACCGGGGGCGCCTGTCCGCCGGTGCCCGCAGGAGGAGCTGCCTGAGCGGGCGCTGCGGGTGCCGCGGGGGCAGGCTGTGCGG
>JADFIF010000161.1 GCA_022566795.1 Chloroflexota bacterium
TCGCGATCATGGCGGTGTGGCAAACGTACGCGAAGCGCGCCTTCATGCGCGTGCGCCGAGCAATATCCATCGTAAACGGCGCCCTCAACGAGAACATCACAGGCGTTCGGGTGGTCCAGAGCATGAATCGCCAGGACCGGAATCTGGAGATCTTCGACGGCAAGAACTCCGAGAACCTCCAGGCCTCCCTGGTAGCGAACCGCCTGGCGGCCGGCCTCATGACACCCGTAGACATCCTAACGGGCGTCGCAATAGGCGTCGCCATATTCTTCGGCGCGCGAATGGTCACGGACAGCGCGCTAGAGATTGGCGTGCTGATAGCCTTCGTCCTCTACATTCAACGGTTCTTCGACCCGATTCGCAACCTGACGATGCAGTACAGCCAGTTCCAGCGGTCCATGGCGTCGGGAGTCCGGATTTTCGATCTGCTTGACACCGAGCTTGACCTCACCGACACGGACGACGCGGAGGTGTTGCCGCGGCTGCGGGGCGAGGTCGAGTTCAAGGACGTAAGCTTCAGCTACGTGCCTGGGCAAGACGTCCTCAAACACGTAAGCCTCAAGATCGACCCCGGCGACACTGTAGCCATCGTGGGGCCCACCGGCGCGGGAAAGACGACGATGGTCTCCCTCATGTCGCGGTTCTACGACGTGCCTCGCGGGCGAGGCGCAATTCTGGTCGACGGCCGGGACATACGCGACGTGAGACGAGAGTCGCTGGCGGGCCAGATGAGCATGGTCCTTCAGGAGCCGTTCCTCTTCTCAGGCACCGTGCGGGACAACATCAAGTACACCCACGTCGACGCCACAGACGAGCAGATGATCGAGGCGGCCAAGGCCGTCGACGCCCACAACTTCATCATGCGTCTGGCGGACGGGTACGACACGTTCCTGGCCGAGCGCGGCGTGAATCTTAGCGTTGGTCAGCGCCAGCTGCTCAGCTTCGCGAGGGCCATCGTCGCAGACCCGCGCATCCTGATCCTCGACGAGGCCACGGCCAATATCGACAGCTACACCGAGATGCTCATACAGCGCGCGCTTCAAAAGCTGCTGCGGGGCCGCACCGCTATCGTGATCGCCCACCGGCTCTCCACCATCCGCGGAGCGGACAAGATCGTGGTACTCAACCTTGGCGAAGTCGTCGAGGAGGGCACCCACTCAGAGCTCATGGCGCGGGGCAGCCTCTACGCCCACCTCTACCAGATGAACTACGCCTCCATCGAGGCGCCGCTGCCCGCCGCTGCCGCCAACGGAGGCGACGGCTCGTAAGTCCACCGGAGCCCGGGCGGCCTCGGTTCGGACTTGCCACCCGCTCCACTCAACGCGCACTTCGGCTGGGAAACAAAAAACCCCGGACTTTCAGTCCGGGGTTCCGAGCAGTTGCCGGTTGCTGCACTCCGATTGGCCTAGCCCTCGCTCTTAGGAGCGCTCTTCTCTTCCTCTTCCTTGGTCTCCTCGTCGACCTCGGTATCCTCCTCGGAGGACGTCTGGGACTTGCGGAACTCGCGAATGGCCTTGCCCATCGCGCCACCGACCTCCGGAAGCCTTCCGACTCCGAATATGATCATGACGATGACGAGGATGATGATCAGCTCGGGAGCCCCGATTCCCCTTACGAACGGCATGCCTCACCCCTTTACGTCTGCCACGCGCTAACTGCCTCATCATAGCGTGTGGGGCGGCCGTGGTCAATGCAATCTCTTGGCCCCCTGAGGCAGGAGCGAGGCGGGCCACGACACTTGCCTTGGGCGGTGCGGGCCAGAGGCGCCGCGCTGCGCGGTCGCGAGGGTTCGGTGGGGCTCTGCCGATGCTATAATATTGGGACCGAGAGGAGATGCTGCAGTGGAAAACTCCAACGGCAGGCAGTTCGTCAAGTTCAATTTCTTCAAGCTCGACGCCGCCTGGCGGCGGTTGCCCGAAAGTGAGCGAACCGACAACAAGCTGGAGTTCGCGGCGGTGGTCGAGGAGTCGGCCTCGCACATGCTTATCCGCAGCTACAGCTTGGTCGGGCTTCGAGGGGACGTGGACTTCCTGCTGTGGCAGGCGACGGACACGCTTGAAAGCCTGCAGGATATGGCGACGAGCCTTTGGCGGACCGGGCTTGGCAGCTACCTTACGCAGCCCTACTCCTACCTGGCCATGACGCACCGCTCTCAGTACGTGGGTGGACACAAGCATGCAGGGCAGGAAGGCACGAGTGTCCGGGTGAAGCCAGGGCAGGCGGATTACTTCGTCGTGTACCCATTCCTGAAGACCCGGGAGTGGTACCTGTTACCCGAGGACGAGCGCCAGCGGATGATGAACGAGCACTTCCGAATTGGCCACAAGTACCCTTCGGTAAAGATCAACACCACCTACTCCTTCGGATTGGACGACCAGGAGTTCGTCGTGGCCTTCGAGACCAACAGCCCTTCGGACTTCCTCGATCTGGTGATGGAGCTAAGAGGGGTTGAGGGCAGCCTCTACACCCTCAGGGACACCCCGATCTTCACCGCCATACACCGGTCGATAGACGACACGCTGGACAGCCTCGGGGGCTGATCCCGTCAGGGCTGCGAGGGTCCGGCTCATGTGGGACGCACGCTCGCCACCGGACGCGCCCTAGTCACCAGCGACGATGACTAGGGCGATCGAAAGAGAGACACAGAGACAGAGGGGTCGCACCTTGCGGTAGGCCGGCTGGCGAGGGAGGCCGCGTCTCTCCCGCGCCCCTCTTTCCTCCCGTGGACTGGAGAGACCAGCGTCTAACCGGCCGCGCCGGTCCGGATCTCGGTTTCCGGGTTGAAGGCCGCCCAGGCGAACCAGAAGTGGTTGGCGTGAACGACGGGCGCTAGGCGACTGCCCTCCAGCGGGCCCTCGACCGCTATGCCAAGGATATTCCACTTCGAGCCGGTCTCCTCGTCCACGATGACGTCCGCCTCGACCTTGAAGGTCAGTTTCTGCCCGTCGACTACAGGCTCGTAGACACCGGTGGAGCCGACGGCACGATTGTCCGAGTAGCTACGGCCCGCAAAGGCCGACAGCGTTCCACCGGCAAAGAAGATCACGACGTCCTGTCCGTTTATCGTGTCGTTGATCACCGGCTGGTCTTCCAGGGCTTCGAAGGGGTACGCCACCGCGACGTCGCCCACATTCAGCGTCACTACCCGCTCGACAGCCTGAAGCCGATCATCGATGTCTCCGGAAAACAGGAAGGGGATGTTGCCGAGCTCATCGTACCCACTGTAGGGCGGCAGGTCGTAGTTCCTCGCAAAGCCCGTGTCGCGGGACAGCACTTTACCGTCCGGAAAGCTGTCCCTGAACGCGCTCCACGAGACCAGGGGAGCGGGAATGAAGGTGAGTTTCGTGCCTGTCAGCTCGCCGACGATGGCTTCGCCGGAAATCTGCTGCCACCACGACTCCGTCTGCCTGTCCCACATGACCAGGTCGCTGTTTCTGAGGTTTCCCGATGTACCGAAGTCGAGGACGCGGTCGCCGACGCGCCGGTCGAAGACGATGGCTGTATTGCACAGAGGGCAGTACGTAATGGTGACTGGGACTCCGCCAATCTCATCGTTGACGATCTCGTGCGATATCAAGATCGCCAGAGGAAATGCCCGGGCGTCGCCGTTGATCTCCACGCTGATGACAGGCTCGTTCGCCACCATGTACGTCGGTGCGTCCGACACATCGTGGTACTTGGGATTGTCGATTGGAGGGATGCCGTCGCGAGGCGGACCGCCTGACAGGATCTCATCGAACGGCACCGAGTGCCTCGAGAAGTCGGTCTTCCACCCGAACGTGAGGAACCGGGGCGGCTTGTCGTCAAGAAGCTCAACCCGCTCGCTAACGACAGGACTCGTCTCGTCAAGCTTGGGGGCACTCCCATTGAGCTTTGGCGGGTCGGTGGACGGTACCGGTACCAGAGACGATCCGACCGTCCCACTGGACGCCGGTGGAACAGGCTGACCCGCGGCAGCCTGGCTCCGGGCCGTGCTTTCCGAGGGCGACGTCGCGTCAGAGACGCTGGAACAGGCCACGGCCAAGATGCCCGCGACCACGGCCACCAGGGGAACGAGCCGTGCATAAGCCATTCGAAATCTCCAGATTCACATCGATCTTCTGTCCTCTTAGATGCATCTGCCGCACGATGGATGCCTCGAGGGTCACTAGTGCGGAGCGGACGGCCCAATTCGTCGGCGCCCACAACCAAACGCGCCTCCCGCTCGTTTAGTCTCTTGGAGCAGATGCTTGACGTACCCGCACGATGAATCGCGTGGAAGGCTTCAGGAGTTTTTGGGTATACTGGACATGAGCGCATGGAATATCCCGAACACAGGATCATCCAACGGCAGGTCACCCGCTACCGGGGCGCATCGAGAACGCTCGTCTTAGGGGTGGCCGCGATCGCCCTGCTGGTTGGCTTTACGCTGGGAATCCTCTCGACATCCTCGATAGGCGACGGCATAGGCGGCTCGCGGGCGCTCTACGACGAAGACCTTGTGACGTCGCTCTTTGAGAACGCCAGCCCCGCAGTCGTCGAGGTGAGCGTCACGCAGGGAGCGGGGATCCTGCAGCGTACCGGGTCCGGCTCCGGGTTCCTGATCGACGACCGCGGCCACATCGTGACGAATAGCCACGTGGTCCGAGGGGCCGACGCCATTACGGTAAGGCTCTCCGACGGCAGGAGCATCGATGCGACCCGCCTGGGGTCGAGCCCGGCGGACGACCTGGCGCTGCTGCAGGTCGATCCATCGGAGGTCTCGGGCATCAGACCGCTCACCCTGGCAGACTCGAGCAAGCTCAAGCCCGGCGAGATGGCTGTGGCCATCGGCAGTCCGTTTCAGAACTTCAACTCCGTTACGGTCGGCGTCGTGAGCGGCACGGGACGCGGGCCCTCCAGTATCCTTCGTCGCCCGATCCCGGACATGATCCAGACAGACGCGCCCCTGAACCCGGGCAACTCGGGCGGGCCGCTGCTCAACTCCCGCGGAGAGGTGATCGGCGTCAACTCATCGGTGCGCACGGGCGCCGTCCGGGGACTCGAAGATTTTCGTATCGGATTCGCCGTTCCGAGCAACACCGTGAAGAGCCTGATGCCCCAGCTCCTGGAGTCAAAGGTCGTGCGGCGGCCGTGGCTCGGAATAAGCGGGGGTTCGGTAAGCTCCGACCTGCAGAGCCCTCGCGGCCTCCCCCCTGGTATCTACGTCACCGGTGTGTTCGCCAACAGCCCCGCCCAGCGGGTCGGCCTGATCCCCTTTAGGTCGCTGCGAGGCACCAGCACTGGGGACGTGATTACCGCGGTCGACGGTGTTCCTGTCGGCTCCGTTGAGGACATGGTCAGCTACTTCAACGCCCGCAAGCCCGGAGACGACGTAACGCTCTCGGTGTTCCGAAACAGCGAGACCATCGAGCTCCGGGTCACGCTGGCCGAGTGGCCGGACACGTAAGGCCCGGCGCTCGCCGCCGCTGAGCTGCCCGCTG